>WJJG01000070.1 GCA_014729815.1 Candidatus Eiseniibacteriota bacterium
GCGCTGCAGCGCGACCCGGCGCGCTGGATGATCCGCAGGCCGTCTGCTATCCTGCGGCGCGGTTGCGTCCGGACGGGGCAGCGGCGATCGAGTGCGGCTCGCAAGGACATGTGATGGAAGCCTTTCGGATCGAAGGAGGCGTGCCCCTGCGGGGCGCGGTGCGCATCGGCGGAGCGAAGAACGCCGTGCTGCCGATGATGGCCGCCGCGCTGCTCGTGCCTGGACCGGTCGAGATCCGCAACGTTCCTCGCCTGCGGGATGTGACCACCCTGCTGGGTTTGTTGCGCGAGATGGGCGTGCGCGGCGAGCTGCGCGATCACACCCTCGAGCTCGACGCGGCGCGCATCGACTCGCACGAAGCACCCTACGATCACGTCAAACGAATGCGCGCCTCGATCTACGTCCTGGGCCCCCTCCTGGCGCGCTGCGGAGAGGCGCGCGTCTCCCTGCCGGGAGGCTGCGCATGGGGTCCGCGTCCAGTGAATCTGCACCAGGATGCGATGCTCGCCCTGGGCGCCGACCTGCAGCTCGAGCATGGCTACATCGTCGCGCGCGCGGGCCGCCTGCGCGGAGCGCGCATCGTCTTCGACCTCTCCAGTGTCGGGGCCACCGGAAACGCGATGATGGCGGCCACGCTGGCGCAGGGCACCACCGTGATCGAGAACGCCGCCTGCGAGCCGGAGATCTCGGCGCTGGCCGACTTCCTCAACGCACTCGGGGCGCGGATCGAGGGTGCCGGCGGCCGCACGGTGACCATCGAGGGCGTCGAGGCGCTGACGCCCGGCGTGAGCTTCGAGACGATTCCCGACCGCATCGAGGCGGGGACCTTCCTGGTCGCCGGCGCGATCACCCGGGGCGAGGTGACCATCACCGGCGTGCGTCCCGAGCATCTCACCCTGGTGCTCTCACGATTGGAGAAGATGGGGTGCCGGCTCGAGACGGACGGGACATCGGTCCACCTTTCCGTGCCCGGTGACGGCTTGCAGGCGGTGGATGTCGTGACTGAGCCCTACCCGGGTTTTCCCACGGACATGCAGGCGCAGTTCATGGCGCTGCTCTGCACGGCGAATGGCAGCGGTGTGGTGACCGAGACGATCTACCCCGATCGCTTCACGCACGTGCCGGAGCTCTGCCGCCTCGGCGCCCGCATCACCCTCTCGGGCAACGTCGCCACGGTCACTGGAGGGGCGCCGCTGAGCGGGGCCAAAATGATGTCGACCGACATCCGTGCGTCCTCGGCGCTGATCCTGGGCGGGCTGGCCAGCGAGGGATGGTCGCACGTCTCGCGCATCTACCATATCGATCGCGGTTACGAACGAATCGAGGAACGGCTGGCGCGCCTGGGCGCGCGCATCCGCCGCGTGTCGGGAGACGAGGTTTAGGTGTCTGCGCACGGCACCCGAGAAGCATCGGCCTCGAAATCCGGAGCGCCTGGTTGCCCCGCGCACGGCCGCGGGGCGCTCGCAGAAGGAATGCGATGGCAGCATCGTCGGCTCATCGCCCGCTGATCGTCGGCACTGCCGGCCATATCGATCATGGCAAGACCGCTCTGATCCGGCTGCTGACCGGTGTGGACACCGATCGACTGAAGCAGGAGAAGGAGCGCGGGATCTCGATCGAGCTCGGGTTCACTTCGTTGCAGCTGCCCTCCGGCGAGCAACTCGGCGTCGTCGATGTGCCGGGACACGAACGCTTCGTGCGCAACATGCTCGCCGGCGCAGGCGGAATCGACCTGATCCTCTTCATCGTGGCGGCCGACGAGGGCGTCATGCCGCAGACGCGCGAGCATATGGACATCATCGATCTGCTGGGCGTCGAGCGCGGTGTGGTCGCCTTGACCAAGACCGACCTGGTCGAAGAGGAGTTTCTCGAGCTGGTCGAGGAGACGGTGGGCGAGTACCTGGCGGAGACCTGCCTGCGCACGGCGCCGATCGTGCGTGTCTCGGCGCAGACCGGGGAGGGGAAGGCGGATGTGCTGCAGGCCCTCGAGCAGGTCGCCGCGGAGGTACAGCTCGGGGAGCGTGGATCGCTGGTGCGACTGCCGATCGATCGTGTCTTCACCATGGAGGGCTTCGGTACGGTCGTCACCGGGACCCTATGGGCCGGCCGCCTGCGAGAGGGGGAGACCGTACGCATCCTGCCGCGCGATCTGACCACGCGCGTCAAGTCGCTGGAGGTCCACGGCCGGCGCGTCGGCGAAGCCCTGGCCGGCCAGCGCGTGGCCGTGGCGCTGCACGCGGTCGAGAAGTCGACCATCGAGCGGGGCGACTGGCTGCTGGGCGGGGGATCGCAGCGCAGCGCGACGACCTTCGTCGATGCGCAAGTGCGGCTGCTCGCCTCCGCCGCGGCGCCGATCCGCAGCGGACAACGCATGCGCTTCCATCTCGGCGCGGCCGAGCTGTTGGGACGGCTCATCCTGCTCGACGCCGACCGCCTCGAGCCCGGAAAGCGGGGCTGGGCGCAACTGCGGCTGGAGACTCCGACCCTTACCGAGCGCGGCGATCACTTCGTGCTGCGCACCTACTCCCCGATGCACACCGTGGCCGGGGGCACCGTGGTCACCGCCGGCGTGGGACGGCGGCGGCGCTACCGCCGGGAGGATCTCGCGGCGCTCGATCAGGCGGCGGCCGGCACACCGCGCGAGCGTGTGGCGGCGGTGGTCGAGCGCTACGGGGCCCGGGGCTGCGAGCGCGCGCCACTGGCGCGAGAGAGTGGATCCAGCGGTCCCGAGGTCGAGGAGGCGTTGCGCGAGCTGAGCGAGACGGGGCTGGTCGTGCCGGTCGGCCGCCGGCGCGTGGTCTCGCGCGCGGGCCTGACGGCGGCCGGGGAGCGGATCCGCGGCATCCTCGAGGCCTATCAGGCGCGCGCGCCGCTGAGCTGGGGACTGGCCAAGAGCGAGCTGAAGAAGCGGGTCGAGGGCGAGATCGGCGCAGATGTCGTCGAGGCCTGGGTGCGCAGTGCGGCCGAGGCGGGGCGACTCTTCGTGCGCAACGATCGCTTGCGCGTCGGCAGCGATCGGCTGGTACTGAACGCGGCGCACGAAGCGCTGCGCGATGCGATCCTGGATGCCGTGCGCCAGGCCGGGTTCGCCGGGCAGCGCCAGCGCGAGCTGCTGGCGCAGGTCGCCGCGCGCGGTCACGGACCAGGCTCCGCCGCCCAGCGGGAGGCCGAGGCGCTGCTTCTGCTGCTGGTCGATTCGGGTGAGATCGTACGCATCCCCCCCGACTTCTACTTCGCCACCAGCCGCGTCGACGAGGCGATCGCCCGACTGCGGGACTACTTCACATCCCACGCGGAGTTGACGGTCGGCGACCTGAAGGATCTGCTCGGGGTGACTCGCAAACAGGCCGTCCCGCTGCTCGAATACCTCGACCAGCAGCGCTGGACGGTGCGCCGCGGCGATGCCCGCCGGCGTGGCCCGCGCCTGCGGGCGGATGCGGAGGAGAGCCCGTCATGAGTCGCCGCGGATCACCGCGGCCCGCGCCCGACGCTGGGCAGCCCCCGGGATCGGCGGCGACCGCGCGGCGGGATCTCCGGCGGGGCTGGCGTGAGAGGCTGCGCGGAAACCGCTGGCGCCTGGTCGTGCTGCTCCTGCTGGTGGCCTACTTCGTCTGGCTCGATCAGCGCGTCAAGGTGCGTCCCGATCACGCCTTCCTGATCTTCCTGATCGTGGTGCTCCTGCTGCGGCAGGCCAAGGCCTTCCTGCGGGACTGGAGTCCCTTCATCGGCGCCTGGATCGTCTACGACATGATGCGCGGCGTGGCCGACGACCTGCGCTCGCGGGTCCTCGTCGAGGGCCTCTATCGCCTGGAGGTCAAGCTCTTCGGCTGGCTCACCGGCGGGGAGGCGCCCCCGATCTACTCGCTGACCTTTCAGCAGCGCTTCGCGGACAGCTTCCTGAAGCGCTTCCTCGACAACCTCTCCTCGACCGTCTATGCGATGCATATGGGGGCGGTGATCCTGGTCGCCTGGGTGCTCTGGCATACGGTGCGCGACCGGCGGCTCTTCTATCGCTTCGCGGTCTGCTTCACGGTGCTCAACATCCTCGGCTTCGCGACCTTTCTGGCCGTGCCCACCGCTCCGCCCTGGTACGTCAACGAGTACGGATTCGCCCAGCCCCCGGCCGAATTTAAGGGACACGGCGCCGGTAGCCTGATCAATTTCGATCGCCAGATCGGCTACCCGCTCTTCGAGAATCTGTATGGCCGGATGAATCCGAACCGCTTCGCGGCCTTCCCCTCGCTGCACGCTGCCTACGCGGTCCTGGTCTTCCTCTTCCTTTGGCGGCGCTATCGCTGGCGCGCGAGTCCGGCGATCCTCTACCCGCTGGGCGTGAGTGTGGGCGCCGTCTATTTGGTGCATCACTACATCATCGACGTGCTCGCCGGCTACGCCTACGTGGTGGCGGCCATGCTGATCGGTGAGCGGCTGGTCTACCCGCTGCTCCTGGGGAAGTGGGAGGCGCGGCAGACCGCACGCGGAGAATGCACGGATCGGATCGCGTGACGACGCGGGCGAAGGATGCCGACAGGGGCCGCACGCGATCCTCGGCGCAGTTCGCGGGGCACGCGCGGGTGTGGAATGCGGCGCGCTATCCGTCCCGCGGAGGCTCCTCCGTTTCCGCCCCGGCCGGCAGGTGCGGCTCGACCATCAGCGTCTTCTCGCGGATGCAGACCGCCAGTCCGGCGGGCGCCTTGCGCGGCTTGCGCACGTAGCGCCGCTCGGTGTAGATGACCGGCGCCATGCCCGAACTGCGCGCCTTGCTGTGGTAGGCGGCGATGGCCGCGGCGGCCTCGAGCACCGCGCGACTGGGATTGTCCTGGCGGCGTCCCCGGCGCAGGATCACATGGCTTCCGGGCACGCCCTGCGCATGGAACCAGAGATCGTGCGGTGCCGCGAAGCGGTGGGTGAGCAGATCGTTCTCGCGGCGCGAGCGGGCCACGAGGACCACCCAGCCGCCGGGTAGGGCGAAGCGTCGCGGATGGAATCCGGCCGGCGTCGGCTTTCCGCGGCCCCGCCGGCGCGCGCCCGGTGGCCGGGATCGGGTCGCACGCCCCTCCGCGCGGCGTGCGGCGAAGCCGGCCCGATCGATCGGACGCTCGAGCCCCTCGGCCGCTTCGGCCAGCTCGCTTCGCAGGCGCCGCCAGCGCCGCCGCAGCGCGGGCTCCAGCCCCTCGGTCTGGCGGTCCAGCTCGCCCAGGAGCCGCGCGATGGCCCGCTCGATGCCATCTGCGGGATCTGGCGCATCCGGGGTCGCCAAGGTGGGGGCATCGATCGAGCTGGCCAGACGGGCCGCGACCTTCGCCAGCTGCTCGGCCGCGGCGCGTTTGCGACGGCGCAGGGGCC
>WJJG01000071.1 GCA_014729815.1 Candidatus Eiseniibacteriota bacterium
GGAGGTCACCGTCTGCCCGAGCAGGGTCACCGCCGGATGCCCGCTGGCAACCGCGCGCGCAACCGCCCGCAGCACGCTGCCCAGCGGCAGGCTCCGCTCGCGACCGCGCGCGAGCGGCACGACGCAGTAGCTGCAGAAGCGGTCGCAGCCCCGCATCACGCTGACCCAGGCGCGCACCCCCGCGGCGCGGCGCGGCTGCAGGTCGGCATAGGTCTCTTCGCGTTGCATGCCGATCGCCAGGCGCGGAGGCGCCGCGGAATCCTCCAGCAGCTCGGGCAGGCGCCGGTAGGCATCCGGACCCACGAAGAGATCGACCTCCGGAAGCTGCTCCGCCAGGCGGCGGCCCGCGTATCGCGCCAGACACCCGACCATGGCGATTCGCAGCCCAGGCTTGCGGGCCCGCAGGGGGCGGTAGCTGCGCAGATGCCCGATCACCCGCTGCGCGGCGCGCTCGCGGACCGCGCAGGTGTTGACGACGATCAGATCGGCCTGCCCGGGTTCCGGGACCGGTTCCCAGCCGTGAGCGCCGAGGATTCCGGAAAGCAGCTCGGAGTCGGCCAGGTTCATCTGGCATCCGTAGGTCTCGAGGAAGTAGCGCGGCACCGCTCAGCCTCTCCCTTGCTGCAGATGCGCATCCGCAGCAGCCTGCAGGTGGCAGTCGTGCAGCTCCCCGGCGACCGGCGATCCGCCCGTCACGGCGCGCAGCCCCCGCGGCGCGCAGGCAGGATCCGCCGGCCCCTCGAGCCGTAGATACTCCCCCGCCACTCCGCGGAAGCGCCCCGCGTCCACCGTCTCGATCAACGCCTCGAGGCGCCGCGCACGCATGCGCTCGGCGAAGCCCGCGCGCAGGCGGGCATCCAGCGCGCGCAAGGCGGCCACACGCTCCTTGCGCACGCGCTCGGGAAGGCGGCCCGGGAGGGTCGCTCCGGGCGTACCCGGTCGTTCCGAGTAGGCGAACGGATGCAGGTAGGTCAATCCCAGCTCATCGGGCAGAGCGCGCGTGCGCTCGAAGGCCGCGGCATCCTCGCCGGGAAAGCCGGCGATCAGATCGGCGCCCAGGCCGCAATCGGGCAGCGCGTCATGGATCCGCGCGCAGAGGACACGCAGATCGTCGCGATCGTAGGGACGCCCCATGTGCGCCAGGACCGCATCGTCCCCCGACTGGATCGCCAGATGCAGGTGCGGGCAGACGCGGGGCGAGCGGGCCACCGCCGCGATCAGCTCCGGGGTGACCGTCATCGGTTCGAGCGAGCTGAGCCGGATGCGGAAGCGGCCCGGCAGCGCCGCAAGACGGCGCAGCAGATCGGCCAGGGTCGCGCCCGGGGCCCGGTAGAGCCCCAGGTTGATTCCGGTGAGCACCACCTCGCCGAAGCCGGCGGCGGCGAGACGCTGCACCGCATCGACCACCTCCGCGGGATCTCGCGAGACGACCGAGCCACGCAGTCGTGAGACGACGCAGTAGCTGCAGCGAAACGAGCATCCATCCTGGATCTTGAGCAGGGCGCGCGCTCGCGGCTGGGATAGGAGGCTCGCGCGCGTCAGGAACCGCTCGAGCGTGGGATCCTCCCCGCGCCAGATCGCTGCCCCCGCGCCGGAATCGGTCCGCGGCATGGCTCGCCCGGACTGGCCGCGCCACGCCTCCCACCAGTCCAGCAGGCGACTCTTCTCGCGGTTGCCGCAGACCAGATCGACCCCGGGGAGACTCGCCAGCTCCTGCGGGGCGAGCTGCGCCGCGCAGCCGGTCACCGCCACGCACCCCCCTCGCTTGTGCCGCAGTGCGCGTCGCAGCGCCTGGCGCGACTGCGCCTGCGCCGCAGTGGTAACGGCGCAGCTATTGAGGATCACCAGCTCCGCGGGGCCCGGAAAGGGCCGCTCACGACCGCCTCGCGACTGCAGCTGAGACCGCAGCGCGTCGATCTCCTCCTGGTTCGCCCGGCAGCCGAGCACCCCGAGGGCGAATGTGAACGGCGCGTCCATCCCGCGAGCCTAGAAACCCGCCCGGCGACTGTCAATGCGGCTCGCGCGGCGCCTTGGGGGTGGACAGACGCCTAAATGCCTGCTAATAGGAAGGATTAGCCAGCGGACGTGGCCAACGCCGATCCGGGAGGGATCCGATGCAGCTGGAAGCGTTGAAGGTGTTCTGTGACGTCGTCGAGAGCCAGAGCTTCTCGAAGGCTGCCGTGCTGAACTTCGTCTCCCAGTCGGCGGTCAGCCAGCAGATCCGCAGCCTCGAGGACAAGTACGAGCACAAGCTGATCGAGCGGGGCAAACGCAACCTCGCGCCGACCCAGGCCGGTCAGATCCTCTACCAGGCCGCCAAGGGTGTCCTCGGCCGCCTCGAGGAGATGGAGATCGAGCTGCAGCGGCTCTCGAAGCGCGTGCTCGGAACGGTTCGCGTCGCCACGATCTACAGCGTCGGTTTGCACGAGCTGCACGCCTACGTGACCGACTTCATGCGCCGCTACCCGGATGTCAGGGTGCGCATCGAGTACCACCGCGCCAATCGCATCTACGACCAGGTCGTCGGCAATCTGACCGACATCGGCATCGTGGCCTATCCCGCTCGGCGCTCGGGCATCCGGATCCTGCCGTTCCGCGAAGACGAGCTCGCGCTGGTCTGCCCGCCCGAGCATCCGCTGGCCCGCCAGAAGCGCACCGAACTGCGCCATCTCGCCGGTCATCCCTTCGTGATGTTCGAGCGCAACCTGCCCACGCGTCGGGCGGTCGAACGCATCCTGCGCGAGGCCGATGTCCGGCCCCAGGTGGCCATGGAGTTCGACAACATCGAAACCATCAAACGGGCGGTCGAAATCGGGGCCGGTATCTCGATCCTGCCCCGCGCCACGGTCGAGCGCGAGGTCAGCCTGGGCACCCTGGCTGTGGTCCGCTTCGCGCGCGGGGGCCACATGCGTCCGTTGGGGATCCTGATCAAGCGCGCGCGGCAGATGCCGCCCGCCGTCAACTATTTCATCGAGCTGCTGCAGGGCGAACCCCCCGAACCATCCCCACCGAAGTAGGGCGCCCGCGCTCGGCTCGGCGCCGGGGCAACCGCATCCGCGGTGCGCGGACACGACACCCCAGGACAGTCAAGTGTCTTCCACGGGAAATCCGCAATTCTCTTGTTTGAAACATGTTAGCGCGCCGCCTGGGCCCAGCGGAGGGGAGCCGGCCGTGGCGCGAGCGGGGACGGATCCTCAATCCGTTTCGCGCGAAGGGCTTACCCAGAGACGCGCTTTTCGGTTTGACGGTCCCCACATTTGGTACTAGGTTGCGCGCGCCACCCCAAGATATTGGGGCTTCCGGCTCTAGAGTGCGGCCCGGTTGCGCCGCGCGCATGTCCCGTGCCGGTCGCCCCGCCGCGCTCGCCCGCCGGGTGAGGCGCCGCGGACGACGAGCCCGGAGCATGCGCACCGCCGTGCGGGCCCGATCCCAGGGAGGATGCGATGCCCAAGAATGCCGACCAGGCCAACCGCCGGGCCGAGTCCAACCCGGCCGCCTCGACCCAGGCTCCACGCGGAGTCACCGTTGCACGCTTCTTCACGACGCCCGGACGCAGCCCGTTCGACGCCGTGAAGTGGGAGCGGCGCACGGCGACTCTGACCAACGAGAAGGGCGAGATCATCTTCGAGCAGGCCGGCGTCGAGGTGCCCGAATCCTGGTCGCAGATGTCTCTCAACGTCGTCGCATCGAAGTACTTCTACGGAACGCACGGGACCCCGGAACGAGAGAACTCGGTGCGGCAGCTGGTCGTTCGCGTGGCCGGAACGATCGCTCGCTGGGGGCTCGAGTTGGGCTACTTCGCTTCCGAGGAGGATGCCGAGACCTTCGAGATGGAACTCAGCCATCTGCTGATCCATCAGATGGCATCCTTCAACAGCCCGGTCTGGTTCAACCTGGGTATCGAGGAGAAGCCTCAGTGCTCGGCCTGCTTCATCAATGCGGTACGCGATACGATGGAGTCGATTCTCGAGCTGGCCAAGACCGAAGGGATGCTCTTCAAGTACGGCTCGGGCAGCGGGACGAACTTCTCGACGTTGCGCTCCTCCAAGGAGCGCCTGTCCACGGGCGGCACGGCCTCCGGACCGGTCTCCTTCATGCGCGGCTACGACGCCTTCGCCGGCGTGATCAAGTCGGGGGGCAAGACGCGCCGCGCAGCCAAGATGGTGATTCTGGACATCGAGCACCCGGACATCGTGGAGTTCATCAGTTCCAAGGCCGTCGAGGAGGAGAAGGCCTGGGCACTGATCAAGGTCGGCTACGAAGGCGGCCTCCTCGGCGAGGCGTACGATTCGGTCTTCTTCCAGAACGCCAACAACTCGGTGCGGATCAGCGATGAGTTCATGAAGGCAGTCGAGAACGACGGTCAGTGGCAGACGCGCGCGGTGACCTCGGGGGAGCCGATCGACACCTATCGCGCGCGCGACCTGATGAAGATGATCGCCGAGGCCGCCTGGACCTGTGGCGATCCCGGGCTGCAGTTCCACACCACGATCAACACCTGGCATACCTGCCCCCAGAGCGGTGCGATCACGGCCAGCAATCCCTGCAGCGAATTCATGTTCCTGGACGACTCGGCCTGCAATCTCTCGTCGATCAACCTGATGAGGTTCGTCGACGAGCAGGCCGGCTTCGACGTGGACGCCTTCCGGCATGCTGTGGCCACGATGATCCTGGCCCAGGAGATCATCGTCGACAACGCCGGGTACCCGACCGAACGGATCGCACAGAACAGCTACGACTTCCGCCCCTTGGGACTGGGCTACGCCAACCTCGGCACGCTCCTGATGGCGCGGGGGTTGCCCTACGACTCCGACGGCGGACGCGGGCTGGCCTCGGCCGTGACGGCAATCATGACCGCTCAGGCCTACGTCACCTCCGCCGAGATCGCCCAAGTCGTGGGACCTTTCAAGGGGTTCGCCAAGAACCGCGAGCCGATGATGCGCGTCATGCGGCGCCATCGGGATGCGCTGAGCAGCCTCAATCCCGACTGTGTGCCCGCAGGCCTCCTGTCCGACGCGCGGAGGCTGTGGGACGAGGTACTCGAGAAGGGCGAGCGCTGGGGTTTCCGCAACGCCCAGGCCACGCTGTTGGCTCCGACCGGCACGATCGCCTTCATGATGGACTGCGATACGACCGGTATCGAGCCGGACCTGGCGCTGGTCAAGTACAAGAAGCTCGTCGGGGGCGGGCTGCTCAAGATCGTCAATCAGTCCGTGCCGGTGGCGCTCGTGCGGCTCGGCTATGACGAGGAGCAGGTGCGGGAGATCGTCGCCTATCTCGCGGAGCAGGAAACGATCGAAGGCGCACCGCACATCGCCGACGAACACCTGCCGGTCTTCGACTGCGCCTTCCGCCCGCGTAACGGCAAGCGCTTCATCGAACACATGGGCCATGTGCAGATGATGGCCGCCGTGCAGCCGTTCCTTTCGGGAGCCATCTCGAAGACCGTCAATGTCCCCAGCGAGGCCACTCCGGAGGACATCAGCCGCATCTACATCGAAGCCTGGCGCCAGGGCCTCAAGTCGATCGCGATCTACCGCGACGGCTCGAAGCGCGCTCAGCCGCTGGCGCTCTCGAAGAGCGACGATGCACAGTCGTCCGGCGACGACGACGACGACGACAGCAAGCCGCGTCCGGTGCGCTCACGACTTCCGGAAGAGCGGGAGTCGATCACGCACAAGTTCGTGATCGGCGCGCATGAGGGCTATATCACGGTCGGCCTCTATCCGGATGGATCGCCGGGCGAACTGTTCATCGTCATGGCCAAGGAAGGCACGGTCGTCTCGGGCCTCTGCGACGCCTTCGCCACGGCAATCTCATTGGCGCTGCAGTACGGCGTCCCGCTGCGCGTGCTGGTCGACAAGTTCACCAACACGCGCTTCGAACCGCAGGGCTTCACGCATCACCCCGAGATCCACTATGCCAAGAGCATCACCGACTACATCTTCCGCTGGCTGGCGTTGAAATTCCTGCCGCGCGAGGAACGGCCCAACGGCCTGGGCGCCGCGCCGCCCGAGGGCGCGCAGTTGCTCGAGGCCGACGTCACGGCGACGGCCGAGTCGGCGCCGCCTTCGTCGCCCGTCGCTTCGACCGGGCAGGGCGAGACCAAGCCAGCCTACCTGGCCGATGCCGATGCGCCGATCTGTCCCGACTGCGGCTCCTTCATGCGCCCCAACGGGGCGTGCTATATCTGCCCCAACTGCGGCTCGTCGAACGGCTGCTCGTAGGCGGGGGGAGATGGCGGCATGGATGGGCGCATCTACTCGAGACGTGGCGATGACGGTGAGACGCAGCATCCCAACCGCCAGCGAGTGCCGAAGGACCATCCGGACCTCGCCTTGCTGGGGACGCTCGATGAACTCACATCCCAGCTCGGCGCGGCGCGCGCTGCACTCTCGGTCACCGCGCATCCCCGGCTCAGCGCCTTGGCGGATCGTCTGGAGGCGCCGCAGCGGCAGCTCTTGGCCATCGGCGCGCTGCTGGGAGGCGCGCCCGACACCGCGTCCGGCGGCGCGTCCCTCCCCGAGGTGACCGCCGAGCTGGAGCGCCTGATCGACGACCTGCAACAGGGGCTGCCGCCGATCGAGCAGTTCGTGATTCCCGGCGCTACGCCCGCCTCCGCCGCGCTGCACGTGGCGCGGGCGGTCTGCCGACGGGCCGAACGCACCTGGGTCACCGCGCAGCGCGCACGCGGTCGCCCCGCCTCCCCGAACGAAGCGCACGCCGGAGCCTACCTCAATCGTCTCTCGGATCTGCTGTTCGTCGCCGCGCGACTGGCGAATGAGGTGCTTGCCGGCTAGAGGCGCATCTGGGGCTAGAGACTCGTTTCGGGCCCGCGATGCATCTCGCGCTAGAAGTTCATCTCGGTGCCGAAGCGAAGAACCGTCACGCTGCGGTCGACAATCGGCGCTCGCGCCCAGGGGTCGCTGAAGCTGAGCTCGCGATTCTCCATCTCGCGGGTGTCGTCGAGGAACCACTTGCGGAACTTGTAGCCCTGCGTCTCGAGCCCGAAGTGGAACGTCAGCGCGGTGCGGGTCTCCAGCGAGAAGCCGAAACTGTAGGCATCCCCCTCGACCGGATCCCCGAAGAAGTAGGGCGCCTCGCCGTGGAAGACGTCGAGATCGTACATCGAGAGCGGCAGCGTGCGGTAGCCGCCCTGCGTCATGAGTCGGAGACCCAGGTCATGCAGCTGCCGGCGAAAGAGGGGAAACTCGAAACGCCCTCCCACATGGAAGCTGGTGACGTCCGCCCCGGGGTAGGGCGCATCGAAGACCTGGTACTCGCTCAGGCGGTGCTTGATCTCGGCCTCCGACCAGGGGCGGTAGTTGACGTCGGCCGCCAGCTCGATTCCCCGAATCGGGCCGACCCGCACGCCGCCGCTGGCGAAGAGCGGAACCTCGAGATCGTAGTCGGCGAACTCCCCGCGCGTGCGATAGACGAACGAAGCGTTGGGCGGAATGATCGGCGTGTTGGTGAAACGACCGTCGTGGACGTAGATCGAGTGGGGCAGCCCCACCCATCCTCCGACCTGCACAAGCCCTTCCAGCGCGGCCTGCGCGCCCAGCTCGACCGAGAAGCCTTTGTACCGCATGCGGTAGTCGAGCATGCCCTCCTCGTAGCCGCGCACGCTGATGCGCGACTCGATGTTCGAGGTCATCCGCCCGGTAAGGAAGTTGGCCGTCGCACCCAAGGATAGCCACAGGTCGCCTAGGGAGAGCGCCTCGTAGCCAAGCCCCATCGTCAAGCTTTCGATCGAGCCCTGCTCGCTGTTGTCCTGTCCCAGCACGAACGGATAGCCGGTGGTCTCGAAGACGCTCATCTCGAGGACGGTCTCTTCGCCGTAGGTCACGTCGGTGTGGCGCCGGTAGGCCACGCCCCCCACGAGCGGGCGATCGCCGATCCAGACCAGGGGCATGGCGCCCCCGGCGAAACCGAACTGATTGGCGCCGGCCAAGCGAACCTCGTAGCGCGTGATACGGAAGTTGGGTTGTCCCTCGATCATCACCGTGTCGGGCAGGCCCTCGCTGGTCGAGGTCGAGGAACGCGTCAGGCCATCCAGGGCGAACGCCGGCTCACGCAGGCGTCCCAGGCCCGCCGGGTTCCATCCCAGCGCCAGAGGCCCCTCGGCGTGCGCCGTATAGGCGCCCCCCATTCCCAGAGCCTGGGCGCCGGGCCGCGGGGTAAGGTCGTCGATCGGCCGGTAGAGATACATCGGCAGGAGCATGGCGGTGTCGAAGATCTCCGTGCCGTACTCCAATCCAAGGGCATCCAGGTTCTCGTTGCCGATGAAGTAGGGAATCGGCAACGGGTACTCGATATCGATGATATCGGCCTGCTGCGCGCGCGCCGCGCCGGCGCCAACCAGCAGCACCAACAGAACCGCGCACGGAACCATTCGCCTGTGCCTCGTCATACTCCCTCTACTCCCCACTCCGCGCGCTCGGGTCGCCTGCAGCGGTCGGGCACGCCAGCGCCGTGCGGCATGCTTGAGCGTCAGGACTTTTCGCCGAGCAGGAATGCGGAAACCGCTCCGGTGACCGTCCAGAAGATCGCCTGGGAGGCCGTGCGCAGCGCGTCGGTATGCAGCTCCTCGACCTTGGCGATTTCCGAGATGGCGAACGTGAACGCCCCCGTCTCGATCCCGAGATCGTAGCGCGCGTGGGTCAGCCGGGCGCGTTCGGCCGAGTGATCATCGATCCGCCGCAGGAAACGCACCTCCCTGAGCTGGATCTCCTCCTCGGTCAACTCCCAGACCAAGCCCCGATAGTGCGCACCATCGGTGGTGAACTCCACCGTCTCGTCGGTGCCGATCTTGCCCTGGATCTGCGATCCATCGTTGAAGGTGATCACCACGGCCTGACGGGGATCGAACTGCCCGGTCTCGACCGGCACCCGCTTGGCGCATCCCAGGTGCGCGCCCGCTCCGAAGACCAGCAGCAGGACCGCCCATGCAGAGAAACCTCTTTGCATCACCGCATCTCTCCCCTCGCGGCCCGCGCATCGCGTAGACCACACCCGTCCGGTGCGGCATCCTCGCGGCGGGGCCCACGCGAGCGCGCATGCAAGCAAACTTTCCAGGAATATAGGTGGGTTGCCCGGCAAGGTCAACCCGATTCCAGGCAGCTTATCCATTGTAAGGATGCGTGTTTAGGACGGATACGCCCCCCTTCGGAGGCGGGCAGGAGGGCCACGGGATGCGGCCCGCAGGCGGATGCCCCCGGGACGCGACGCGGCGCAAGGCGCCCGAGACGCAGCCGCGAGCCGGAACAGGGTGCCCGGGGTTCAAGCCCGGGCACCGTCGCAAGGCAGGCAGATCTCATAGCAGGTAGAGCGAGAGATCGATCTCCAGCTCTTCGGGATCGGCCGGCTCGACGATGCGGCGCCCCTCGCCATTGCCGGCGTCCCGTTCGGCCGCCAGATTGACCAGTTGCAGGTCGAGCGGATCGACCGCCTCCCCTTGCTTTCCGCGCACCAGGCGCACCACCGGCGCGCTGGGACGCTGCGGCTGCGCGGCCACGCTGACGGCGATTTCGCCGCTGGAGAGCCGCACCAGGCTTCCGACCGGGAAGAAGCCCATCAGGTCGATGAACAGGCGCATCAGCCGATCATCGAAGTTCTCGCCCCGCAAGCCGAGCATGTGCTGCAGAACCTCGTGGGGGTGCATCGCGCGATCGTGATAGACACGCTTGGTCGTCATCGCATCGTAGCAGTCCGCGATCGAGACGATGCGGCCGAGCACGCTGACCTCCCAGGCGTCCTCGATGCGTGGATAGCCGGTCAGATCGACGCGCATGTGGTGCTCCAGCGCCGCCAGCATGATCTTGAGGACCAGATCGTTGACATGCTCGAAACGGAGTAGGGCGCGCACGCCCTCGAGCGGGTGGCGCTTGATCAGCTCCCATTCCTGCGGGTCGAACTTCCCGGGCTTGTTGAGCACGGGCTCGGGCACGGACATCTTGCCCAGGTCGTGGAACATCGCGGCCACACCGAGCTCGGCGACTTCTCGCTTGCCCAGTCCCAAACGCTGGCCGAGGGCCGTCGAGAGAATGCAAACATTGACGCAATGGTGGAACGTGTACTCGTCGAAGTCGTTGAGCGCGGTCATCGAGAGGATCGAGTACTCCTCCTCGAGCAGGCGATCGACGATCTCGTGCACGACCGCCCGCGCCCGGCGCGTTTGCGGCGCGGAGCTTCCGGCCATGCTGCGCATGTGGGTGCGCGAGGAGCGCAGGGCGCGGAAGAAGGTCTTCTTGGCCCGCTGGCGCGCTTCCCCCAGACGCGGCTCGGCGTCCCATCCGCTGCGCTCCTGGTCCGCCTGGTCACCGGTGATGGCCTCTTCGAGTGCGATCGAGGCGATGCCCTCACTGCGCAGCGTCTCGCGCCGGTCGATGCCTTCCTGATCTGCACCGCCCCGCCAGGACTGCATGAGCTGGAAGAAGCGCGTGACCTGCTCGTCCTCCCAGGGCTCGCAGAAGCGGAGTCCGCCGATGCCCCGATCGCTCAGCTCGTCCGCCAGCACCTCGGCCTGCAAGCGGAGCAGATCCCGCGGCTCGACCGGATTGCGGCCCACCATCAGCCCGCGTCCGTATCGCACGAGCTGTGCCGGCTCGCCCGCGGCCCAGAAGCGCTCGGCCGCCTGGCGCAGCTCGCTGAGTGCCTTGCCATAGCTTCGATCACGCGTGCCGCGCAGGGCCAGCGCCTTCCAAGCCGAGAAGAAGCTGCGCAGCAGCTGCGCCCCCTCGGTGGCCGGTGTTTCCGTTCGGTCCGGGGCGGCGGATGGGGCCCGCTCCGCTCCGGTGCTCGTCTGCGATTGCTCGCTCATCGCACTCCCTCAATCTGCTGGACGGCGGATCGTCAGGCCGCCTGGGCCATGTCGGTCTCGCCGGACGTCTCCGTTTGGGCCCCTTCGGGCGCCTGTCCATCAATCTCGCTCGGCTCCGGCGCAGCGGTCTCCGCTGCGGTTCGGCTACGCCGGTGCTGGACGGCGAGCGCCTCGCGCGTCGCGGCCGCGAGGAGCGGATCACGCGACTTGCGGTGGCGCATCAGCAGCGCCATGGCTGCCTCGGCAGGCACTTGTCCCAGCCCACGCAGGGCGCAGGCCTTCTCCACGCGCCAGCTCTTTGGTGCGAGCCAGCTGCGGCGGCGCACGATGCGCTCCAGGATCGGTAGGGCCTCATCCGGTGAGGATCGCGCGAGCGCCTCGTAGAAGGTCGCCTGCTCCTCGAAGTCCTTCTCGGCGAAGGAGTCGGCCTCGATCGCCCGGCGCAGCGCCGCGAAGGACCGCTCGCCGAAGCGCTGGCTCAGGCGCTCTACGGCGAAATGCCGCACCCGCGATTCCGCATCGTCCAGTGCTGTCAGCAGGCGCTCTTCCAGCGATGCCGGGCCGACCGCGGCGAGCATCTCGAGCGCCCGCAGGCGGATCTCCGGATCGTCGCTCTCGAGCAGCGGACGCAGACGAGCATCCCACGCAGCCGCATCCCGACCCAGCCGACCGTCGACCGCGCCGGCCAGATGGCGCATCTGTTCCGGCGTGAGACGCTCGGGCAGAGCGAAGAGGTCGTCGGGGCGCCGGGAGAGGGCTCGGACGATCACCCGGCCGGGAATCGGACGCAGTTCCGCCTTCCCCGGACCGCGCCCGCCCTCGATCGCCTCTTCCAGCACGAGCAGGAGGCCGGCGGGATCGAGAGAGACGAGGATCAGTTCGGCGGCCTGTGGATCGTCACAGCGCCCCGCCCGCAAGGCGCCCAGCGCCGCCTGTGCCGCCGACTCGCCGAGGACCATCGGCCCCACGCCATCCAGACGTCGCTCCTGCTCGCGCAACTTCTCGATGCGGTCGAGCAGGCGCGTGGAAAGCCGCAGGAAGCTCCGGAATTGCCCCTCAGCGAGCAGGCGGATGAAGAAGTCGGGCAGCAAAGCCTGCACGCGCTCGAACTCGGGCGCCGGCAGATCGTGCAGCACCAGCTCGAGCAGCACCAGAATCAGCTTGCGCCCCATGGCGGTCTGCTCGCGTTTGGCCGCCCGCAGCAAGGTATCGGTTTCCCGCTCGCCGACGGACACCGCGGCATCATCGCCGCTGATGCGTGCCGGCGTGTCCTCGCTGCGCCGGTACCGCTCGATCGGGTGCAACGAGTCCCACATCTCGCGGATCTCGTCGTCTTCCGCACCGCGTTCCGCACTGTCGAACTCCGCCGCCGCGTCGGCCTCGTCACCGACCTCGGCGATGCGGTAGCTGATGCCGGGCAGATCCATCTCCCAGAGGCAGACCGAGAGGTCCTCCTCGGCGGGATCCAGCTCGCGACGCGCGGCGCACGAAAGCAGGCGCACGAGGGCGTAGATCTCCCCCGGGGTGACGTTCTTGAGAAAGGCCAGATCGCGCAGACCGATCTCGAAGAGGGCCAGCGGCAGATCCCAGCTCTCGTCGCTGCCGGCGGGAACCAGGGTGCTGCCGAGTTGCACGCCGCTGCTGCGGAAGGTGACCTGCACCTCCTCGGCATCCTCGAAGCAGAGCGCCAGGTCGGCGGCGAAGGCGCCGGTGATCTTCTCGGGTACCGGACTGCCTTCGGGGTAGAGTCCGACCGACTTGATCGCCTTGAGCAGCGAGGTGAGGGCCTTCGTCTCCGCTGCGCTCTTGTGCGAGTCCTCGGCCTGATTCTCGGATTGGGTTTCGACCTGCGTGTCGGATTCCATCTCCGCCTCCCTCCCAATGCCGCGGAGTCCCGGCGCTCGGGCTCCACCGACGGGGCGGAGCCGCTCGGCGCTCGGTTTCTCCAAGAATCATCGGGAGTTCGGCGGAATCCCTGAACCAACTTCGTCCGCGCGAAACCCTAGGGGGCGAGGAAGTCGGCCGCCGAGGTCCAGTGGGTCGCCGGGAGGGCGGTGGAGTTGCCGACATCGCGCAGGGCCCGCGGAAGGGCCCCCAGCAGGTCCGAGGGCGCGAGCCCGGCCATCCCCGATTCGGCAGCCACCCGATCGGCCGCCCAGCCGTGCAGGAAGGCGCCCAGGCGGGCGGCATCCAGCGGACGGAGCCCCTGGCCCAGGAACGCGGCGATCACACCGGTCAACAGATCCCCACTGCCCCCGGTGGCCAGGCCCGGATTGCCGGTTGGATTCAGCCAGATCTCGCCCGCCGGATCGGCGATGATCGTCGGCGCCCCCTTGAGCAGCAGCACGCAGCCGCGCTGGCGGGCGAATCCGGCGGCCGTGTCGATCGGCTGGGCCGTGACGTCCGAGACCGCGCATCCGCAGAGACGCGCCATCTCGCCCGGGTGGGGGGTCAGAACCAGCGGCGGCGCATCCGCGGCGCGTTGCCACTGTCCGCGTGCCAGCGCGAAGAGCCCGTCGGCATCCACGACCGCCGGCCCGGGAAGTTGGCCGACCAGGCGACGCACCAGACGCTGGGTCTCCTCGGCGCGACCGATGCCCGGACCCAGCGCCCAGACGTCGGTCGTCGATGCCCGCGCCAGGATCGTCTCGGCGGCTTCGGGGCCCAGCCAGCCGCGCCCGGCGTCGGGCAGCGGCAGGGTCATCACCTCGGTGAGCTTGGCCTCGAGGGCGATGTTGAGCGCCTCCGGCAGGGCGACGGTGACCAGCCCGCTCCCACTGCGCACGGCGGCCCGGGCGGCCAGCGACGCGGCGCCGGTGAGTCCCGGCGATCCGCCGATCACCAGCAGGCGACCGACCTGGGACTTGTGCGCATCGGGACTGCGCTGCGGACGAAGCAGGAAGGCCTCCTCGGCGGTCATCAGATTCAGCGGCAGACCGACCTCCTCGGCCACGCGGGGCGGGATCCCGATGTCGACTATGCGCACCCGCCCGAGATGCGCGCGCGCCGGATAGCGCAGGAAGCCGACCTTGAGATAGGCCATGGTCACCGTCAGGTCGGCCTCCACGGCCGCCCCGGCGATGGCACCGCTGTCGGCATCGACGCCGGTGGGCAGGTCGACCGCCAGCACCTCGGCGTCCCGTTCGTCGCGCAGAGCCCTGATCAGCTCCACGGCGTCCCCGATCAGACCCCGCGGCGCGCCGCGCGTGCCGGTGCCCAGCAGGGCATCCACCAGCAGCGGCGGGCGCCCGCCGGACATGCGCAGGGCGGCGGCCACAGCGGCGCTCAGCGCATCGGGGTCGGCCACCCGCTGGCGTCGCACGCCCGCTTCGTCGCAGCGTTCCACCTGATGCCGCGCATCGGCAGAGAGCTTCTCCATGGGGCCCAGCAGGAAGACGTGTGGCCGATGCCCCTGCAGGCGCAGGCGACGCGCCACGACCAGCCCGTCGCCGCCGTTGTTGCCGGGGCCGCAGAAGACCAGGATCGCCCGCTGGGCCAGGAAGTCGAAATGCTGCTGCAGCGCGGCATGGATCCCCACGCCGGCACGCTCCATCAGGACCAGACTGGGCGTAGGCGCAGGCAGATCCTCGCCGGCGATCGTGCGCCGGTCGCATTCCCGCATCTGTAGCGATGTCACCAGCTTCATTCCCGCTCCTTCGCCTCTCGTCCCACCGCGGGGCGCGGCTCCCCGGCCGCCCGATCCTCCTCATCGGCCCGATTGAGCGACTCGACGATCTCGAGCAGCTCGATCAGGTCGTCGATTTCGAAATCGGCGCCCGAGCGAACGGTGCCGAACGTATCCCCATAGCGGGCGAAGACGGTGCGCATTCCCAGCGCCGCCGCCCCACGCATGTCCCGCTCGGGCCAGTCGCCGACCATCAGCATCTGCTCGGCCGGGAGTTCCAGCAGCTCCATCGCCTTGCGAAACGGCGCCGCAGCCGGCTTCCGCTCTCCGGTGTCGTCAAAGGTGATGACATGATCGAAGATGTGCTGCAGGGCGAGGTGGTGCAGACGCTGCCAGGCCTGCAGCGCAGGGGCGTCGGAGAGCACCGCCAGGCGCAGGCCGCGCTTGAGCAGCTCGATCAGGGTCAGCTTGACGTGGGGATAGAGCACGAGCTGCGAATCGCGCTCACGACGGTAGGCGATGATGCCGGCCGCCAGAATCGGGGCGGGCACCTGTCCATAGAGGTCGCGCAGCAGATGATCGAAGACGCGCTGATACTCGATCCCTTCGCGGTCGTAGATGGCGTAGATGCGGCGGCGCGCCTCGTCCAGCGAGAGCGGCAGCCCCATATCGATCATCGCCAGCGCGGCGGCGACGATGGCCCCGTCCTTCATCTTGACGAAGTCGGTGAGCGTATTGTCGAGATCGAAGAGGACGGCGCGGATCATCCCGAGCCTCCTGTTGCTCCCGGGTGACGTCCGTCCGGCGGGGTGGGTGGCCTCCGGCCACCGGGGGAATCGCACGGCGTGTCGGCCCCCTGCCGAGGACCGGGCCGCGGGCCCTGCTCCGACTTACTTGGAAGAGTAGGGAATCGTCCGCCCGTAGCTGATCTCACCGTTGTCGATGCGGATGTTGAAGCCGCATTCCGGATTGGTGCAGACCCAGGCCTTGAAGTTGATGGGCGCCCCATCGCGGCCGTAGTCGGAAAGCGGAATCAGGACCCCGTTCCCACACTTCTTGCACTCTGGCGGTGCAAAACCCTTTTCCATCCTCCCCTCCCCAGCGAGCAGAGGCTCGCACCTGCCTCCCCTGAGGCACCCCCCTGCCGGCGTGGCGCCGGCGCGGCCGAGGTCGCGGTCGTCCGGCGCCGGGGAGATCTTCGTGGGCCGCCCGGGAGATTGTCAAGACCTCACCCCGCTGCGACCCTGGCGCCGCACCGACCCATTTGTTATTATCGCCTGCTTCTCGAGGATCCATAGGGGAAATGCGCAGGAGCAGAGGAGAGAATCGATGGCTCAGATCCAGCCCTTTCGCGCGTGGCGCCCGCGTCCGGAGCTCGCGCCGCAGGTGGCCTCTCCACCCTACGACGTGCTCAGCTCCGAGGAGGCGCGCCAGCAGGCCCGCGGAGACGAGCTGACCTTCCTCCACGTCGTCAAGCCGGAGATCGACCTGCCGCCGAATACGCCCCCGCACGACCCGCGCATCTATGCCAAGGGGGCCGAGAACCTGCAGCGCCTCTGCCAACAAGGCGCACTGGTGCGCGAGGAGACGCCGGCCCTCTACGTCTATCAGCAGCGTATGGGCGAGCACGTGCAGGCCGGCCTGGTCGCGGGGGCGAGCATCGACGAATACGAGGGCGGCGCGATCAAGAAGCATGAGCATACGCGTCCGGACAAGGAAGACGACCGCGCCCGCCACATCGACGCGCTGGGCGCCAACACCGGACCGGTCTTCCTGACCTACCGCGCCACGGCGGAGATCGACAGGCGGGTCGACGAGATCCGGAGCACCGCGCCCACCTATGACTTCACGAGCCCCGACGAGATCCAGCACACCCTGTGGGTGGTTCGGGAGCCCTCCCAGATCGATGCCCTGCGCGAGGCGTTCGCCGGCGTGCCGCATCTCTACGTCGCGGACGGTCATCACCGCAGCGCGGCCGCCACGCGTGTCCGCGCCGCACGCCGCGACGCCAATCCCGATCACCGGGGGGACGAGCCCTACAACTTCTTCCTGGCGGTGATCTTCCCACACGACCAGATGAAGATCCTGCCCTACAATCGCGTGGTCCACGATCTGGGCGGCCTGAGCAACGAGGCGTTCCGCCAGAAGGTCGACGAGCGCTTTACCCTCGCCCCGACCTCCCAGCCGGCGCCCGACCGGCCGCACTGCTTTGGGCTCTACCTCGCAGGTCGCTGGGAGCGACTCACCGCCCGGCCGGGAACCTTCCTGGAGGCGCATCCAGTCGCGTCGCTAGATGCCGCGATCCTGCAGAACAACCTGCTGGCTCCCGTGCTGGGGATCGAGGATCCTCGACGCGACAAGCGCATCGATTTCGTGGGCGGCATTCGGGGAACCGGGGAACTGGAACGGCGCTGCCAGTCCGGATCGGCGGCAGCCTTTGCCCTCTACCCGACGCGCATCGAGCAGCTCATGCAGGTCGCGGATGCCGGCGAGGTGATGCCGCCGAAATCGACCTGGTTCGAACCGAAGCTCCGTTCGGGGCTGATCGTGCGTTCTCTCGAGGGGTAGTCACGCCCCACGGGAATCGACACCATTCGATCGCGGACGGCGCCGCCGGAGCGCGGCGCGAGGAGGAGACGATGAAGATCCTGATCTCGGATGCCTTCGATCCATCCCTGCCCGATCGCTTGCGCAAATACGGCGAGCCGACCGACGATAAGCAGCAGCTCGCCGAGGCAGAGGTCGTGCTCGTGCGCAGCAAGACCAAGTGCACGCGCGAGTACATCGACAGTGCGCCCAAGCTCAAGATGATCATCCGGGGCGGCGTGGGCCTCGACAACATCGACCTGGAGTACGCCAAGCAGAAAAACATCCAGGTCTTCAACACCGCCGCCGCCTCGAGCATCGCCGTGGCCGAGATGGCCTTCGCGCACCTGATCGCCATCCCCAATCGCCTGATCGAGGGCCACTGCACGATGAAGGAGGGCCGCTGGGCCAAGAAGGAGCTCAAGCGCACCGAGCTCTACGGCAAAACGCTGGGACTGATCGGGATCGGGCGCATCGGCCGGGAAGTGGCCCAGCGCGCGCGGGCGTTCGGGATGCAGGTCATCGCCTACGACAAGTACGTCGACCACACGGAGCACGCCGAGTTGGTGATGCTCGACCAGCTGCTCGAGCGCGCGGACTTTCTCTCGCTGCACACGCCGCTGACCGACGAAACGCGCGGGATGGTCAACGCCGATCTGATCGCCAAGATGAAGGATGGGGCGATCATCATCAACACGGGACGGGGCAAGGTGGTCGACGAGGCCGATCTGGCGGCGGCCCTCGAGAGCGGCAAGGTGCGCGCCTACGGAACCGACGTATGGGAGAGCGATCCACCGCCCGAGAGCTCGCCGCTGCTCAAGGCCCCCAATGTCTTCATGACGCCGCATATCGGCGCCTCATCCAAGGAGAACTTGCTGCGCATCGGCGACGTCATTTGCGAGATCCTCGAGGAGCACTACGGATCCTAGGACGAGATACCTGGGAGCGAGGGAGGACCCCACGATGGCACGCATTCACAACTTCTACGCCGGACCGGCCGTGCTGCCCCTGGGTGCGCTGGAGCGCGCCCAGCGCGAGATGCTCGACTGGGAGGGCAGCGGCACCTCGGTCATGGAGACCAGCCACCGCTCGAAGGAGTACGACGCCCTCCACGCCGAGGCGATCCAGCTCGTGCGCGACCTGCTGGCCGTGCCGGACAACTACCACATCCTCTTCCTGCAAGGCGGCGCCAGCCTCCAGTTCTGCATGGTGCCGATGAACCTGCTCGCCGCGGAGCAGACCGCGGACTATCTGCATACCGGCACTTGGGCCAAGAAGGCCATCGCCGAAGCCAAGCACTTCGGGCAGGTCCACATCGCCTACGACGGGGAGGCCGATGGCCTCACGCGCGTGCCGCAGCAGGCCGATCTGCAGCTGACCCCCGGCGCACGCTACGTGCATTTCACCAGCAACAACACCATCAAGGGCACCCAGTACCATACCTTCCCCGATGCCGGCGACGTCCCGCTCGTCTGCGACATGTCTTCCGACTTCATGTGGCGCCCCTTCGACGTGAGCCCCTTCGGGATCATCTACGCCGGTGCGCAGAAGAATGTCGGCCCCTCGGGGGTCACGGTGGTTCTGATACGCGACGATATCGTCGCGCAATGCCGTGACGACATCCCGACCTTGCTCAAGTACAAGACGCATGTGGAGAAGAACTCGCTCTTCAACACGCCGCCCTGCTTCAACGTCTACATGCTGCGCAATGTGCTGCAGATCTTCCAGGAGATGGGCGGACTCCAGAAGATCGAGGAGATCAACCGCCGCAAGGCGGGCCTGATCTACGAGACGATCGACCGCAATCCCGACTTCTTCCGCGCCCCGGTCGAGAAGGAGAGCCGATCGATGATGAATGTCGTCTTCCGCCTCCCTTCGGAGGAGTTGGAGGCGCAGTTCGTCGCCCAGGGGAAGCAGCGCGGGATGGTGGGCCTCAAGGGCCATCGCTCGGTCGGGGGGATCCGCATCTCGACCTACAACTCGTGTCCCGAGGCGTCGGTCGCTGCGGTGGTCGACTTCATGAAGGAGTTCGCCAAGGCGCATGGGTAGGCGGCAGAGCTCCCGCCGCACGGCCGCACCCGGAGTGCCCGTACGGCTGAGCAACGGGCGCGCTCGCGGGACTGTGTGTCCCGTGGCGCGCCTTGTGGCATCTGTCGGCCCCTGCTACACTCTCATCCGGGAGTAGGGACTCATGCAATCGGTCAGTCGCAGATCATCTCGCGTGCCCCTTCTCGTGGCCGCGGTACTGGCGCTCCTGTTCGTCGGGGGCGCCGCCGTGGCTGCGTTTGCCGACCTAATCGCCTTCACCGCCAATCAGGAGTTCCTTTCACGCATCTATCTGCTCCGGATGGATGGATCTGTCGAACGCTTCTACGAGTATGAGTTCTATCGGTTCGTGGATACCGCCGTGGTCGACGGAGAGCTGTATGTGGCCGAGGCGTTCGCGCCGCGCGTCTACCGAGTGGATGTCGCGACCGGTGACCTGGAAGTGATCGTCGACGACTGGTCCCTGTACTACTTCTATGGATTGGCCTGGGACGGAGACTACTTCTACGTCGATGAGTGGGACCTGAATCGTTACACGCGAGATGGGACCTTCGATGGCCGGGCCAGCTTCGACGAGACGGTGTACGGAAGCACTTTCGACGGAGAATACCTCTGGACGCTGGACGACGAGCATCCTCTGCGCTGCTGGGACATCTCGCAGTGGCCGGAGATCACGCCCCGCCCGGAGAACGATTTCGCGCCTCCCAGCAGCGACTGCCGCGGGCTCTGGTTCGACGGCACCCACTTCTGGACGGCCGAGTCCGGAGAAGCCATCGGTCGGATCTATCAGTTCGCCTATGGCGGCGAGGTCGTGAATCAGTGGTGGGCGCCGGCCTACAGAGGCTGGTCGGCCTGCGTGGTGCCCGATCCCGCCAGTACCGTCGGTGCCCCGATGGCGCGGACGGATCCCGGCCTGCGCTTGCAGCTGCGCGGCAATCCCGCCCGAGCTCGATTGACGGTCGAGTTCCGGCTCCCGGTGACCGACGAGGTCGCGCTGGAACTCTTCGGCCCCGGCGGGCAGGCCCTCGCCACGCTGGCGAGCGGAGGATTCGCGGCGGGACCCCACCGGATCGATTGCCGGTCCCCCCGGCTGCCACCGGGGGTCTACTTTCTGCGACTGCAGACTTCCTCTGGCAGCGCATCGCGCCGCGTCTGCCTGCTGCCCTGAGACGCCGTGTGCCCCTCCGGCGGCTCTCCTGTGACCGCCCGTCGCAGGTCGGGGCCGCGATCAGGTCTTGCGCTCCTGCTTCTGGGCCGCCGGAAACAGGACGTTGTTGAGGATCAACCGATAGCCGGGCGAGTTCTTGTGCAGTTCGAGACGCGTGGGCGGATCCCCCACGCGGTGCTCGTAGTCCTCGGGGTCGTGACCGCCGTAGAAGGTGAAGGTCCCCTTGCCGAGATTGCCGTGGACATACTTCACCTCGTCGGTGCCCGGCACTTCCGCCAGGATCAGCGTGGACGGCTTGAGCGTCTCGCGGTTGTAGCTCGTCGTCTGGCCCATGAAGCCGTCGATCATGTTGACATGACATTGCGTCAACATGGTCGGCACGGGATCCTCCTTGGCGGAGAACTCGAAGAGTACGAAGTAGTCCGCCTCCGGTCCGCGCAAGCGTGAGTAGTCGCTCATGTCGATGTTCGAGTGCTCGTACACGAACGGGTTCATTTCCAACGTGAAGTTCTCGAAAGCCAGCGAGTGGGAGAAGTCGAGCTGCTGCTGCGCCCGGGGCGAAGCCGGATCGCCATCGTAGACTCGGTCGACGATGTCGGCTTCCCCGGCGGCCAGGGCGATGTCGAAGGTATCGGTGCCCGAACACATCGCGAAGAGGAACCCGCCACGCGCCACGTAGTCACGGATCCGCTCGGCGGTGGCGTGCTTGTGTTGCCAGACCTTGGCGTAGCCGGCCTCCCGAGCCCGGCCTTCGAGGAGCTCCTGACGCTGCCGATACCAGTCGGCGTGGCGGAAGCCGGCGTAGAACTTCCCGTACTGCCCGGTGAAGTCCTCATGGTGGAGATGCAGCCAGTCGTACTCGCCGAGACGTCCAGCGTGTACCTCACGATCGTAGATGCGATCGTAGGGGATTGCCGCATAGTCGAGTGCCAGCATGACCGCGTCGTCCCACGGTTCGGCCAGCGGCGGCACGTAGACGGCTACGCGCGGCGCCTTCTCGAGCAGGATCACCTCCATGTTCTCCGCTTCGATCTGCGCGTAGATCTGGGCCTCCGCCCCACCGTCGGTCACCTCGCTCCGCACGCCCTCCAGGACTGCGTAGCGCCGGTTCTCCGGGGTGTCCTCCAGCAGGAAGGAACCGCCGCGGTAGTTGAGCAGCCACTCGACGTTCTGGCCCTGCTCCAGGGCATGGTAGGCCACGCCATAGGACTTGAGATGGTCGGTCTGCGTGAGATCCATCGGCACGAGCAGCCGCGCCTGTGCGGCGCCCGCGGCGAGCGCCAGCGCGCACGCGGCGCAGATCAGAATCCGCGGCAATCTCCGACGACCTTCGCTTGGCGGCTTGCGCGTCATCCTCCAGGCTCCCCCCTCTCCTTCTCGCTGGCTAGGAAGCTGCCTGCCCGCGCCGCAGCACCTGCAGTCGCGCGCGCGCGCGGCGCGCTTCCCAGGAATCCGGGTAGCGCAGCGCGAGCGTCTCATACCATTCGCGCGCGCGCTGCAGCGACCCGCCGGATGCCTCCAGCGCCATGGCCAGCTCGAGGAGCGCACGCGGGGTGGCCCGATGCCGCGCATCCTGCTCCAGAAGCTGCGCGGCCGCACTATCGGCGCGCGCGGTCTCCCCGCTGGCGAGCAGCAGCTCGATCAGCAGACCCCGCAGCGGCGCCCGGAGGGGCGATTGCTCTTCCGCGGACAACGCCGCCCGGCAGCGCCGCAGCGCGCTGTCGGGGTGCGCCGCCCGTCGCAGATAGACGCAGCGGGCATACGCCTGCAGCGCGGTCCCATCGCCCGCATGCTCCCCGAGCAGCAGCACGCGCTCGAGGGCGTCGTTGACCCAGGCGCCCTGCGGGTAGCGATCGGTCAGATCGTAGTAGGCCTCCTCGGCCGCAGCGTAGTCCCCCGCGTAGAAGAGCATCTCCGCCCGCTCGAACGCCGCCCGCTCGCGCAGCTCGGCTCGCAGGGCGTCCTCCTCGAGTACCGCGAAGCGCTCGGCCGCCCGGTCGAAGTCGCCGTCTTGCAGGGCGCATTCGGCCAGACCGAGTTGGGCCTCCTCGCGCAGCGGGCGGATCTGCCGCAGGCGCGCATGTGCACCGGTGCGCGCCAGCAGCGCCGTGTAGAGCGACTCGGCCACCGCCCGCGCACCGAGCTGGCTGCGCAGCAGCTCCGCGCGGGCCAGGGTGGCGCGCAGCGCCAGGGGCCGCTCGGGCCAGCGCCGCGCGGCTTCCGCATAGGCC
>WJJG01000007.1 GCA_014729815.1 Candidatus Eiseniibacteriota bacterium
GGCCGCCCTGGGACTGCTGGTGGCTCTCGCCCCGCTCTTCGCGGTGATCGCCGCGGCGATCAAGCTCGACTCTCCCGGAGGGCCGGTCTTCTACCGCCAGCAGCGCGTGGGTCTCGACCGCCGGCGCAACAGCGGCTCGCGCGGCGAGTATGCGGGCGGTGAGCGACGGCAGAATGGCGGATTCGGGCAGCTCTTCGGAATCTACAAGTTCCGCACGATGATCCCCGACGCCGAGAAGCAGACCGGGCCGGTCTGGGCCACCGAGTGGGATCCGCGCATCACGCGCGTGGGGCGCGTGCTACGCAAGTTGCGCTTCGACGAGCTGCCGCAGCTGATCAACGTCATCCACGCCGAGATGCGCCTGATCGGCCCGCGTCCGGAGCGGCCGCACTTCGTCGCGCAGCTCTCGGCGGAAGTCCCCGAGTATCTGCAGCGGCATCACGTGCCCCCGGGCATCACCGGTCTGGCGCAGGTCGAGCGGGAGTACGACGCCAGCGTCTCGGACGTGGCGCGCAAGATCCGCTACGATCTCTACTACGCCCGCCACCGCTCGCGGGCCCTGGACATGAAGATCCTGCTCAAGACGATCGACGTCGCCCTGCGCGGCCGGGGTGCGCGCTAGATGGCTGCCGCGGCGGCGACTGCCGAGCCCGTGCCCGCCGCCGATCCGGCGGCGGGTGTGCTCTGCCATCTGATCGCCAGCAACTTCGCCGGCGGCCCCGAGAAGCAGATCGTGACCTCGGCCCTCTACATGCAGAAGCTCGGCTGGCAGGTGGGGGTCGGCTCGTTCCGCGAGAATCGGCCTTCGGTGGGGATCATCGAGGCAGCCCGCGAGCGCGGGCTGCCGGTCTTCCTGATCGAGACGCGCTCCTCCTTCAGTCCCGGGGCGATCGGGCAGGCGCTGCGGACGCTGCGGCGCCTGCGCGCCGACGTGCTCATCACCCATGGCTACAAGGCCGATCTGGTCGGCGCCCTGGCGGCCGCGCGCGCCGGCGCGGCGCACATCTCCGTGGCGCGGGGCTTCACCGCCGAGGACTGGAAGGTGCGCCTCTACGAGAAGATCGGTCGCATGCTGCTGCGGCGCTTCTCCCGGGTGCTCTGCGTCTCGGGGGCGATGCGCGACCTGCTGATCGCCCACGGCGTGCGTCCCGAGCGCATCGAGGTCGTCCACAACGCGGTCGAGGCCCATCCGGAGGTCAGCCCCCTGAACCTGCGCGCCGAGTTCGACCTGCCGCCGGAAGCCCGCGTGCTGGTGGCCGCCGGGCGGCTGAGCTCCGAGAAGGGCCATCGCCATCTGGTCGCCGCTCTGGGCGATCTCGCGCGGCAGGCGCCGCCGATCTGCGCCCTGATCTTCGGGGCCGGTCGCGAGCGAGCCGCCCTGGAGCGTCAGATCGCCGATCTGGGGCTCGCCGGACGCTGCCTGCTGGCCGGCTTCCGGCGTCCGATCCTGCCGGCTCTGGCGGGCGCGGATCTGGTCGTCAACCCCTCCCTTTCCGAGGGCCTGCCCAACGTCGTGCTCGAGGCGCTTTCGGTTCGGACACCCGTCGTGGCGACCGATGTAGGGGGTGTGGGCGAGCTGATCCTGCCGGGTGAGACCGGTTGGCTGGTGCCGGCTGGAGAGCCCCGGGCGCTCTCGGCCGCCATTGCCGACGCGCTCGCGGACGGTCAGGCCAGGTCCGAGATGGCGGAACGCGGCCATCGTCATATCGCCGAGAACTTCTCCTTCGAGCATCAGGCCCGGCGGCTCGGCGAGATCTGCGCGCGGGCCATGCGAGCAGAGTCCACGGCTGCGAACACGCTCGCCGAGGCCACCCGGCCCGGCATGGAGGGCGATCGATGAAAGCCCCGGGATCCCTGCTGCCGCTGCTTCTGCTATGCTGCGCGACTATCGCCCAGGCGCAGGAGCCGCCGGCGGAGGAGGCCGACGCCGAGTACGTGCTCGGGCCGGAGGACATGGTGCAGATCCAGGTCTGGGGACGTGCGGACCTCAGTCGCGAGGTGATGGTCGATCCTTCCGGACGCATCCAGTTGCCCCTGATGGGCAGTGTGGAGGCCGAGGGGCGCACGCCGCAGGATCTGGGGCGCTATCTGACTGAGCGCTATCGGATCCTCGATTCGACGATCCCCGAGGTCATCGTCACCGTAACCCAATACAACAGCCGCAGCGTCACCATCGTTGGCGAGGTGCGCAACCCGGGGCGCTATTCGTTCCGCGAGGTCCCCGATCTGTGGGGCGCGATCCTGACCGCCGGGGGCGCCACGCCGCAGGCCGATCTAGTGGCCGTCGAGGTGCTCCACCGCGAGCGCCCGGGCGCGCCGCTGCAGAGCACGGTGGTCGACCTCTCCGGGGGGGTCGACGACGTGCCGCCCGAGGGGCTTCCCGAGCTGCACCCCAAGGACACGATCGTAGTGCCTTCCCTGAACGAGACCGGCGTCATCGGCGACAAGTTCCAGGTCCTCGGCGCCGTGCGCAATCCGGGCGTCTTCCGACTTAGTCTGGCCGAGAACGTCGTCGAGGCAATTGCCGCCTCGGGCGGGGCGACGCCGAACGCCAATCTGCGCAAGGTCAGCCTCACGCGGCAGACCGCCTACGGCGCCGTCTCCTATGAGTTGGATCTCGAGGACTACCTCTACGCCGGACGCTCGCTGGCCGACATCGGTCTCCAGGCCGGTGACACGGTGACC
>WJJG01000072.1 GCA_014729815.1 Candidatus Eiseniibacteriota bacterium
CAAGACCGCCGCGGCACATGCCGGCGCGGCGGATCCCGGCGCGGCCACGGGCCCCGCGGGTGCGCGGGGCGAAGCCGAACCGGAGCGCGCCTGGTCGCCGCCCCGGCGGCTCGAGTCGTTCCTCCTGACGATCGTGCTGGTCTACACGCTGCTAATCGGGATCGGGCAACTGCTCTATGCCCGCTGGGTGGGGGGCGCGATCCTCTGCGCGATCGCGCTGCTGGCCGCCGCGCGCATCCTGCGGAATCTCAGTCTGCGCCCGGCTGCGGCCACACGAACCGCGGGGGAGTGATGGCGCGCTTCGACCCGCAGGAGCTGGAGAAGTTCTGGCGCGAGCAGAATCCCCGCCGGCGCGCACTGCGCGCGCGCATCGACGAGATGCGCCTGCCCTGTGCGGTAGCCATCGAGAACCTCTCGAAGGAGATGAACCTCGGCAACCTGATCCGCACGGCCAATGCCTTCCTGTGCGGAGAGATCGTACTGATCGGCAGCGAAGCCTTCGACGCCACCGGCTCGGGCCAGATCCATCGCTTCGAACGAATGCGGCACTTCCCCGACGGGGACGCGTTCGAGGCCTACGCTCGCCAGGCGGGATACACGATCATCGCGGTCGAGATCGGCGGTCGGGCGGAGTTGCTGCCCCGCTTCCGCCATCCGCAGAAGCCGCTCTTCGTGCTCGGCAGCGAGCTGTACGGTCTCAGCGACGAGCTGACCGCCCGCGCCGATCGGCAGGTGATGATCCCGCAGTATGGTCTGATCCCCTGCCTCAACGTGAACGTCAGCTGCAGCATCGTGCTCTACGACTACGTCACGCGGGTGCACCCGGAGCTCGCGCCGGCTCCGGTCGAGGGCGCCAAGTACAAACTCGATCCGGGCAGCGGGCAGAGCGGCTAGCCGGCGCGTACCGGTGGTCCTTGCCGACCGCGCCGCCGGGGTGCCTTGCCCTTCCCGCTAGCGCACGTGGATCAGCGGCCGGCTGGCCTCCCCGAGCCCCTCAGCGCGCAGGCGCGCATGGTAGAGACCGGCCGGCATCCGGCGCCCGGCCTCGTCCCGCCCATCCCAGCGCACGGCCCCGGGTCCGGCGGGCAGCGCTCCACGAAGCAGTGTGCGCACGTGCCGCCCCTGGGCATCCCAGATGCTCAGCTCACCCCGGGTCTCGTGGGGGAGCTGCCAAGCGATCCGGGCACCCCCGGTGCTCGGATTCGGTGCCGGGCCTAGCAGCAGCAGCCGGGTCTCCGCGCGGTCCACCGCTCCCCCACCCTCGGGACGCAGATCGACCGTCGCGGCTCCGGCGGTGCCGTCGTCGAGCGCCACATCGTCGACGTACCATCCGGGCCCGACCCCGGCGTTGTCGGAGACGAAGCGGAAGCGTACCTGCACCGCGCCGCAGATGTGCTCGCTGATGTCGCAGACCGCGTCCTGCCACCCCTCCGAGTCGCCCGTATAGCCAGGCCCGAGCGTCGGAATCGTCTCATGGTCGTAGCCCCCGATCGGCGTCACCGTGTGCCAGTTGCCATCCCCGCGGCTGATCTGCACCTGCCCGCCGTCCTGATAGGCCTCCGTCCAGTACCAGTGATGGAAGCTGAGATGCAGCGAGTCGGCGCCGCTGAAGTCGAACGGCGGCGAGGTCAGGTTGATCCATTGATACGTCTGGTAGTAGCCGGAGAGTCGCGTGGCCCAGCAGTTCTCCCCCGAGAAGGCGCCCCCCGGACCGAGTCCGATCGGATGACCCCACTCCCAGTTGCCCTCACCGGCGTAGCCGCCGTCGCCCAGCTCGAAATCCTGGGCGTCGATCAGCACCGGGAACCAGTGCACCGTCTCTTCCCCCGCGATGGCCCACGCCCGATGCACGGCGCTCAGGCCGGGCACCAGACCGACCAGGAAGTCGTAGCGGGGATTCTCCGGAATCGTGGAGAAGGCGAAGCGGCCGTCGCTGTCGGTGAGGACCGGATCGAGCGGCGTCTCGAGACAGCGCACCCGCGCGCCGGAGACTCGATCCAGACGCAGGTCGAAGACAGTGCCAGCCAGCGCTCCGGTCGGCCGCAGCGGAACGTCGAGGAAGAGCTGTTGGTTCTCCCCCGCGACGACGGTCAGCGGGAGGTCGACCTCCTCATAGAAGAAGGTCCCGCCCGTGTGCAGCGTGTAGTCGCCGGCGCTCATCTGCAGCGCCAGGGCACCGTCGGGCCCGCTGATCGCCAGACGTCCCGTCTCGACGATCTCGACCACCATCGCCTCCAGCGGCAGAAGCGTCTCGGCATCGCGCACGGTCACCGCCACGTCGGCGAAGCCCTGCACGATCAGGTCGCGCGCCGCCAGCAGGTTGGGTCGCTCCCCGATCTCCTTCGGTCCGTTCCAGGGCGATCCGGTGCGCGAGAGAATCTCGGCCGCCAGATGGGGTGTCAGCGTCTCGCCGAAGAGGTCCAGCGCCTGGCCCTGGAGCGAGGCCACCGCGCCGGTCACGATCGGCGTCGCCGAAGAAGTGCCGTTGAAGCCGGCGGTGTAGATC
>WJJG01000008.1 GCA_014729815.1 Candidatus Eiseniibacteriota bacterium
CCACAGACCACGCGGTGCGCACGCGCGGAGGATGTGAGCCGCCCGCGTCCCGCGGACCACGCGGCCCCGCGCGACACGGAGGATGCGGGTGAAGATCGCAACCTGGAATGTAAACTCGATCCGCGCGCGCCTGCCGCGAGTGAGTGTATGGCTGGAGCACGAGCAGCCCGATCTGCTCTGCATGCAGGAAACCAAGGTCGTCGACGAGGCCTTCCCCCGCGAGGCGTTTCACGATCTCGGATATCATGTGGAGTCGTTCGGGCAGAAGACGTACAACGGGGTGGCCATCGTCAGTCGCGCGAAGCCGGAGGAGGTCCTGCGCGGCTTTCCGGAGGATGCGCCCGGCATCGAGCGGCGTCTGATCGGCGGGCGCTACGCCGGCATCTGGATTCTGAACGTCTACGTGCCACACGGCACCGAGCTCGGGACACCTCGGTTCGACTTCAAGCTGGACTGGCTGCGGCGCCTGCGCGGCCTCATCCAGAGCCGCTGGCAGCCCGGTGATCCGATTCTGGTCTGCGGCGATTTCAACGTGGCTCCTGAGGATCGCGACGTCCACGACCCGGATCGCTGGCGCGGGCAGCTGCTCTTCCACCCCGACGAGCAAGCCGCCCTGCGGGCGCTGATGGAGTGGGGACTGCACGATGCCTTCCGCCTGCACACCGAAGAGGGCGGGCACTTCAGCTGGTGGGACTACCGCGCGGGGGCCTTCCATCGCGGCTGGGGGCTGCGGATCGATCTCGTGTTGGTGAGCGACGGGCTGCGGGAGCACTGCCGCGCGGTGGCCATCGATCGGGAGGCACGCAAGGGGCGCAAGCCGTCGGATCACGCACCGGTGGTTGCGGATCTCGCGTAGGGACACGAGAGGTCGATCGTGATCCGTGAGTTCGCGCGCGCTAGTCGGCGGTGATCAGCTCGCCCAGCCGCTCGCGCAGCCGGTCGAGGGCGCAGCGCTCCTGCTCGAGCGTGTCGCGGAAGCGGATCGTGACCGTCTGATCCTCGTTCGTCTGTCCATCGACGGTCACGCAAAACGGCGTGCCGACCTCGTCCTGCCTGGCGTAGCGTCGTCCGATGCTGCCGCCCATGTCGTAGAAGACCGGGAAGTGGGGTCGCAACTCGGCCGTGATGCGCCGCGCGATCTCCGGCATCCCATCCTTCTTGACCAGCGGAAAGACGGCCACCTTGATCGGGGCGATGCGCGGATGCAGGCCGAGGAAGACGCGCTTCTCGCCCTTGATCTCCTCCTCGCGGTAGGCGTCGACGAGGATCGTCAGCAACGTGCGATCGACGCCCGCGGAGGTTTCGATGATGCGCGGGATGAAGCGCTCCTTGGTGGCCTCGTCGAAGTACTCCAGCTTCTTGCCCGAGTATTCCTGGTGGCGGCCGAGGTCGAAGGTGCCGCGATCGTGGATGCCCTCCAGCTCGTGCCAGGGGTCGGTACCGAAACCGAACTCGTACTCGATGTCCACCGCGCGCTGGGCGTAGTGCGCCAGCTCGTGTTCGGCATGCTCGTGGAAGCGCAGCCGCTCGTTGCGCACGCCCATCCACTGGTACCAGCGCATGCGCTCGTCGCGCCAGTAGTCGAACCAGCGGCCCTCCTCGCCCGGGCGGATGAAGAACTGCATCTCCATCTGCTCGAACTCGCGCGTGCGGAAGATGAAGTTGCCCGGGGTGATCTCGTTGCGGAACGCCTTGCCGATCTGGGCGATGCCGAAGGGCAGCTTGCGGCGCGAGGTGACGCGCACATTCTCGTAGTTCAGGTAGATCCCCTGGGCCGTTTCGGGGCGCAGGTAGATCACGTGGGAGGCATCCTCGACGGGGCCCATGAAGGTCTTGAACATCAGATTGAAGCGCCGCGGCTCGGTGAAGCTGCCTTTGGTTCCGCAGCGCGGGCAGGGCGCCTCGGGGTCGGTCGGGTCGATGTCCATCTCGTCGGCCCGAAAGCGCGCCTTGCAGTGCTTGCAGTCGACCAGCGGGTCGGTGAACTCGGTCAGGTGGCCGGACGCCTCCCAGACGCGCGGATGCATCAGCACGGCGGCGTCGAGGGGCTCGACATCGTCGCGATCGAGGGTCATCGAGTTCATCCAGGCGGTCTTGATGTTGCTCTTCAGCCGCACGCCCATCGGACCGTAGTCCCAACAGGCGTTGATGCCGCCGTAGATCTCAGAGCTCGGAAAGACGAAGCCTCGCCGCTTGCAGAGCGCGGTGAGCTTCTCCATGATGTTCTCCATGTCTGAACCCCTTGCATGGCATCGCACGCGGCGGCGCGCAGCCGCGACGCCCGAGGATCGCGCCGGGTCCGACGAGGAAACCGGCTGTCCCGTTGCGGCTTGCGCGGCGCGCGGGAATTGAGCGAGAACGCTACACGCTCATCTATCGGCCGATCAAGACGCATTTCCAGGAGGAGGCGTGCACAGGCTGGCGCGAGAAGTGGCTTTGGAGGCGGCGCGAGAGATCTTGCGCGAGACCGCCGAAGGGCAGGCGGTCGGCGGCGAGGCGCCCGGCGAGGCGCCCGGCGGGGCGCGTACGCCGCAGCGCAAAGGCCGCCGCGACCTGGTCACCCGCGTCGATCGCCGCATCGAGGCCCTGCTCGCCGAGCGCATCGCAGCGCACTGTCCGGACGATGCGATTCTGGGAGAGGAGTCGATCCGCAGCAGCGGCAGCTCGGGACGCGTCTGGATCCTCGATCCGGTCGATGGGACGACGAACTTCGTCCACGGCCACCCGATGGTGGGCGTGAGCGTCGCCCTGGCCGACGGCTATTCCGGAATGCCGCAGGCTGCCGATCTGCGCGACGATCCCCTGGCCTCGGGTTTCTTCGATCCCGCGCGGATGCCCAGGATGCTCGCCGCGGCGGTGAGTGCGCCCTTTCTGGGGGAGATCTACTGGGCGGCGCGCGGTGCGGGCGCCTTTATCGAGCGCCTGCCGGATGGCGCATACGCCCCGGACCGCGGGAACGCTCCGGACCGCGCGAACGCTCCGGACCGCGCGAACGTCCCGGACCGCGCCCGTCGGCTACGCGTCAGCGGGACGCGACGGCTGGCCGACGCTCTGGTGGCCACCGGTTTTGCCTACCGTCGCAATGAGCTGCACAACAACAACCTCGAGAATTTCCGGCGCGTCGCCCTGGCCGCGCGTGGGATTCGGCGTGGGGGCTCGGCGGCGCTCGACCTCTGCTTCGTGGCCGCGGGACGCTTCGACGCCTTCTGGGAGCTCTATCTCAAGCCGTGGGACGTCGCGGCCGGACTGCTGCTGGTCGAGGAGGCCGGAGGGCGCGTCACCGATCTCGACGGGGGACCGCGAGCGCCCGAGGGAGTAGCCGTCGTGGCCTCGAACGGACACGTCCACGAGGCGTTGTGGGAGATGCTGGAGCGACCGGATGCGGACTGGGTGGTGGACGAACAGGCGCGGCTGGGGATGAACCGTGCCCCGCAGCCCGATCGCCCCTCCGATTCGAACGCACCCGCGGAAGGCTAGCCGCAGAAGATCAGCTTGACGAGCAGTCCGATCAGGATCAGCGGCAGGAGCAGCAGCAGCGCGAACGGAATCAGGGTCCCCAGCATCACGGGCAGCACGGCCAGCATCGGTGTGAAGGCCAGCAGAGCACAGAAGAAGGCTCCGAATAGCCCGAAGGCCACGATCTTCAGCGGCCAGAGGACCAGACCCAAGACGGCCCCCAGCAGCTTGAGGCCCACACCGAGCACCAGAAACCCGAACAGCATCAGGCTGGTCAAGACCAGAAGTTCCAGCATCGCTCCAACCTCCTCGACCGAGGCCAGTTGTGAGCACGGCAGGCGTGCCGTCCGCGCAGCGCCCCGGCGGCACGCCACCAGCACGCATCCGGACCTACGCGGGAGGCTCGAGGAGGTTTCGGCTGGGGATTCGATTTGGGGGGGCTGGAAGTCGGGAGTCTCACCGAGAATCAGGGAAGGGGTCCCGCGTTGCGGGAC
>WJJG01000073.1 GCA_014729815.1 Candidatus Eiseniibacteriota bacterium
GCACTGCTGCTGGGACTGATCGTGCGGGGTCTCAGCTGGTGGTGGCTGCGCCGCGCCGTCTTCTGTGGCGTTCCGAGCCTCGAGGACGCCGTGCATCAGAATCGCATGGTGGCGCTCCTCACCGGCGGCTTTCCCGAGGCGGCCCTGCCCTGGGGATCGCCGCTCTACCCGTATCTGGCCGCCGGAGTCACCGCGCTCTTCGGCCTCGATCTCAGCGGACTGCTGCTGGCTCAGGGGCTGATCGGCCTGGCGGCCCTGCCGCTGATCGCCTGGGCGCTGCGTCCGCTGCTCTCGCCGCGCGGCTGCTGGATCGCGGCGCTGATCTACGGCCTCCATCCCCTGGGCGCCTTCTTCGAGATGCGCCTGCAGCCGATGGCGCTCTTCGTGCTGTTGCTGCTGCTGGTCCTGCGGCTCCTCTTCCTCGAGCGGCGCGGCGCGGCGGGTCAGATGCTGGGCGGCCTGCTGCTGGGCCTGGCCTTTCTGCTGCAGCCGCTGCCCGCCTTCGCCCTGGCGGCGGCCTTCTTCTGGCATCGTCTGGCAACCATCGGGCGCTGGCGACGGCGTGCGACCGCGCCCACCGGATCCCGCGCGTCCACGTCCGACCCGTCCGGCGCATCTGCATCGCGCGCATCCGCCCCGCGCACACCCGACGCCGCTGCTGTGCGGGGCGGCGAAGGTCGCGGGGGCTGGATGCCGCTGCTGCCGATCGCCGGGGCGATGGCGCTGCTCCCCCTGCTGCTGATCCTCTACCATGCGAGTCTGCCCCAGGGCGGACCGACCTGGAACGTCTCGGATGCCGCCGCCTTCCACCGCTCGCTCGGCCCGGAGACCTGGGGTGCGGCGCGCGCGACCCAGCCGCCGGTTTGGCAGGATCCCGGACAACTCGCCGCGCAGGCCAACGAAGCGCTCGGCCGTCGGCTCGGAGAGTGGGAGCTGGCCTCCTTCTATCGCGATCGCGCCCTGCAGCGCCTGCTCGAGAATCCCGTGCAGGTGGTCGGCAGTCTGTTGCACCGGGCGGCCCTGCTGCTCTCGCGTCCCGAGCTGCCCGATCCGGTCTCGGCACGCCATGTCTTCCAGGTGCACGCCCCGGCCTTCCGCTGGGGTCTGCACCTCTTCCCGCTCTTCCTGGCGTTGGGGTTCTTGGGCCTCTGGATGCGACGCGACGATCCCGAGATGCGGCGCCTCTGGCCGCCGCTGCTCGCCCTGGCGATCGCCAATCTGGTCGGCACCTACTCCGCGGCGTCCCGCTGGCCGTTCTTCCTGCTGCTCCTGCCCGCGGTCTCCACCGCGCTGCTCACGGTGCCGGCGCTCCTGGCAGCGGTGCGACGCACCTCCTCCGCGCGCATCGTGGTGGGTATTGCGGCGGCCCTATTGGTGCTCTCGAGCCTCGACCTCCCCGCGGCCCACTCGCGGTACGAGAACGAGTCCGAAGACCTGCGCTACCGGGCGGCCGTGGCGCTGCGGCTGCAGGACGAGCGCACGGCCACCGCGCTCTTGCAGCGTGCGTTACGAGAGGATCCACGGAACACGGTCGCCCACATCGATCTCGGCGAGCTCTACGCCGCCGAGGATCTGCGCGATGCGGCGCGTGGGGAGTACGAGACGGCCCTGGAGCAGGATCCGGAGAATCCGCGCGCGCTCTACAACATGAGCGAGATTCTGCGCAGCGAGGAGCGCTACGCCCCCGCCGAGTCGCTGGCCGCACGGCTGGTACGCGAGCATCCGCAACACCCGCTCTATCTGAACCAGTACGGCGTGATCAAGATGGTGCAGGGGCAGTTCTCCGATGCGCGCTTCCTCTTCCGCAGGGCGCTCTCCATCGCCCCCGACTATCAGGTCGCCCAGATGAACCTGCGAACGCTCGATGAGGCCGAGCGCAAGGCACCCACCCTAGCCTTTCCCGAGGAGATGATCCCACCGCGCGACAGCCCGCTGCTGGCGCTGGGCTTTGCGGCGCTGCAGGCACTCGGCGAAAGCGACTGGGCGAGGGCTGACAGTCTGACCACCGTCGCGGTCGACAGCTTCCCCGAGCTTCCGCTGGCCTGGTATCTGCGCGGCGGCTTCTATTACCGTGCGGAACGCTACGCCGAGGCGATCCCCTACCTGGTGCGCGTGGTCGAAACGGCTCCGGGACGCGCGCTGACCACACAGCTCGCCGCTCGCGCACTCCTCGCGGCCGGGGAGCCGCAGCGAGCCATCGCGCTGACCGAGGAGAGCCTGGCGCAGGCGTCGGACCCGCGGAACCGCGAGTCGATCGAGCGACTGCTCGATACGCTGCGGCGAGAATCGTCGGCGGGGCCTTAGGGAGATCCACCCGGGAGCGAAGCCTCCGTCGGACCGCGGGACGGCTGGGCGAGGCGAGTGGGATCCCCCCCCACGCGCGGCCTCTGAGCCGCGATACGGATCAGCCGCCGATATAGGGCAGATTGCGCAGGTTCTGCAGCTCCTCGGGCGTGAGCTCGCGGAACTCCTCCTCCAGTGGAGGTGCCTGCTGCGGCGGTGCGGCGGCCAGACGCTCGGGCGCGATCACCGCGCGCATCAGCTGGCCGTCGAGGCCCTCCGGGATCGGTTCGCCCAGCAGATAGAGCAGCGTGGGCACGATGTCGATCAGCGAGTAGTCGCGCCCCGACTCGCCATTGCGCCGTCCCGCGGAGGCATCCGGTCCCTGCAGCGCGTAGATGCCGTTCATGCGATGCCAGCCCGAGAGCTGCGCGCCGTGCGCCGCCACGAAGCCCCGCCCCGACAGCGTCTGCTGATCGCGCATCGTCGGCATGTAACCGTCTGTCGGCAGGACGACGATCTCGGGCCCCTTCTCCGCGTAAGTACCGTGGAAGACCTCGTCGGCGGTCCAGATCCGCTCGCAGATCCGCTCGCCGCTGCCGGGGTCGACCGCCCCGCGCAGCTCGTCGAGCAACGTCGCGCGCGCCCGCCGCGCTTCTGCCGGACTGAGCGTCGCCCCCGGATCGCGCCCCTTCTCCAGAACGTAGAGCCGCGTGGCGTCGCTCGGATCGAGCACCAGGACCGATCCGTTTTCTCGCTCGCTGAGCCGGGCGCTCTCGCGCTCCAGATAGTCGTGCAGCAGGAAGGAGAAGCGCAGCGGGCCGAAGCCATGGTCGGAGAGGAGCATCACGGCGGCCTCCGCCGGGACGGCGGAGAGGATCTCGCCCAGCGCCGCGTCCTGCGCCACCCAGAAATCGTGGATCGCGCCGCCGTAGCGTTCGGCCAGCGCGGGATCGTAGTGGGGATTGTCGGGATCGGCGAACTTCCAGAACAGATGCTGCATGCGATCGGTGCCGGTGAAGACGGCCCAGAGCAGGTCGAACGGCTCGTTGCGCAGCCAAGCGAGGACGATCCGTTTGCGCTCCTCCATCATGCGCGTGTAGGCGGCAAAGAGACTGTCCTCCTGGCCGCGCTCGATCTTCATCTCGAGCCGATCGAGCTCGTAGTCGCCGAGTTGGTCGGCCAACTCGGGCGGATAGGTGTAGCCGATCTCATCGGGGTGCGGGAAGCCAGCCACGAAGAGACCTTCGATCGGATCGGGCGGATCGGTCATCGGGATGTTGAGCAGCAGGCAGCGCCTTCCGGAGGGCGCCAGCATCTTCCAGATCGGCTGCGCGCGACGGCTCTTGGCCGTCTCGTTGACGATCGCCGTCTCTCCGGGCACCCGGCGCTGGAAGTCGAAGATCGCATGCTTGCCCGGATTGACGCCGGTCACGGCGCTGGCCCAGGCGGGCGGTGAGAGATAGGGGACGATGCTCTGCAGCTCGCCCCACGCCGAGCCGCGTTGGATCGCGGCCAACGTCGGCAGCTCACCGGCGTCGATCCAGGGTTGGAGCAGGTCCCAGGTGGCGCCATCGAGTCCGATCACCACGACCGGCACCCCGTCCGGCTCTCCCCCTCCGCACCCGAGGAGCGTGAGGATCAGCACTCCCGCTGCCAGCACTCCCGCGCACCCGTGCCACACCCGCGCGCGGCCTCGCGCCCGTCGCTTCGTCTGCATGCCGTCCCCCCCGCCTTGGCGAGAAAACGGGGGCCCGTGGGGGCCCCCGTTCGGCTTCCGTTCCCGGGCGCGCCGCGCGATGCTCCGCGGCATCGCCGCGCGGCCCTCAGGCTCGCTCTGTCGATCGCACTGCCTCAGCCCGACGCCGAGCCGCTGACGAGGTCCGACTTAGCGATAGATCGACTTGATCGTACCCCAGGAGGTCTCGTCGATCGGTACCGTGCAATCGATCGGATCGTCGCCGTAGCAGTCCTCGCCCTCGAACCAGGTCTGCCAGGGCGCCTCGCCGCCGTCGTCGCAATCCTCTTCGGTCTTGAGCACGCACTCATCGGCGATACAGCAGGCCCAGACGACCGGGCACTCGGCCGCCACGCAGGTGATGCCGTCGCCCTGATACTCGTAGCTGATCGCCTCGCAGTCCGACTGCGTCATGATCTCGCACTCGCCCCCCGCCTTGCAGCAGGCGCCGGTACCCGGGCAGGGATCGCCGTCGCAGGTCGTGTCATCGCCCAGATACTCGCCCCCCGCCGAGAGGCAGGCATCCTCGGTGAGGATCTGGCAATTCTCGATATCGTCGCTGATGCAGCAGGCGCCGGTCGGCGGACCGTCGTCCGGGCAGCAGTAGGCGCCGGCCTGCTGCAGCCCCATGGCCCCGAAGCAGGTAGCCGCATACTCGACCGGCGGCGTATCGCAGTTGCCCCAGCCGCCGAAGCCGGTCGGTGGATCGACGTCCAGCGGGAGGGTCGCCGGCAGGTAGGCGTAGGCGTAGCCCTCGAAGTAGTAGACCGGCTGGAAGTCCCCGGACCAGGACACATCCGTCGTCACCAGGCCGATCCCCTCGTTCGGTCCGGGCCAGTAGTCGGTGGGGATTTCGAGGAATCCGCCCGGCGCGCAGGTGCCGAAGGTGCTGAAGACGAAGTTGTACGGATCGAAGTCGCCGAAGCCGAACTCGGTCCCGCACCACTCCTTCTCCTCGCCCCAGGCTGAGATCACGAA
>WJJG01000074.1 GCA_014729815.1 Candidatus Eiseniibacteriota bacterium
AGAAGAGCGTGCGCAAGACGAAGACACGCAAGGGAAGCACGAGTCAGAAGCCATCGCGCGCGAGGAGCAGGAGCAGCAAGAAGAGCTCTCGATCGCAGCGGTCAGCCAAGCGGACCCGCCGCACGACAGGCACCGCCCGGAAGTCCTCCCGCCGCTCTCCGTCGACTTCGCGGACCTCCCGTTCGGCCAGGAGCGCCAAGAAGACCACGCGCCAGCGGACCTCGAAGAAGAAGCCGGCGGCCAGCCAGAAGGGTCGCGTGCGTCGTTCGTCAGATACGCGCCCCCGCCGGACTCCGCGCCCGCGTTCGGCCTCCGCAGCGGCTCCATCCGCAGCCCAGCGGGCCCAGGCCGCCGCCCTGACAGCCCGTATCCGGGAGCTGGAGGGACGCATGCGTGGGCACGAGGAGGAGCTCAGCGCCCTGCGCGACCAGCTTCGCCAGAGCACGACGCAGTGCGAGCGGCTGCGCGCGGCCCTGATCCAGAAGGAGAGCGAGCTGCAGCGCCTCGCGCGCCGGACTCGTCTCGCGCCCGCTCCCCCTACGGAGCCACCAACCGAGGAACTCGAGTCCCCAGAGGCGGCCGCCGAGGCGTTTGCCCTGGAGGAGTCGCCGCTACACGAGCGTCGGGACCTGAGCAACACGGAGGACCACCTGACGACCATCTCGGATCCGGATCTGGACGAGGAGGAGGAAGAAGAGGAAGAAGACGGATATCAGGCCTATGACGAGGAGGCCGACTTCCTGGGTCCGGACCGGGCCATCCTCGAGCGCCGGCGTCAGCTCGATCGAGAGCGCAACGAGCGCGAGATCGAGCTCGGCGAGGAGAGCTTCTGGATGATCTGCCCGCGGTGTGGCGAGCACCTCACCGAGCATGAGTTCGACAGCATCAAGGTCGAACGCTGCGAGGCGTGCGGTGCGCTCTGCATCGATCGTGGAGAGAGCGATCTTCTGATGTTGATGTCCGCCGACGACCGCTCCCTCGCCTACCGGACGCGGGGTCTGCTCCAGTAATCGGAGCGCGCGTGGGCCCCCGCCGACCGGTCCACGCATTCCGTTCCGATGGTCGAGCCCCGCCGGTACCGTCCCGATCACTCGTCGGACTGGCGTGGTCGCGTGAGCTTGAGGGTGCGGATTCCGTACGGATGCGCATCCAGCACCTCCAGCTTCAAGCCGTGCAGCGCGAACGACTCCCCCACACGCGGGATGCGCCCTGCCCGTTTGAGCACCAGCCCTCCGATCGTGTCGTAGCGTCCCTTGGGCAGGTCGAGTTGCAGCTCCTGATTCAGGTCGTCGATATCGGTGAGTCCGTCGACGATGTAGACGCGCGACGAGAGCTGCCGGATTTTACGATAGCCGACCTCGTGCTCATCCTCCATCTCCCCGACGATCTCTTCGACGATATCCTCGACCGTCACGATGCCCCGACAAGAACCGAACTCGTCGACCACGATCGCCATCGGATTGCGCGCCTTCTGCAGCTCGACCAGCAGGTGATCGATGCGCTTCGAATCCGGAACCAGGGGGGCCGGCCGTACGTAGCCATCCACGATGGGCTGCGGCTGGGGATCGTAGAGCAGGTCGAAGATGTTGAGGACGCCAATCACCCGATCCTCGCGCCCTTCGTAGATCGGGATGCGTGTGTGACCATGCCGGCGCACCATGGCTCGCCAGCGATCGCAGGAGCTGCCCTGCTCCAGCGTGACCACGCGATTCAGCGGGATCATGATCTCGCGGGCCACGGTCTCGCGGAATTCGAGAATCGACTCGAGCATGCGCTTTTCGCGACGGTCTGCTTCGTCCCGGCTCTCGGTGGCGCGCACGAGGAACTTGAGCTCCTCGCGCGTGACGAACGGCCGGCGGCCGCGGCCCACGACGCGCAGCAACCCCTGAATGTAGAGATGGATCAGGCCGGTGAGCGGCATGAGCAGGTGATGCAGGAAGTCGAGCAGACGGGCTCGGGTCGCCACCAGCTGTTCCGCCTGCCGTTTGCCGATCACCTTCGGCACGATCTCGGCTCCCACGATCACGACGATCGAAACCCCAACGGTCGAGATCAGCGGGGCCGCCCATCCGCGTCCCAGCCAACGGTCCAACAGACCGGTGGTCATCGCCGCGATGAGCACGTTCATCGCACTCTGACCGATCAAGAACATCACGAGCAGCTGCTCGCGCCGCTGCAGCAGGCGGCGCGCCCGCTCGGCCCCTCGGTCGCCGGTCTTGGCGCGCTGCCGCAGGCGGATGCGATTGGTGGCGATCAGCGCCATCTCCGCTGCCGAGAAGAAGGCCGTCACCGCGAAGGCCGCCAGGATGATCAACAGCTGCCAGAGGACGGTGCTGGCGGGAACGGCCGCGGCGGTCTCCAGTGCGCCCGATCCGGTCATGACGCCTCCGGCTGCTCGGGCAGCTCGAGCAGGACCTTGCGGACCTGATGGCGCGCGACCTCGAGGACGTGAAAGCGCAGGTTGCGCCACGGGACGACGGCGCCCGGACGTGGGATCCGCCCGTAGACGTCGCAGAGGAAGCCGTTCAGTGTTACGGCGCTCTCATCGGGCAGATCGAGCGAGAGCGCCTCGTTGAGTTCGTGCAGGGAATAGCGACCGTGAACGATGTAGCGGCGGTCATCCTTCTTGCGCAACGGCGCCTCTTCGAGGTCGAACTCGTCATAGATGTCGCCCACGATCTCCTCGATCAGATCCTCGCGCGTGATCAGACCGACGACCTCTCCGTACTCGTTGACCACGATGGCCATCGCCAGACGCGAGCGTTGGATCGTGTAGAAGATCTGATCGACCGGGGCGTTCTCGGGGAAGAAGGCCACCGGCCGCAGCAGCGGCTCGATTCCCGCTTCCGGATTGCCGAGGAACTCCTTGGCCTGTACGAAACCGATGATCTCGTCTGGCTCGTTGCGGTAGACCGGGTAGCGGGAGTGACGGGAGGCACGCATGAATTCGATGATCTCCGCCGCCGGCGTCCCCAGTGCGAGGTCGTCGATGTCCACGCGCGGAGTCATGATCTCCTCGGCGGTGCGCTCGGAGAAGTCGAGGATATTCTGCACGAGGCGACTCTCGCTCGGCGTGATCACCGCGGGGTCCTCGTCGACATCCTCGAACACGGAGTGCAGTTCCGCCCGCGAGACCAGTTCCGCTTCGTCCGCCGGAGCCCGCGGGGTACCCAGCAGTCGCAGCACCCGCCCGGAAATCCCGTGGAAGGCGATCGTCAGCGGCCGGAGGCAGCGCTGAATCACGAGCAGACTCCCGGCAACGACGCGGCTCACCCCCGCGGCGTAGTTGACCGCCAGCGTCTTGGGCGTGATCTCCCCGAAGAAGAGAACCATCAGGGTCGTGAGCACGAAGGTCACTTGGACCGCCCGATCGGCATCCGGGATCAAGGTCAGGACAAACGCCGTGGCGATCGACGAGAGCGCGATATTGACCAAGTTGTTGCCCACGAGAAGGGCCGAGAGCGTGGCATCGGGATCGTGCAGGAGCTTCAGAATGCGCCGCGAGCGCCGGTCCCGGCGCTGTTCCATGTGGCGCAACTGCAGGCGGCTGAGCGAAAAGAGCGCGGCCTCGGTTCCCGAGAAGTAGGCCGACGAAAGGAGCAGAAACAAGAGGAGCAGTGCTAGCCCGATCGCCAAGGTTCCTCCCTCAAGACGGCCGCACGCGTGGCCCCCGCGCGGAGTGCCGGCTTCGGGCGCCCGGTGGCAGCCGGCATGGGGGGTGCGCGCGCGTTCTTGCCTGCGAGTCTAGGCACCCCACCCAAACATGGTCAAGGCCCGTGGGTTGTGCTTGGAGAATCCGAGATTCACAAGGCGATCGAGCAGCGTAGGCTCGCACAGACGGTGCCGTACGGCCCGGTCCATGGGAGCAGTTCGCGCGATTCCCACGGCCGCTCCTCTCCGTGTGGGGTAGAAGGCATCGACCCGGACGCCGCGCAGCAGGGCGCGGCGCGCTTCGGATGTGGGCTCCGGCATGCGGGGCGCCAGCTGGGTCTCCGTCG
>WJJG01000075.1 GCA_014729815.1 Candidatus Eiseniibacteriota bacterium
CGCGGTGTCCGCGTTCCCGCCGCCGCGATGCCGCTGCAGCTTCTGGAGCTCCATGGCGATCTGCGTCTGCTCGACGAAGCTGCGCTCGGTTTGACGCACGATCTGCTCGATGCAGCGCGTCTCCTCACGCCAGTCCTGTTCGAGGAGCCCCTGGAGCTTCCGCAGACTGAGAATCGCCGCGCTCGACTGTTCCCCCTGGGCTTGGAAGAAGTCGAGCAGCTCGCGCGTGAGGGGGTGCGTGACCCGCTCCGCCGGCCAGGCGCGGGGGTCGAATGCGCCCTCGGTCGCGGATTCGAGCACGGCCGCGATCTCGTCGCGCAGCGCATCGAGCTGCTCCACGGCGCGGGCGCCCGAACGATTCTGCTGCAGCAGCACGGCCACCCGCTCCTCGAGCACGCCCATCTCCCAGTCGGAGACGCCGCGTCGCGGATGCGGCGCGGAGCGCCAGTGCCCGGCATCCATGCGGCGCAGCAGACCGGCGATCGGTTGGGTGACGCGCTCCCCCACATGCAGCGCCAATGCGGTGGACAGGATCAGACCCACGAGCAGCACTCCAATATAGAGCGCCCGCAGGCCCGTGGCGGAGAGCGGCCCGCCCGCGCCGATCAGCAGCAACTCGATCAGCACGATCATCCCCGCTCCGCAGGCCAGCACCGGGAGCACGAAGAAGAAGAGCAGACGCGTGCGCAGCGTTCCGCGCCGCGGCCCGGCGCCGGTATCGGAGCGTGCTGGCGACATGGAGGGGTCCTCTCACCCCGAAGCTGCAGTTTGCACGCCGCGGGGAGGCCAATGCTGCAATCCGCAGCCGCCCGTGGTGGCGGAGAGCGGCCCAGCGGCTGCGATCCCGCCTGGGTCGGCCGCGGGAAGGTGACCACTCCCCACGCGCGTGGCTGGTTTGCGCAACGACCCGTCGGCCATCCCTGGCGAACGGCGCACTCCATGCAATTGGCGGCGCATGATGTCGAGCGTCTCGAGGGTGCCTGAGCCATGGCACGGCCGTTGCACATGAACCCGTGCAGGCCCGGTGACACGAAGCATGGAGACGGCTTCGGCGAGTGTCAACGGGATTCTGGAGAGGCCGCGACAGCTCGCACGGTTTCACGACAGGGGGCCGAGTCATGCCAGCGCGTGAGGACTACTTCGTCGATCTCAAGGGCACCTCCCGCGATCTGAAACCCACCTACCACTTCATGATGAAGTGTCTCCTCTACTCGCGCATGGAAACCGGCCTCGTGTCCAACAAGGACTACTACGACGAGGACGTCAACGTATACATCGCCCATCTGCTCAATTCGTTCATCAAGCCCGACTACATCGAGCGGGCCAAGGGGTACCTGTCGAAGTACGACACCGAGGTCTTCGGGCGCCTCGCCGATTCCCGCGACGCGCGTCTCAAGTACACGCTATACAAGACCAACGCCGACTTCCTGCTGGTCTCCCTGGGCATCTTCGACAATCCTGCCGCGGGCGACCCGCAGGGGGGGGGCAAGCTCGTATCGCCGGAGCGACGCCTTTTCCAGCCCACGGAGGAGGCCTATGTCGGGCGGGGCAAGACCTACTATCGCTTCGCCTACACGTACAGCCAGCAGATTCACAATCCGCGCGCGGCGATCACCGAGGTGCTCGAGAAGCTGAGTGTGGGATTCGAGAAGTATCTGCGCATCCTGGCGCACATGCGTGGAGAGTACCTCAACCTGCTCGACCGTCTCTCGGGAGGCGATATCTACCACCTGCAGCGCACGGTGAGCGAAGCCGATCGCAACGAAGACCTGCACGCCAAGCAGGATCGCTTCCTCGACCTCTACTCGGAGTGGAAGCGGAGTGGAGACCCAGAGGTGCGGGCGGAAATCGAGACCTTGGCGAGTGACATTCGCGCGCTGGATCCGAGTTTTACGTTCGAACTGCCCCGCGAGCCATAAGGACTTCCTGCTCGCCTCCCGTCGATGCGCCCCCGGCCCCGCCCTGCAGGCGTCGGGGGCGATCGGCAGGGGTCGCTGGCGGCGGATCCGTGCGCGGGCATTCGCAGGATCCCGATCGGGGAACGTCCGCAATCGCGCGCCGCGGACGGGGCGGCCTCGTGTGGTTCTCCGTGTGCGGTGAGGCGTCGAGAGAACCCACGCGAACCCACTCAGAGCAACTTGTAGTTGGGCGCTTCCTTGGTGATCGTCACGTCGTGCGGATGGCTCTCGCGATGGGCGGCCCCGCTGATGCGGATGAAGCGCGCCTCGCGGTGCAGCTCCTCGATCGCACGCACGCCGACGTAGCCCATCCCGGACCGCACGCCGCCCATCAACTGCCAGACCACGTCGCCCACGTTGCCGCGATAGGGCACGCGTCCCTCGATGCCCTCGGCGACGAGCTTGTGGGATTCGGTGACGCTCTCCTGGAAGTAGCGATCTCGCGCCCCGCGCTGCATTGCGCCGATCGACCCCATGCCCCGGTACTCCTTGTAGCGACGTCCCTGCAAGAGGATCGTCTCTCCGGGAGTCTCCTCGGTACCGGCGAAGAGGCTGCCGATCATCACCGCCGTGGCCCCCGCGGCCAGCGCCTTGGTGATGTCGCCGGAGTACTTGATGCCGCCGTCGGCGATGATCGGGACGCCGGCGCGCGCGGCTTCGGCGGCGCAGTCGAGGATGGCGGTGATCTGCGGCACGCCCACGCCGGCCACCACGCGGGTCGTACAGATCGCCCCCGGGCCCATGCCGACCTTGATCGCGCTGGCCCCGGCCGCGATCAGATCGCGGGCCCCGTCGGCCGTGGCCACGTTGCCGGCGATCACCGGCAGATTCGGGTACTGCTGGCGCACCGTGCGCAGGGTCTCGATCACGTTGGCGCTGTGCCCGTGCGCGCTGTCGATGGCCAGCAGATCGACGCCCTTGCGGCTGAGCGCCTCGGCCCGCTCGAGGGCCTCCTCGCCGACCCCGATCGCTGCCCCGCAGAGCAGGCGCCCCATCGAGTCCTTGGCCGCGTGGGGATGCGCGATGCGCTTCATGATGTCCTTGACGGTGATCAGGCCGCGCAGCCGGCCCTCTTCGTCGACCACCGGGAGCTTCTCGATCTTGTGCTCGTGCAGCTTGCGCCGTGCTTGCTCGAGGCTGGTACCCACCGGAACGGTGATCAAATTCTCGTGCGTCATCACATCTCGGATGCGCACGGTGTAGTCGTCGATGAAGCGCAGGTCGCGATTGGTCAAGATCCCGACCAGACGGCCCTCCGAAGTGATCGGCACGCCCGAGATCCGGTAGCGTGACATCACATCCAGCGCGCGTTGCACCGGTTCATCGGGCGGCAGGGTTACCGGATCGGTGATCATGCCGCTCTCGGAGCGCTTGACCTTGTCGACTTCGCCCGCCTGCGCATCGATCGAGAGGTTGCGGTGCAGCACCGCCAGACCGCCCTCGCGCGCCAGGGCGATCGCCATGCGCGCCTCGGTGACGGTATCCATGGCGGCGCTGAGCAACGGAATGTTGAGCCGGATCGACGCCGTCAGTTGGATCGATGGATCGACCTCGTTGGGCAGAACCGCCGAGCGGCGCGGGATCAAGAGGACATCATCGAAGGTCAGACCCCTCCGTTCGATACGATCGGACATCGTCCCTCCCTGGATCCGTAGTCCGCAATGCCGTCGCGGCGTCGTGGCAAGCACGCGCGGAGAATACACAAAGGGCCGACGAAACCCTCGCCGGCCCGCCTACGCCTCATGGACGACGACTCATTGTTCGTCCGACTCCCCCCAGATCAGCCCCTCGTACGGTGAGAAGTAGTAGTTTACGCCGAGGCGGAGATCGGCGAAGAGGTCGCTGCCACCCAGCTCGCCCTCGAAATCGTCGGCGTGCGCGGAGTAGATGAAGTGCAGCGAGGTCTGGGCTGTGACGGTGACGTATTGGGTCAGCGGACTCTCGGCCGTCAGGCCCACATAGAGCCCCGGATCGGTCGCGTGCAACGCCTTGAACGTCACCGGGTCGCGCAGATAGTCACCGTCGCGCCGGCGGCCCCAGACATAGAAGCCTGCGCCCCCGGCCAGGTAGGTCGTGGCGCCCCACAGCTCCCCGACCCGTCGCTCGAGACCCACGGTCGTCGGAATCACCCAGGTCACCAGATCATCCGATTCGGCATAGCTGTTCCAGCCGAAGCCGGTCTCCACGGAGACGACCCAGTCGAGATTGGCACGATAGCGGAAGACGGCCTTGCCGATCAGGCGGATCTGTACCGGATGGCCCTGCCACTCGGCGGCATCCTCGTCCGCGAACCAGCGCATCGCACCCAGGCTGAAGCCGAAGCTACCCTTCTCGCTCAGCTCGGATCCGACACCGGCCTGCGCCGCCAGAGGCGTTACCGCCAGCAGGACAACTGCCAGGAGCAGTCGCAGACTTCTCATCCTCACCCCTTCTCCTGCCATCCGCGAGCGCTCGGTCTCCGGCGAGAGTATAGGCCGGTCCGCGCAGACTCGGTGAAGCCGCGAGCAGGTTCAAGTTGCTGCACTATAGGCGCGGTGCGGGTGGCTGTCAAGGCGACGCAAGACGCCTCCGGCGGGGCGATGGGCGCCGAAAAACCGGTTGTCGCAGCGTCCTGCGATTGGCTAGTCTGCGCGGCACGGCGGCGTAGCTCAGCTGGTTAGAGCAGCGGAATCATAATCCGCGTGTCCGGGGTTCGAATCCCTGCGCCGCCATGCCCCCTGCTCTTTTCCGGCGCCCGTTCCCGTCGCGGGCTCGCCGATTGGATCTCGCTCTGGGAGCCAACGCCATGGCGGACATGCGCGATGCCCTGCGCAAAGCCGGTCTGGTCTCCGAGAAGGAAGCGCGCCGTGCCGCGCACGAGAAGCGCGTGCGCCGCAAGGAGCTCGGAGACGAAGGGCTGGCCGCCGAGTCCGAGCGCAAGGAGGCGCGCTATCGGGCCGAACGGGCTGCGCAGCGCGAAGCGGATCAGGCCCGAGCAGTGCAGCAGCGCGCCGCGGACGCCGCGCGTCAATCGCGCGAGCGTCTGGCGACCCTGATCGCGCGCGCCGACGAGCTGCCCCGCGCAGGCGGATCGCGCCGCTTCCACTTCGTCGCCGCCGGCGGCCGGATCCACTTCCTGGACGTATCGGATCTGATGCTGCGGCGTCTGATCCAGGGCCAGGCGGCGATCGTCTCGGCGCCCGAACTGGTGCGCGGCGGGTATGCGATCCTCGCCGGCCCGGCGGCGGCGGCGCTGCGCCAGATCGATCCGGAGCGCATCCTGCATTGGAACGCCGCCTCCTAGACGGGCGCCTGCGATTCAGCCCTCGATCTCGGCCGCCTCGGCACCCAGCGCTGCCTTGCGCGAGAGACGGATCTTCCCCTCCTCCGAGACGCCGAGGACCTTGACGACCATCTCGTCCCCCAACGCCGCCACGGCCGAGGGGTGTTCCACGCGCTCGCGCGCCAGGTCCGAGACGTGCACGAGCCCCTCGATACCGCGGAAGAGCTCGACGAAGCAGCCGAAATCGGTGACCCCGGTCACTTGGCCGCGGTAGATGCGCCCCACGATCGGCTCGCCGGTCAGGTGGCGCACGCGCTGTTCCGCCTCGCGCAGCGCCGCGCCCGGTGGCGCGAAGATGCGCACCCGGCCGTCGTCCGAGACGTCGATGCGCACGCCGGTCGACTGCTGCAACTCCTGGATGTGCCGGCCGCCGGGACCGATCAGGTCGCGGATCCGCGCCGGGCGGATCCTCCGCACCACCACGCGCGGCGCGTGGGGCGGCACCTCGGGACGCGGCGCGGCGCAGATCGCCTCCATCCGGGCCAGGATCTCGCGGCGTCCCTCGCGCGCCTGGTCGAGCGCGGCGCGCAACGTCTCGCGCGATAGACTGCCGAGTTTGTTGTCGAGCTGTACGGCGGTGATCCCCTTCGCCGTTCCGGCCACCTTGAAGTCCATATCTCCCAGATGATCCTCGTCGCCCAGGATGTCGGAGAGGATCACGCTGCACTCCCCATCGGAGATCAGGCCCATGGCGATGCCCGCCACCGGCCGCATCAGGGGTACGCCGGCATCCATGAGCGCCAGACTGGCGGCGCAGACCGTGGCCATCGAGGAGGAGCCATTCGACGATGTGATCTCCGATTCGATCCGGATCGTGTAGGGGCAGGCCTCCGCATCCGGGATCATCGGCAGCAGCGCGCGCCGTGCCAGATGCCCGTGCCCGATCTCGCGCCGGCCGGTCGCGCGCAGCGGCCGCACCTCGCCCACGCTGTAGGGTGGGAAGTTGTAGTGCAGGAGGAAGCGCTCACGACGCAGTCCGTCGAGATCCTCGATCAGCTGCTCGTCCGCGGCGGTGCCCAATGTGCACGTCGCCAACGCGTGCGTCTCCCCGCGAGCGAAGAAGGCCGAGCCGTGCGCGGCGGGCAGCAGCGCCGTCTCGCCGCGGATCGGACGGATCACGCCTGGCGCGCGCCCGTCGAGCCGCTGGCCCGCGAGAGCCCGGCGGCGGACTTCTTCGCGCAGCAGGCCCGAGACGATCTCGCCCGCCGGTGCGCGCACCGCTTCCGGCGCTGCCCGGGGCGCCTCATCACGCGGCGCCTCGCCGGCCGCCGCGCGATGCGACGCCGTCCCCGCGCCGGCTGCCAGGGAGGTCGCCTCCTCCTCGGCTTCCAGTGCGGCGACCAGCTCCTCCTCCAGGGCGTCGAGCCGCTCTCGCCGCGCGCGCTTTTCCAGCG
>WJJG01000076.1 GCA_014729815.1 Candidatus Eiseniibacteriota bacterium
GGCTCCGGGGCGGCGCGCGCCGCAGCGCAGCGTCGCCCGACGGCGGCGCCTGCGAGGCCGGACGGCAGGCGGGCGGTCGCCACGCTCGATCTGCTCACCGAGCTGTCGGGAAGCCCGCCGGTCGCGCGCGCCGAGATCGAGGCGCATGCCGCGCGGCTGGTCGAGACGCTGGGGAGCTTCGGCATCCAGGGCGAGATCGGGGAGATCCACCCCGGTCCGGTGATCACGCAGTACGAGTTCGCGCCGGGTGTCGGCGTGACGATCAGTCAGATCACCAGCCGGCAGACCGATCTGGCGCTCGCCCTCCGCGCCCCGGCCGTGCGGCTCGTGGCGCCGATCCCGGGCAAGGCGGCCGTGGGGGTCGAGTTGCCCAATCAGGAACCGGCGTTGATCTCGTTCAAGGAGATCGCCGCGCGAGAGGAGTTCCAGCGGGCCCGCGCGCCGCTGGCCGTGGCGCTCGGAAGGGATGTCGCCGGGCGGCCCTTCTACGCGGCGCTCGACACAATGCCCCACCTGCTGGTGGCCGGCACGACCGGATCGGGCAAGAGCGTCTGCCTCAACACGCTGATCGCCTCGCTCCTGCTGCGCAACGATCCGCGCGAGCTGCGCCTGCTGCTGATCGACCCGAAGATGCTCGAGCTGACGGTCTACAACGGCATCCCCCATCTGCTCAAGCCGGTGCTGACCGACAACCGCGAGGCGGCCCGCGCGCTGCAATGGCTCACGCGGGAGATGGAGCGGCGCTACCGCGTCTTTGCGCGCCTCGGCGTGCGCAACATCGGCGCCTATCGTCAGCGCGCGGCCGAGGAAGAGGCCAATCGCGTGGGCGAGGAAGCGCTCGAGACGATGCCCTACATCGTGGTGATCGTCGACGAGCTCGCCGATCTGATGATGTCGAACCAGAGCGAGGTCGAGATTCCGGTCGCGCGGTTGGCGCAGATGGCCCGGGCCGTGGGCATCCATCTCGTGCTGGCGACCCAGCGACCCTCGGTGGATGTGATCACCGGCGTGATCAAGGCCAACTTCCCGGCGCGGATCGCCTTCCAGGTGGCCTCGCGCACCGACTCGCGCACGATTCTGGACATGAACGGCGCCGAATCGCTGATCGGTCGCGGCGATATGCTCTTCCTGCCGCCCGGCAAGGCCCAGGCCCATCGCGTCCACGGCGCCTTCATCAGCGACGGGGAGATCGAGAGCATCGCGGCCTACCTGCGGCAGTTCCCGCCGGCCGAGGAACTCGCCGCGGCGATGGAGGAGGAGTCGGATCCGGCCGGGGGAGATGCGCTCGACGATCCGCTCTACAACGAGGCGCTGCGCATCGTGGTCGCCAGCCAGCAGGGATCGACCTCCTTCCTGCAGCGACGCCTGCGCGTCGGCTACACGCGCGCCGGACGCCTGATGGACATGCTCGAGCGCAACGGCGTGGTCGGCCCGCCCGACGGCAGCCGGGCGCGGGATGTCCTGGTGCGCCCCGAGGACCTCGAGTCGCTGGCCGCGGAGTCCGGGGAAGGAGCCCGCCGGTGACGCGCCCGTCGCGCCTGCGCATCCCGCCACGGCTGCTCGGCCGCGCGCTGCTCTGCGGGCTGCTGTGCCCCGCGCTGCTCTGCGGGCTGCTCGGCCGCGCGCCGGCATGGGCGAGGGGCGAAGAGACCGCGGTGGCGCCGCTGGTGCATCGCCTGCTGGAGGATCTGCGCGCGCACGCCGGTCTGACGGCCGACTTCGTGCAGTACAACCATTGGCTGGCCTTCGCCGAGACCGATACCTCGCGGGGGCGCCTGACCCTGGCGCCGCCCGATCGCTTCCGCCTCGACTACCGGCAGCCTCCGGGCCACCGGATCGGATCGGATGGTCGCTATGTCTGGACGATCGTGCCGGAGCAGAAACAGGTCCTGCGCGCGCCGCGTGCCGAGACGACCGGTTGGGACGCCCTTTTCTATGAGGGCTTGGCGGCCCCGCGCGATTCGCTGGCGCTGGTGCGGGAGGATCCGCAGTGGGGACGCGTGGCCAGCATCACACTCGCGCCGCAGCCGGAGTGGGGCCTGCGCGCGCTGGCGGTCGACCTCGCGGTGCCCTCGGCCCGCCCGGTGGGCTACGCCTACACCGACGAGGAAGGCAACCGCACGCGTTTCCGGTTCACCGATCTGCGCTATGCGTCGGCATTCGATTCGACCCTCTTCCATTTCTCCGTGCCAGAGGGATACGAGCTCTTCGATGCCGGACGCTGAGTCGACGGTTCCGCGCACGACGCCGCTGCGCGTCGCGCTGGTCTCACTGGGCTGCCCGAAAAACCTCGTCGACAGCGAGCGGATGCTCGGGCTGCTGCACCAGGCGGGGATCGAGCTGGCCGCCGACCCGGAGACGGCCGACTGCGTGGTCGTCAACACCTGCGCCTTCATCCGCGATGCGCAGGAGGAGGCGATCGACGCCGTCCTCGAGATGGCCGCGCGCAAGCGCGCCGGACGACTGCGCGGACTGATCGTCGCCGGGTGCCTGCCGCAGCGCCACGGGCGGGCGCTGCTCGAGGAGATCCCGGAGATCGACGCGCTCATCGGGCCCGGGCGTCTGGCGGACATCGTGCGGGCGGCCGAGTCGCTGGGCGGAGCCGGTCCCCGGCCGGTGGCGCTGGATGGCTTCCCCTGCGTCGACCCCGCGGCGCCGCGCGAGCGGATCGGAGCGCCGCACAGCGCCTACCTCAAGATCGCCGAGGGGTGTGATCATCGGTGTCGCTTCTGCCTGATTCCCCGCCTGCGTGGCCCCCAACGCAGCCGCGCGCTGGCCGCCATCGAACGTGAACTGCTCCAGCTGGCCGAGGAGGGCGTGCGCGAGGTCACGCTGGTGGCGCAGGATACCAGCGCCTATGGACGCGACCTCTCACCGCGCCATTCCCTGGCCGGGCTGTTGCAGCGCTTGCGACGCCGCGGCGGTCCCGACTGGATTCGGGTGCTCTACACGCATCCGGCGCACTGGAGCGAGGAGCTGATCGCGGTCTTCGCCGAGGGCCGGCCGCTGCTGCCGTACATCGACCTCCCCGTGCAACACGTATCCGCGGCAGTGCTGCGTGCCATGGGGCGCGGCGGCCGTGCGTCCGAGTTGCGGAACCTGCTCGAGCGTCTGCGCCGCCGCATTCCCGGCGCGGTGCTGCGGACCACGGTGATGACCGGTCATCCGGGGGAGGGAGCTGCGGAGTTTCAGGAACTGCTAGGGTTTATCCGCCAGTTTCCGTTTGACCGTCTGGGGGCCTTTGCCTACAGTCCCGAGGATGGTACGCGCTCGGCCAAGGTGCCGTCGCGCGTTTCCGCGGCCGAGGCGCGCCGCCGGCGCGATCTCGTGCTGGCGCAACAGCGCGAGATCTCCCGCGAACTGCAGTTGCGTCGCCGGGGTAGTCGGGTCGATCTGCTGATCGACGGTGTGGCGCCCCAACGGCATCTCTGGGTGGGACGCAGCTACGGCGAGGCGCCGGAGATCGACGGGATGATCTACGTCAAGGCCGCCGGGCCGGAGTGGGGCGCCGAGCCGGGGGAGATGCGGCCGGTCCGTATCGTGGCGGCCGGTCCGTACGACCTGATCGCCCGACCGGTCGCGGCGGGTGGAGGCGAGGGCTGAGCTCCGCGCTGGATGCCGGAGTGAACGGCGAGCAAGAGGAGACCTTCTGCCGATGGGACGGCCGATTCCTGCCCCCCGACGCACCGCGAGGATGCCCGCGCTGGGCCTCGGTCTCATGCTGTGTATGCTGGCCACGGCGATCCCGGTCCGCGCCGAGGAACGGACCGATCACCTCACGCTGATCGAGCAGCTCAGCGCCGAAGTGGCCGATGAGATCCTCGCCGAGCTCGACCTGGCGCCGGGCACCACACTCCACCTGGTCGCCGAGAGCGCGCACCCTGCCAACTGGCTCGTGGCGCGTGTGCTCGAGCGATCGCTGATCGAACAGGGCTGCCGCGTGGTGACGCCGGCCTACGCCAAGGCGCCGGCCGGGGGCGCCGCCGCGGCGCAGAAGCCGCCCACCCCGGCCGCGGAAGACACACCCCCGCAGCACGCGGGGGGTGCCACGCTCTTCGGGGGCGGTGAGGAGGAGCCGTCGGCCGACGACGAGGAGGCCGAGGGAGAGGAGGGCGAGGAAGCCGACGAGGACGCCGAAGACGAGGAGGACTCGGACGACGAGGCGTCCGACGAGGATCGTGAGCCGGCGGACTCTGACTCGGACGCGGATCAGACCCTAACCGAGGAGCCCCCCGCGCGGCTCGGACCCCGCGCCCGTCGCGAACAGGCCGCCCAGCAGGAGGAGGCCCAATCCGCGTCGAGCGAAGCCGCCGACTTCGAGGTAACGCTTCCGCCGCGGGGGGAAGTGCTGGTCTTCCGCGTCGTCGACTGCGGCGTCTCCTATCCCTGGGCGAAGCGCAGCTGGCTGGTGGGGCCGCGCCGCTACGGGCGCCTGGCGAGCGTGCGGGTCTGGGCGAGCTGGCTGGCGCAGCCCGGTCGCGAGGTGCGGGGGGTCGGCAGCGCGGAGCGCGTGCGGATCGACTCCTTTCCGGGCTGGGCGCGACCCATGCTCGAGGGGCACGAATACCCGTTCCCGATCGAACAGCCCCAGACGACCTCGATGCGGCAGGTTCTCGAGCCGGTGGTCGTGACGGCTGTGGTCTCCGGGCTGGTCTATCTCTTCTATCAGAATCAGAAGTAGCGTGATGTGCGAGCTCCCGTCGCCAAGAGCCGGGCGCGGGAGGGGGGTGGTCCGATGGACCGCGTCGCTCCTGTTGCTGGTCTGTCTGGGATGCGCCGGCGCCCCGCGCGTTCCTCCGGTCACCGAGGCGCAGGGCGCGTTCGAGCGTGCCCGACGCGCGTATGAACAGGCGGACTACGTGCGTGCGATCGAGCTGCTCGAGGGATTCGGCCGCAGCCATCCGGGCAGCCAGTACGTCGACGACGCGCTCTATCTGCTGGGCAAGGCCCATCAGGGCAACGGCGAGCAGCTCCTGGCTCGGCAGGATTTCGAGCGGCTGTTGCGGGACTTCCCGCGCAGTTCCTACGCCGAGGATGCCGCCTTCGAGATCGCCAACTCCTGGTATCTGGCCGTGCGTGGTCCCTCCCTGGACGCAGAGCCGGCCGAAGAGGCGCTGATCGGCTTCCGCTCCTACCTGCGGCGTTACCCGGACGGGAAGCGCCGTGCCGAGGCGCAGGAGGGGATCCGGGAAGTGCTGGGCGTACTCGCCGAGAAGGATTTCCTCAACGGCCGCACCTACCTGCGGCTGGGTCGTCCGGATGCCGCGCGGCGCTATTTCGAGAAGTCGCTCGAGCTCTGGCCGGACTCTCCCGTCTCCGCGCGGGCGATGGCCGGGATCGCCCGCACCTACGAGAAGCAAGCGCGCCCGGCGGAGGCCGAGGAGGCCTACCGGCGGCTGATCTCGCATCTGGGCAGCGACCCCTCGCGCTACGAGAAGGGCGCGGCGTTGCTCCGGCGCGCGCGCGAGGCGCTCGACCTCGAGCCGCGCGAGGAGGAGGAGGAGGGTTGAGGCGTGCGCCTGGGGATTCTCGGCGGGAGTTTCGATCCGCCGCACCTCGGCCATCTCGTCCTGGCCGACCGCTGCCTCGACGCGCTGCGACTCGACCGGGTGCTCTTCGTCCCGGCCTATCGTCCGCCGCACAAGATCGATCATCCGCTGTCGCCGTATGACGTGCGCGCGGCGATGGTCGCCGCGGCCATCGCGGACGTACCGGAGTTCACGCTGTGCGATCTCGAGCGCCGGCGGGCCGGAATCTCCTACACCATCGATACGCTGCGCGAACTGCATGCCGCGCATCCGGGCGCGGAGCTCTGGTTGCTCCTCGGGGAGGACAGCGTCGAGGAGCTCGAACAGTGGCGCGAGCCGGATCAGCTCACTCGATTGGCGCGCATCGCGGCCTATCGCCGCCCCGGCTGCCGGGGCCGGGTTCCGGAGCGGCTGCGTGACGCGGTGCGCTTCGTCGCGGGCCCGCGAATCGATGTCTCGTCGACGCAGCTGCGCGCCCTGGTCGCGGGAGGAGAGAGCGTTCGCTTTCTGGTTCCGCAGGCGGTAGCCGAGATGATGCAGCGCCAGCGCCTCTACCGAGCCTAGGGGGGCGCAGGGGGGCGGAAGATGGACAACAGCCGGGCGGACGATCGGGCGCGCGGGGAGCCCCCGCGCCGGCTCTATCTGGTCGATGGCAGCGCGCTGGTCTTCCGCGCACACTTCGCCTTTCTCCGTCGTCCCTTGACCACCTCGCAAGGCCTGCCCGTCGGAGCGCTGTACGGGTTCCTGACCACACTGCTGGCCCTGATTCGCGACGCCGGGGCGCGGCACCTGGCCGTGGCCTTCGATACGGCCGCGCCCACCTTCCGTCACGAGCGCTATCCGGACTACAAGGCCCATCGCCCGGAGATGCCCGAGGAACTCGCCGCGCAGATGCCCTACGTCGGTCCGCTTGTCGAGGCGTTGGGGCTGACCCGCTTCGCCCGTGACGGCATCGAGGCCGACGACGTGATCGGTTCGCTGGTCGAGCAGGCGCGCGCCGAGGGTTGGGAGGTGGTCATCGTCTCGTCGGACAAGGACTTCGCCCAGCTCATCGGAAGCGGCGTGCGCCAGTTCGTGCCACCGCGCGGTCGCGAGCCGGAACGCTGGATCGACGCGGAGGCGGTGCGGGAGCGCTTCGGTGTGCGGCCCGAGCAGTTCGTCGACTACCTGGCGCTCTGCGGTGACAGCTCGGACAACATCCCCGGCGTGCGCGGCGTGGGACCGAAGACCGCGGCGAAGCTGCTGCAGGCGCACCCGACACTCGAGGCGATCTACGAACAGCTCGAGTCGATCACCCCTCCGGGGCTGCGCGAGAAGCTCCGCCGCGATCGTGAGGCCGCCCTTCTCAGCCGCGAGCTGGTGACCATCGCCACCGATCGCCTGCGCACCGAGCTCGAGGCGCTCACGGTAGGCGATCCCGCCGAGCGGCCGGAGCTGCGGGCATTGCTCGCGGAGCTCGAGTTCGAGCAACTCATCGAACGCATCTTCGGAGAGCGGGAGGCCTCCACCCGGTCGGCGGCCGAGGAGGCGCCAGCGCCGCGCCGCGCGTCGCGCGCCACGCA
>WJJG01000077.1 GCA_014729815.1 Candidatus Eiseniibacteriota bacterium
AACGCGCCCGCGCCGTCTGCCTCGAGCAGCGCGACGGCGACGCGCCAGGGCTGACGCACGGCCTGCTCGCCACCGACGAGAGGGAAGGGCGCCAGATGGGCGACGCGCTGCCAGGTCAGCTCTCCGCTCACCAGCAGCCACTCTCCGCCCCAGGCCGTGCCATCCGCGCCCCACCCGGTGCCATCCAGGATCAGGGCTCCGGCCCGTTGCCCGGGTGCCGGGAAGGCGTTCGCCTCGCCGAGCACAGCGGCGGCATGGGTGAGGTGGTGGGGCAGTCGCAGGTGCGGGCAGTCGCGCTCGCGGGCCAGCGCAGCGCCCAGCCGCGCGCTGGCGTAGTCCGGATGGCGATCGGTGACGATCGTCTCGGCGCGCGTCGCCTGCAACGCCTCGAGGCCCTCGGCCGCTTCGCGCAGGAAGGCGCGCGCCTCGATCGTATCGAGGTCCCCCACATGCTGCGAGAGGATCGTCTCGCGTTCCAGAGCCAGCGCTGCGGTGACCTGCAGATGTCCCCCCAGGGCCAACAGCGGACGCGGCAGCGGTGCGGGCAGCGGCAACGGCTGCGGGACCCAGCCCCGGGAGCGGCGCACCAAGAACGTGCCGTCCGCATCGGTGCGCACGACGCTGTCGTCCAGGCGCCGCAGGACGTCACGATCGTGGAGCAGGAACAGATCGGCGATCGCGCCCAGCCGCGCGAGCGCCTCGCGGTTGCCGCGGGCGATCGGCTCGTCGCTGGCGTTGCCCGAAGTCATCACCAGCACTTCGTACGGGCTTCCGCGGAAGAGCTCGTGGTGCAGCGGCGCGGTGGGCAGCATCACGCCCAGATCGCACAGTCCGGGCGCCAGGTCTTCCGGCAGACAGGCGCTCTCGCGGCGCGGCGCGAGCAGGATTGGGGCGGCCGCCGAGGCGAGCTGCCCGGTCTGCACGTCGGTGAGCAGCACCAGCCGACCGGCGGTTTCCAGATCGCGCGCCATCACCGCCAGCGGCTTCGCTGGACGGCGCTTGCGCCGCCGCAGCGTGGCGATCACCGAGTGGCGATCGGCGCGGCAGGCGAGTTGGAATCCGCCGAGTCCCTTGAGCGCCAGGATCGATCCGTCGGCCAGCGCCGCGCGGGCACGCTCCAGCGCGCCGGCGCCCTCGGCCAGGCGGGCACCGTCGCGGCCGGTCAGCCACAGACGGGGACCGCAGCTCGGGCAGGCCAGCGGCTCGGCGTGGAAGCGGCGGTCGGCCGGATTCTCGTACTCTGCGCGACAGTGCGAGCAGAGCGGGAAGCAGGCCATCGATGTGCGTTCCCGATCGTAGGGCAGCGTGCGCACGATGGAGAAGCGCGGTCCGCAGTGCGCACAGGTCGTGAAGGGATAGCCCCGCCGGCGGTCGGTGGGATCCTCCATCTCGCGCCGGCAATCGGCACACAGGGCGGTGTCGGCCGGCAGCGCGGCGCGCGCCGTCCCGCCCAGGCCGGACTCGATGACGCGGAATCGGCGCTCGCCCTGGGCGGGAAGGGGCGTGGCCTCCAGCGCACGCAGCTCGGCGGCGCCCGGCAGCGCGCCGGGAAGGCGTTCGCGAAAGCGCGCCAGCTGCACGGGCGGACCTTCGATCTCGATGGTTACGCCATCCGGGGCATTGCGCACCCAGCCGGAGAGCCCGAGGTGGGCGGCCAGGCGGTAGACGGCGGGTCGGAAGCCGACGCCCTGCACCGTGCCCCGGCAGGTGATGCGCTCCCGGCGCGCGGCGCGCGACATCTGCGCTCCGGAGGCGGCTTCAGCCACCCGCGGCCTCACGCTTGGCCGCCAGGGCGCCCGAGAGGAAGTCGAGCCAGGCATCGATCCCGGGCGCTTCCCGCGTGGACGTCACCAACAGAGCGCCCTCGGGCTGCAGCGACTGGATCTGCTCGCGCACGGCCTGCATGTCGAAGGCGGTATGGGCCAGCAGATCGGCCTTGGTGATCACCGTGGCGCGCGCGCGGGAGAAGATCGCCGGATACTTGAACGGTTTGTCGTCGCCCTCGGCGACCGAGAGTAGCGCCACCTTGAAATCCTCGCCCAGCTCGTAGGCGGTCGGGCAGATCAGATTGCCGACGTTCTCGATGAAGAGGAAGTCCAATTCGTCGGTGTCGATCCGCTCGAGGGCGGCCGTGATCTGACGGGCGTCGAGATGGCACGCGCCGCCGGTGAGGATCTGGTACGCCGGGATCTGCAGCGCCTGCAAGCGGGCGGCGTCCCGTTCGGTGGCCACATCGCCCACCAGGACGCCCATGCGATGGCGCGGCGCGAAGCCGCGCACGGTCTCTTCGAGCAAGGTGGTCTTGCCCGAGCCGGGGGAGGAGATCAGATTGAGCACCAGGGTGCCCTGTGCGGCGAAGCGCTCGCGGATGCCCGCCGCGCGGGACTCGTTCTCGGCCAGGATACGCTGCCGCACATCGACCTGTGATTTCATACGCGGTTCTCCTCTGGCGCGCTGGACTCCGCGGCCTTCTCCCGCCCTCGGTCGCGGGCCGCATCGCATGAGGGCGCATCCTGCGAGGCGGCGAGCTCGATCTCCAGATCGAGCAGCTCCAGCTCACGTCCGCCGCGGATCTGCAGCAAGGCCCCACAGCTCGCACAGCCGCGCAACCAGCCGCCGCGCTCGCGCTCGGCGTGCGCCCCGCAGCGCGGGCACTGCTGCTGGGCGGCGTGCCATTCGATGCGCAACTCGGCGCCGGCGTGGGGGCCATGGGCGCACACCGCCTCCCAGGCATAGCGCAGCAGATCGGGCTCCACCGCCGATAGCTCCCCCACAGCAACGCGGGCGGCGCGCAGGCGCGCCCCCGGGTGTCGCGCCAGGCTGCGCGCACAGACGCGCAACAGCTCTTCGGCCAGCGCCAGCTCATGCATCGCGCGTCGCGTCCCGCTCCAGTCCGAGGAGCTCTCGCACCAGGGCGCCCACGCGCGGCAGTCGCGCCGCGATGCGCGGGCTGAGCTGCAGACCCATCTCGATCGACTCGGGCTCGACGCCGATGAAAGTGGTCCGCGGCACCGCACCGATCAGCGACTGCAGCTCGAGCACCTCGAGCATCCCGACCTGGTGGGCCGAGGTCAGCGCAGGCAGGCGTCCCGCCGGCGCATCCTCGCGGTCGAACCGGTACAGCGTACCCGGTGCGCCCCCGCCCTTGATGCAGTCGATCACGATCAGGCGATCGCAGTCGGTGATCACGTTCATCAGATGGAAGCCGTCGGTGCCGCCCTCGACCACGCGAACATGGGGCGGCCAGCTCTCGCGTTCCAGACGCTGGGCGGCGTGCACCCCGAAGCCTTCGTCCGAGAGCAGCAGATTGCCCACGCCCAGGATGAGGACCCGTTGGCGATCGGCAGCGAGCCCCTCCGACCGGGGGTCGGAGGGGCTCGACTCGGCACGCGGATCGATCATTCGACGACGAACCTCCGCAGCTGATTGGTCTGCGGATCGATCAGATGGATCGCGCAGGCCAAACAGGGATCGAAGGAACGGATGATGCGCACGGCATTGATCGGGTTCTCCGGATCGGGAATCGGGGCGCCGATCAGCGCCTCCTCGTACTGCCCGCGCACGCCCTTCTCGTCTCGGGGCGAGGCGTTCCAGGTCGAGGGCACCACCGCCTGGTAGTTGGCGATCTCGCCGTTCTCGATGCGGATCCAGTGGCCCAGGGCGCCGCGCGGGGCTTCGAAGAAGCCCGCCCCCTGGCCGCTCTCGGGCGGATCCCAGTGGGCGGTGTCATGGATGCGGAAGTCGCTCCGCGTCATCTCCCGCGTCAGCAGATCGAGCCAGTGGTAGCAGGCATCCACCATGGCCTGGGTTTCCAGTGCGCGAGCGGCGTGACGCGCCACGACGCCCGGCCGCGCCCCCTGCTGCACGAGCTCGAGCAGCTTGGGGTGCTGGGCGACGATCGTGCGAGCCAGCGGGCCGACCTCGTACGCTTGGCCGTCGTAGCGCGGCGCCTTGATGAACGAATAGGCGCCCGATCGATCCAGATCGAACACCTGCTCGCCATCGTACGGGTGCTGCGGGGCGGCGGCGCGGTACCAGGCATGCTCGACCGACTCGGTGATCTTGCCCGCATCCAGCGACTCGACCTCGTAGCCCCCGAGATTCAGCTTGCGCACCACGCCGGGCTTGAAGACCAGGTTCGTCCCGGCCGGATCCTTCTCGAAGCTGCCGTAGGAGAGGTAGCGATGGTGGCCGCCCCCCAATCCCATCTCCGCCAACGGCCACAGCGGGCCGGTGCCGAAGTGCAGCACATCGGGGATGTAGACGTCGCGGACGAAGGCCGCGATCTCGTCGAGCATGGTGCGATACTTGGCGACCATGTTGATGTCGGGATACTGCGTGCATCCGCCCACCACCAGGCTCTGGTAGTGCGGCGTGCGGCCGCCGAAGATCGCGCCCATGTTGCGTGCCTTGGCGTTGATCTGCAGCGCATCGATGTAGTGCTTGACCGCGGTGGTCACCGTCTCCGGATCGCGCACGCACCAGTCATCCGGCTGGTAGCGCGGAGTGAATGGAGAGGTGTCGCCGGCCTGGACCAGCGCGACGACCTTCTCCTTGACCGCCTGCAGGGCGGGATCCTTGCCGTCATACTTGGCGATCGCCATGATGTCGATGTAGTCGAGGGCGCTGAGCTGATAGAAGTGCAGGATGTGATCGTAGATGTACATCGCCCCCATGGCGAGATTGCGCAGCAGCGTACCACCCCAGGGCACGGTGGCCCCGAAGGCCTCGTCCAGCGCTCGGCAGGAGCAGTACTGATGCACGCTGTAGCAGACGCCGCAGAAGCGACTGGTGACGAAGGGCGCATCGCGCGGATCGCGCCCCTGCAGCAGCGCCTCGAACCCGCGCGCCATGGTGCCCGAACTCCAGGCATCCTTGACCTTGCCATTCTCGACCTCGATCTCGATCTTCAGATGACCTTCGATCCGGGTGACCGGATCGATGGTGATTCTTTGACTCATCGCTTCCTTCCCCTTCGCCTCAGGGCCCTTGGCCGACAACGCTTCGAGGATCCTCTCGTGCTAGGCGGCTACTCGAAGAGCGGCGACATGCCGTCGTAGAAGTCCGGTTCCGAGCAGCCCATGCAGCCCGCGCCGCAGTCGATGCAGTAGTTGATCCCATCGTTCCACTTGCGGATCGGACAGTCGGAGTAGGTGAAGGGGCCCTTGCAGCCCTTCTCGAGCAGACACCACTCCTTCTGGGCCGGATCGTTCCAGTCGGTGAGGAACTGACCGTTCTCGTAGGCGCCGCGCCGATTGCAGTTGTCGTGGATCAAGGTCCGATAGTAGGCCACGGGCCGTCCGTAGTCGTCGAGGGCTGGCACCTGAGCGGTGGTCAGGAAGTAGAGCACCGTGCCGACGAGATGCTCGACATGCACCGGACAGGTGGGCAGGTTGATGACCGTCTTGCCGGCCAGGGCCCGATCGAGGCCGAGCCCCAGACTCGGCGTGGCGGCCGGGATACCGCCATAGGTCGCGCAGGCGCCGACGGCGATGATCGCCGCGGCCGAGGCGGCGGCCTCCTCCAGAATCTCGCGGAACGGACGCCCACCGACCATGCAGAAGCGATCGTCCGCGCCGGGGACGGAACCCTCGACGACCAGGACGTAGCCGCCCTGCTTGACGGTATCGTGGTAGGCCTTCTCGGCCTGATGCCCGGCGGCGGCCATCACGGTCTCGTGATAGCGCAGGGAGATCCGATCGAGCAGGATCTGCGTGGCCGGGGGGTTGAGACTGCCGGCAAAGGAGACCGTGCAGCCGGCGCAGTCCTGGCCTTCGAGCCAGATGACCGGCGGCTTGGCACCGCCGGGGGAGAGGGCCCGCGCGACTTGCTCCACAACCGTGGACTGCGCCAGGCCGAAGGTGGCTGCCACCGCGCCGCAGATCTTGAGGAAGTCGCGGCGCGGAATCCCGTTGCGCTCGGCGATCTGCTCCGCGCTCTCGCGTCGCTTGCCGGTCTCGATCATGCACGCCCTCCTTGGGAAAGCAGGTTCTGGCCGGGGAGAGCCCCCTCGGCGCGATCGAACGGGTCGCGCATCGGGGAGAGGCCCTCCGCTCCATCGTGCGGCGCAGGCCGCCCAGGATCGCGGGAAATCGGTACGAAGGGGCATAGTACCGGGGAACCCCCGGGGGCTCAAGTCCCGCAGGCGAGGAATCCGCTGCATGCTACTCGCCGGCCGTTCCACGCCGGCGGGGGGGACCGGGCGCGTGCCGGGGGTGCGGCAGGGACGGTCTCCGGCGACATCGCCCCGCCATCGGCGTCCGGGCGGAGCTCGATCCGCACCCCTGCACCGCCGCCTAGGCGGCGGCGAAGCGACCTCGCAGCTGGCAGATGATCCGGCGCTGGCGGGGCCGGTTGTCGAAGTCGCAGAGGACCACCTGCTGCCACGTGCCCAGGAGCAGCTCGCCCCCGGAGACGGGAATCTCGAGATCGGGTTGCAGCAGGGCGGCGCGTACGTGTGAGAAGCCATTGCCGTCTCCCCACCGTGCGTCGTGGGCGTAGTGGAGGTCGGTGGGCGCCAGCCGTTCGATCGCCGCCCGCAGATCCCCGACGGCCCCGGACTCGTACTCGATCGTCGTCAGACCAGCCGTCGCGCCGCCGACGAAGAGCAGCGCCGAGCCCTCTTGCAGCCCTTCGCGAGACAGCAGCGCCCCGAGCTGCGGCGTGAGGTCCAGGATATCGCAGAAGCCCTGCGATTCGACGGCGATCTGGTGGCTGCGGAACTCCATCGTGCGCTCCCCCCCGCGCGGGAGTGGTTCGCGCTCCCCGCGCACCTTGACACGTTTTCAGGACTCTCCTAGTGTGCATCCATTGTGGAGGTTGTGCAATGATCCAGGAGCCGGTCGCCGATGGGGGCCAGGGGGACGGCCCCGAAGGCGAGCAGCGAACCGCGTATCGCGTGCAGCTCGAGAACTTCGAGGGGCCGCTCGACCTGCTGCTGCACCTGATCAAGGAGGATGAGCTCGAGATCTGGGAGATCTCGATCTCGCGCATCACGGCGCAGTACCTCGAATCCCTCGATCGCATGCGCGAGCTCGACCTGGAGATCGCCGGCGAATACTTGGTCATGGCCGCGGCGCTGATGCGCATCAAGTCGCGCAAGCTCCTGCCGCGCATCGAGCCGGCGGATGCCGACGAGGATGAGCCGGCGACCGAAGAGGAGCTGATCGAGCGGCTGATCACCTACCGGGCCTTCAAGGAGGCCGCCGCGCTGCTGCGGCAACGGGCGGAGGAGGCGGGTCCCCGCTTTGCGCGCGGGTCGCGACCCGCCTTGCCGGACGATTTCGAGTATCCGCTGGCGGAGGTCGATCTCTTCACCCTGGTCTCGGCCCTGCATGAGATCGAATCGCGCGCGGCCGCTGCGCCGCCGTCGGTCCATGAGGTGCAGCTCGAGGAGGTGCGCCTGGAGGATCAGGTGGCGCGCGTTCTCGCGGAGCTCGAAACGTCTGGAGGGCGCCTCGCCTTCGCGCGGCTCTTCGAAGAAGCGCCGAGCCGCATGGAGATCGCGGTGACTTTTCTGGCGATCCTCGAGCTGGCGCGCCAGCAGGTGATCATGATTTTGCAGCACGAGGCATTCGACGAGATCTGGGTATTCGCCCGAGTGCACGAGCAAGCCGTGTTCGGCTGATGGCGAGGGAGGAAGGGTGCGAGAACTGTCCGCGATTGTCGAAGCGCTGCTTTTCTGCTCGGGCGATGCGCCGCTGACGATGGAACAGATCGCCGATGTCGTGCCCGAAGCGTCGCCGGAGGAGATCGAGGCGACGCTCGACGCGCTGCGGCAGCGGTACGACGCGGCCGGCGGTGGCATCGGCCTCTTCCGTGTGGGGGGGGGGCATCAGCTGCTGACGCGGCCCGCCGTGGGCGAATGGGTGGAGAAGTTCCTGGTGGGCCGGCGGCGCCAGCGGCTCTCCCGCGCAGCTCTCGAGACCCTGGCGATCGTGGCCTACCGGCAGCCGGTGACGCGCGGCGAGATCGAAGCCATTCGGGGCGTCGATTGTGGAGGCGTGCTGCATACGCTGTTGGATCGGCGACTGCTGGCCGTCCGCGGGCGCGCCAAGCGCGTCGGCAGTCCGTTGCTCTACGTGACCACCGGTCGCTTTCTCGAGCATTTCGGCATCGAGGAGCTCCGCGAGCTTCCCAAGCTCGAGGAGTTCCGGGCGCTCAGCGACCGCGCGTCCGCCGAGGCCGAGTTGCGCGAGCAGGGCGTTCTGGCGCCCGCCGATCGCGCCCCGGGCGAGCCGCAGCAGTCCCGGGAGAGCGACTCGTCTCCGGCGCGCGATGCGTCGGCCGAAGCGCAACGGCCCGCGGGACGCGATGCGCCCGCCGAGGCGGAACGACCTGCAGGATGCGATGCATCGGACGAGGGGCAGGTGTCGGTTCGCGGACAAGGATCCGAGTCAGACGACGACTCGTCCGTGTTTCCGGCTGCCGGAGACGAAGCCGACGCCGGCGCGATGGCGCGCCAGATTCCCGTGGCCCTGGCGACGTCCGCGGGGTCCGAAGATGACGACTGCTGAAGAGGCGGGACGAGCATCGTCGGGGGGCCGGGGCCCGGGCGATCAGCAGATGCGTCTCAACCGCTATCTGGCCCTCTGCGGCGTTGCCTCGCGCCGGGCCGCGATGCAGCTGGTCTCCTCCGGACGCGTCCGATGCAACGGACGCATGGTGGCCGACCCGGGCACGCCGGTCCGCGTGGGGCGCGACCGTGTCGAAGTCGACGGCGAATGGGTGCGTCCGCCCCGTCGCTGGGCCTACTTCGCCTATCACAAGCCGCGCGGTGTGATCGTGACTCACCGCGACGAGCAGGGCCGTCAGGCGCTGGATGCGGTGCTCCGGCGCTTGCGCCCGCGCCTCTTCGCCGTCGGTCGCCTCGATCGGGCTTCCGAGGGGCTTCTGCTGCTGACCAACCATGGCGCGCTGGCCCAGGCTCTGCTGCATCCGCGGCACGGAGTCGAGAAGGTCTACCGCGTGCGCGTCACGCCCCGTCCCTCCGCGGCGCAGCTGGCGCGGCTCTCTGCGGGCGTGACACATCGTGGCGAGCGCCTGCAGCCGTCTGGCGTGCGCCTGAAGCGCAGCAGCCGCACGGCGGCCGTGCTGACGATCGTGATGCAGGAGGGCAAGAAGCGGGAGATCCGGCGGATGTGCCGCTCCGTGGGGCTGCAGGTGCGTCGTTTGCGCCGGCTCTCCTTCGCGGGCATCCACCTCGGCGATCTGCCCCCCGGTGCGGTGCGTCCACTGACCACCGAGGAGCGGGCGCACTTGGCGGCTTTGACCGGCCTGGCCCTCTAGGGGAAGGACGTCTCGTCCGGCGAGCGGGCGAGCCCACGGGAGGGGGAGGAACGCACGACTCGTGACACCGGCGCGGCGTCAGGAGCGGATGATCACCATCGACGGCCCGGCCGGCACCGGGAAGTCCACCACCGCGCGGGCGTTGGCGCGGGAGCTGGGGCTGCACTACCTCGACTCCGGAGCCCTCTACCGGACGATCGCCTTGGCGGCGAGGCGCGCGGGAATCCGCTCGCCCGACGATCCGGCGCTCGCGTCTCTGTTGCAGCGCACCAGGATCGAGTTGGTTCCCCGCGCGCACGGCTTCCGCGTCCGGCTGGGTGGTCACGATGTCGGGACGGCCCTCCGCGAGCAGAGCCTCGGGGCCCTTGCCTCCCGCCTGGCCCAGGCGGCGCCCATCCGCGCGCGGGTGGGCGCGCTGCTGCGCGGCGCCGCAGAAGGGCGGCCCTGTGTGGCCGAGGGGCGGGACATGGGCGCGTCGGTCTTCCCCGACGCGTCGCTGAAGATCTTCCTGGACGCCTCCCTCGAGGCGCGGGCGCGACGTCGTTTCGACGAGCTTCGCACACAGGGCGCGCCGGTCACCCTCACGGCGATCCGCACGGAAATCGCCGCGCGGGATCGACGCGATCTCTCCCGCACAGTCTCTCCGCTGCGCGCCGCACCCGATGCGGTCCGGATCGACAACTCGGCGCTGACGCCACGCGGGCAGGTGCGTCTGATCGCCGAGCTGTATCGCCGCGCGGGTCGCCTGCCCGGCCCCTGGCTCTATCGGATCGCACAGGCGCTGCTGCGCATGCTCTTCCGCACGCTGGGACGCGCGCAGCTGCAGGGCGCGGAGCACCTACCCCCCGGACCGTATCTGCTCGCGTGCAGCCACCGCTCGCTGATCGATCCGCCCTTCGTGGGGGCCATGATCCCGGGCGGACTGAGCTTCTTGGCGAAGGCGGAGCTGTTCCGGCACCCGATCTTCGGGGGGCTGATTCGCCGGTTGGGGGCGATTCCGATTCGCCGCGGGACCTTCGACCGCGCCGCGGTCCGCGCGGTGCTGGGCACGCTGCAGCGCGCCTATCCGGTGCTCGTCTTTCCGGAGGGCACCCGCCGCCCGGAGGGGGATCGTCGGCCGCCGAAGGGGGGCGTCGCGCTGCTGGCGCGTCAGGCGGGAGTGCCGGTCGTGCCCGCGCGAGTCTGCAACACCGCGCACTGGCGCCGCGTCCTGCTCGGCCGCGGACGCCTGGGCCTGGTGCTCGGAGCGCCGCTGCGATACCCGCACGCCAGCCGGGCGGACGAGCGTTTCGCGGCGGACGTGATGCAGGCCATTCGCGCGCTGCCCAGCGAACCGTGACCTGACGAGCCGCGCGGGTCCTCTCCGGACGGGGGACTGTTCCCTTGAAGAGCCGAGGCGGAATGGTATACTTTCCTATTTGCGCGCGAACGCCCGGCGCGCAGTCTAACCGGGCGGTTGATGTTGTGCTGGAAACAGGAGGACTTCCTACCCATGACCGAAGAGCCGAAGCACGAAGAGCAGCAGCCAACCGAGTCGGCCCCGCAAACTCCCGCAGAAGCGTCGTCGGACCCGCCGGCCCCGGCCCCTGAACCGGCGGCCTCCACCGGTGCCTCGTCCGCCCCGCCCGCAGCCGAATCGCCGCCCGGCAATGGCGAGCCCGACGGAGAGTCGCCGGCCGGCAGCGGCGAGCCCGACGGAGAGACACCCCCCGAGACGGAGACGCCCGATCCCTCGGCCGTGCGCGGACGCGTGCGGCTGGTCAATCGTGACGAGCCGGATGAGGCCGACGGCGAGCACGTGCGCGATCTGATCGGCATGTACGTCGATTCGCTGCGCAACCTCGAGGAGGGCGAGGTGCTCCGCGGCCGCGTGCTGCGAGTCGACGAGAAGGACGTGCTGGTCGACGTCGGATTCAAGAGCGAGGGCATCATCCCGCTCGAGGAGTTCGGTGACGTCGAGAGCATCAAGGTCGGCGACGAGATCGATGTGTTTCTCGAGCGCATCGAGGACGACCAGGGCATGGTCGTGCTCTCGAAACAGCGGGCCGACTTCGTCAAGGTGTGGGATCGCGTGCGCGAAGCGGCTGAGAAGGGCGAGGTCGTCGAAGGTCGCCTGGTGCGGAAGATCAAGGGCGGTGTGGTCGTCGATCTCTTCGGCGTGGAGGCGTTCCTGCCGGGTTCGCAGATCGCATTGCGGCAGCCGCGCGATATCGAGAGTCTGATGAGCCAGACGCTCAAGTTCAAGATCATCAAGCTCAACAAGCGTCGGCGCAACATCGTCGTCTCACGCCGCCTGGTCCTCGAGGAGGAGCGCGAGCGCGCCAAGGAACAGATTCTCAAGGAGCTCGAGGTCGGCCAGGTGCGCGAGGGCTACGTCAAGAACATCACCGACTTCGGTGCCTTCATCGACCTCGGCGGCATCGACGGGCTGCTGCATATCACCGACATGTCGTGGGGGCGGATTCGCCACCCGTCGGAAGTGGTCACCGTCGGCGACAAGGTGAAGGTCAAGCTGCTCTCCTTCGATCCCGAGCGTGAGCGCATCTCGCTCGGTCTGAAGCAGCTCGAGGAGTATCCCTGGGAGCGCGTCGACGACAAGTATCCGGTTGGTACGAAGGTGCAGGGACGCGTGGTTTCGATCACCGACTACGGGGCCTTCATCGAGCTAGAGAAGGGGGTCGAGGGGCTGATCCACATCTCCGAGATGTCCTGGACCAAGCATATCCGGCACCCGTCGAAGATCCTCAGCGAGGGGCAGGAGATCGAGTGCATGGTCCTAAAGGTCGACAAGGAGAACGAGCGGATCTCGCTGGGCCTCAAGCAGGTCGAGCCGGATCCCTGGCTCACGCTCGACGAGCGCTATCCAGTGAACTCGCTGGTGACCGGCAAGGTGCGCAATCTGACGAACTTCGGCGCCTTCGTGGAGCTCGAGGATGGGATCGATGGACTGGTCCACATCTCGGATATGTCCTGGACGCGGCGCGTCGGGCATCCGAGCGAGATCCTCAAGAAGGGCGACGAGGTGACGGTGCGCGTGCTCTCGCTGGACAAGGAGAACCGGCGGGTTAGCCTGGGACTCAAGCAGGTCGAGGACGATCCCTGGCCGAAGCTGATCGAGAAGTACCCGGTCAACAGCGAGGTGGAGGCCACGATCGCCAAGGTCATCGACCGCGGGGCCGTGGTCATGCTGGAGGACGAAGTCGAGGGGTTCGTGCCAGCGGGCCAGCTGGGCATCGACGATCTGCACGATCCGCGCGAGCATTTCTCCCAGGGCGATCGGCTGACGTTGAAGCTTACGCGCGTCGATCCCGCCAACCGACGCATCCTCCTGAGCGCCAAGGCCTACCTGGCGGAGCAGGACGAGGAGACGCGCGCGGCCTATCTGGCCAAGCATGGGGCCAAGCGTCCGGCGGAGGCGCCGGAGGCGCCCGACGATGCTTCCGGCGCGGACGCGTCACCGCCGCCGGAGGATGCGCCGCGGCAAGCGGAGGGCAAGCCGAGCCCGGAGGCGGAGGCGGGGACGGCGCAGGCCGCCGCTGCGGAGAAGAGCTCCGAGCCGTCGGGCGATGCACCCGCGTCGGCGCCGAGCGATGCGGCGAAGGCGCCGGACGACGCACGTCACGACGAAGCGAGCCCCGCCGAGGCCGAGCCGAAGGCGGAGGAAAAGGCGTCGCCGCGAGCCGCGGCCGAGGCACCGCAGGCGGCCGAGCGGGAGTCGGCTCCGGAATCCGATCCGGAGAAGCCGGCGGACGAGAAGAAGGAGGAGTAGCCGGCGCATCCGCGTGAAGCCGGAGCCATCCGGCGGAGAGTGCAAGGCAATGCGCGCACGGGGGACCTGGCAGGTCGCCCGTGCGCGTTTCGCTCCCGGGGCGCGTTGCAAAGCCCACGGCTTGCACCTAGAATCGCGCTGTGTGTCGCCGCTCGCAGGACCGCCGACGGAAGGAGCGCTGCCGTGTGGTATTTGAAGGCTTTCCTGGTGCTGATCGTGACGGTGCTGCTGCTGCTCTTCGCGCTGGCGAATAGTGGGGAGCAGGTTCGGATCCACTGGTGGAGTCCCGACTCGGCGGGCACGGAGGTCAACCTGGCCTTTGCCCTGCTCGCGGCCTTCTTCCTGGGTGCCCTCTGCTTCCTGCTCATCTCCGCCGTGCGGGAGATCCGGTGGCGGGCACGCTGCCATCGGTTGCAGCGCGAAGGCGAACAGATGCGCCAGGAGCTCGATGCGTTGCGCACGGCTGCCATCGAGGGCCCCCTGGCCGGCGGAACGGATCCCCCGCCCGAGCAGCCGGAAGGGCCCGGCGAGGAGACGCCGTGACTACGCTGATCGTTCTCATCCTGGCGGCCGTGGTGGTCGTGGCGCTGCTGCTCTCGCCGTTCTGGTTTGGGCGCCGTCGCCGCGGCTCGGCCAGTCTCCTCAACCGGTACCAGCAGACCACCGAGGCCTTGATCGACGGGCGCCTGGCCGATGCACGCGAGACGCTCAAGGAGATCGTGCGCACCGACACCGAGGACGTCGCGGCCTATCTACGACTGGCTCGGCTCTTTCGACAGGAAGGAGATCTCGAGCGGGCGGTCGCCCTGCGCCGGAGTCTCACCGCGCGGGAACTGAAGGATCGCGCACTGCGTGCGGAGCTGCTGGGCGGACTGGTCGTCGATCTGTTGCTATTGCGTCGCTTCGAGGAAGCCCGCGCAGTGGGCGCCACCTTGCGGCGCGTCGACCGGCGCCATGTGCAGATCGCGCGCGCGGAGTTCTATGCCGCTCTGCATCGAGAGGACTGGAATGCGGCGCTGCGGCTGGCGACCTCGGTGGCCGGCGTGCAGGCCGGGGATCCGGAACCCTTCCAGTTGCGCACCTACATCGCCGAGCGTCGCGCCGCGGCGGGAGAGTACCGTGAGGCGCGCCGTCTGCTGGCCGACGCCCTGAAGGCCAATCCGGACTATGCGCCCGCGCGGCTGCTGCTCGGGGATCTGGCCCATGGGTCGGGGGAGGCGGAGCGGGCCAGTCAGGTTTGGGCCGACCTGCTGCGACGCCGTCCGGAGAGCGCATCACATGTGATCCCTCGCTTGGAGAAGGCCTACTTCGAGCTGGGACGTTTCGGAGAGCTGAGCCGTCTCTACGAAGAACTGGCGGCGGAAGGCGGACCGCGGGCCGCGCGCCTGCGGCTGGCGCTGGCCCGCATGGCGTCGCGACGGGGAGAGGCGGGAGAGGCATTGCGCTTGATCGAGGAGATTCCCTCGGGGGGCGTGCCGGAGGAGGAGCTTTTCTGCTGGCGCCTCTACTTCCTTCTCGACGCGGGTCGCACGGCGGAGGTGCAAGCAGCGCTCGGGGATCGCATCGAGGGTGCCGTGCAGTCGCCGCCCGATCCGCGCTGTTCCCACTGCGGATCTCCGGTCGCCCCGACGGCGGCCCGCTGCGCGCACTGCGGAGGGTGGCTCCCGGATCCGTTCGTGCGCCGGCGCAGCGGTGCTCCGTGCGCCGGATCGTGAGGCCGCGATGCGCCGCCCGCTGCTCGCTCTACTGCTGATCGCGACCTGGGGGCTGCTGCCGAGCGCGGGGGGCACGTCGAACGCGGCGACCGAGGCTGCGCGCATCCTCTCCTCTCTGCCAGCGGGCGATGATGCGGCGCAGGCCGCCTGGATCGTGCGGCGGGCGCGGCAGGTCTCCGACGGAGCCCTGGCGTACGAGTTGATGCAGGAGGCGGCCGAACGGCGCGGTCCCGCGGCGCGCGAAGCGCGACTCTGGGCCGTGCGCTACTGGGCTTCCGCCGGCCAGCTGGGGCGCGCTCGGGAGGCCCTCGCGGCGCTGGGCGAGGGGCCGCCCGACTCGGCGCTGGCGGACGAGGCGCGCTACTGGCGGGCGCGACTGCTCGGCGAGGATGCGAGAAGGGGGGCGACCGAGGATCGCCAGGCGCCTCCCTGGTGCCTGATGCGCGCGCTGCTGGAGCTGCAGCAGACGCCGGTCGAGGGATGGTCGTTGACGCGAGCGCTCTCGCTCGAAGGCGCGTCGCGCCGCTGGGGACTGCTCGGTCCGTGGCTCTGGATCCTCCAGCGTTCATCCGAGCGGCAGCTGCTACGCGCCGCCGAGCAGATCGCCGCTGGCGCGCGGAGTCAGCTCGTTGCCGCGCCCGAGACGGCGTTGCTCGCGCGCCGGACCCTCGAGTCTCCCGACGGTGCCCGGATGGGCGGAGCGCCGGAGAGACGACGCGAGGACCAAGCAGCGGCCCCATCGCGCTTCGCCGTGCAGATCGGCTCGTATGATGAGCGGCGCATCGCCGAGGCGCTGATCGCTGAGCTGGCCACGCACGGCTTCCGGGGGCATCTCTCGGTGGGACTGCCGCCGGATCAACCCCCGGTCTATCGGGTGCGACTCGGGCCATACGAGCGCATCGCCGAAGCCGAGAGTCTCGGCGTGCGGCTTGCGCGGGAACTGATGCTGCCCTACCAGATCGTCGAGACCCCATGAGCGAGCAGGAGACGCAGAAGCGCGGCGGAGGGGGCGCGGGCGGCGCGGCCGCCACGACGCCGGTCATGCGGCAATATCTGCGCCTCAAGGAGGAGGCCGGGGACGCGATCCTCTTCTTCCGCATGGGCGACTTCTACGAGATGTTCTTCGAGGATGCCGTTGTCGCCGCCGAGATCTGTGATCTCACGCTGACCTCGCGCAACAAGCAGGATCCGGACCCGATTCCGATGGCGGGGGTGCCCTGGCACAGCGCCGAGCCGCATCTGACCAAGCTGCTGCGGGCCGGACATCGCGTGGCGATCTGCGAGCAGGTCGAGGAGGCGGGGCGCAAGCTGCTCGAGCGCCGTATCGTCGAGATCCTGAGCCCGGGCACCGCGCTGGCGGAGAGCCTGCTGGATGCGCGCAGCAACAACTACCTGTGCGCCATCGCGCCCGGTCGCGCCCAGTGGGGGCTGGCGCTGGCCGACATCTCGACCGGGGAGCTGCGCCTGGGCGAGATGACCGCGGACGATCTGCTGGCGGAGCTCGCACGCCGCGCCCCGCGCGAAGTGCTGATTCCGTCGGGGTCCGCCGAGGATCCGCTGGTCTCCGAGCTGGCCCGGCAGCAGGAGGACCTGTTCCGCACGCGGCGTGACGATTGGCACTTCTCCGCGCGTCGCGGGCGCGATCAACTGCGCGAGCTCTTTGGTGTGGCCAGCCTGGAAGGCTTCGGGGTGGCGGACTGTGAGGCGGCGCTGGCGGCCGTGGCCGCGCTGCTGGCCTATGCCACCGAACAGCAGCGCACCCGCCTGGCACACCTGCGCCCACCGCGGCGCTTGCGCCCCGACGACGCGCTGCTGCTCGACGCGACGACGCTGCGCAACCTCGAAGTGTTGGCGCCGGTCAGTGGGCGCGGCCGTCACTGCCTGCTCGGGGTGCTCGACGAGACGCGCACCGCGGCGGGGGGCCGCGCCGTGCGGCGCGCCCTGCAGCGCCCCTTGCGGGATCGGGCGCGCATCGCCGCTCGTCATGATGCGGTCGAGGCCTTCACGGAGGATCCGGCGCTGCTCGAGCGCTTGCGCGAGCGACTGCGGCGCGTCACCGATCTCGAGCGCCTCCTGGCGCGCCTGCACTGCGGGCGGGGCGGTCCCCGGGATCTGGCGCGCGTACGCGAGACGCTGCGCGTCTTCCCGGAGCTGCAGCGTGACCTCTCCGCGCTCTTCGAGGCCGGACGCCTGTGCGTGGGGCGCGACTGCGAGCCGCAGACCGGATTGCGGGCCCTTCTCGAGCGGGCGCTGGTCGAGGAGCCAGCGCCCACGCGGGAGGGAGACGTGATCCGGAGCGGGTACGACGCGGAGCTCGATGATCAGCGCTCCTATGCGGCGGAGGGCGTCGACTGGATCGCGCGCTTGCAGGAGCGCGAGCGAGAGGCGACCGGCATTCCCTCTCTCAAGGTAGGACACAACAAGGTCTTCGGCTACTACCTGGAGGTCACCCGCGCGCACCTCGATCGCGTGCCGGAGGAGTACGAGCGCCGGCAGACGCTGGTCGGGGGCGAGCGGTTCGTGACACCCGAGCTGAAGACCTGGGAGGCCAAGGTCGCCGGCGCGCAGGAGAGAGTGTTTGCGCGGCAGGCGACCCTGATCGAGTCGCTGACCCGCGCCGTCACCGCCCGCACCTCCGCCCTGCAGCGCATCGCGGATGCCTTGGCCGAGTGGGACCTCCTGGCCAGCTTCGCGCAGGCCGCGCGGCGGGGGAACTACGTGCGTCCCGCCCTCGATGAGGGCGATCGAATTCAGATCGAAGAGGGGCGGCATCCGGTGGTCGAACGTTTCCTCGAAGGGGAAGCCTTCGTGCCCAACGACCTCGAGGTGGATGGTCGTGAGGCGCAGATCCTGGTGATCACCGGGCCGAACATGGCCGGCAAGTCGACCTTCCTGCGGCAGGTCGGCTTGCTAGTCCTGATGGCCCAGGCGGGCAGCTTCGTGCCCGCCAGCCGCGCGCGCATCGGCTTGGCCGACCGCATCTTCACGCGGGTCGGGGCCAGTGATGACATCGCGCGCGGCCGCTCGACCTTCCTGGTCGAGATGATCGAGACCAGTCGCATCCTGCACGAGGCCACGAGCCGCAGCCTGGTGCTCCTCGACGAGATCGGGCGCGGCACGAGCACGTTCGACGGCCTGGCGATCGCCTGGGCGGTGGCCGAGCGCCTGCGCGAGAATCCGGTGCGGCGCCCGCGCACGCTGTTCGCGACGCACTTCCACGAGCTGACCGCGCTGGCGCGGGAGCGCCGCGGATATCGCAATCTCAACGTCCTGGTGAAGGAGTGGCAGGAGCGCGTGATCTTCGTGCGGCGCGTGGCCCCGGGTGCGGCGGATCGAAGCTATGGGATCGCCGTCGCGCGCCTCGCCGGTCTGCCCGAGAGCGTGCTGCTGCGGGCCCGTGAGATCCTGGCCGAGCTGGAGCGCCATGGTCCCCTGCGCATCGACGGAGTCGTGGGGGCGACCGACGCGCAGTCGCAGCTGCCGCTCTTCGCCGCACCCGCGCCCGCGCCGGCGCCGGCAACCGGGCAGGTCGCCATCCTGCGTGAAGCGCTGGCCGATCTGGACCCGGACGCCTTGAGCCCACGCGAGGCCCTCGATTGGCTCTACGCTCTCCGGCGACGTCTGGCCAGAGAGGACGATCGCGCAGCCGAAGCGGCCGATCGAGCAAGCAAGGCAGCCGATCGGGCAAGCGAGGCGAAGGATCCCGAAGCCGTCCTCGAGGATCGCCCAGGTGAGGCGGACGATCGCGCCGGCGAGGCGGAGGAGGCGCGTGGGACGGCGGATTGACGCCTCGGCCGGGAAACCTATACTTCCCGGTAGGGGTGGCCTCAGCAGGAGGATCGATGCAGATGCCATGCGCGATGCAGAGCGGCGGAGCCCGGGACCGGCGCCGGTGCGCCGGCCGGCTGCTGGGGATCTTCGCTCTCCTGGCGCTGGTCGGATGCTCGGCCACCCATCGCATTTCGCTCGATACGCTCTCGAGCGACGGCGTCGGTCAGGCCCGCGTGATCACCCGGGATGGCTACTCGTACGACTTCGAGCGTGTGGCCGTGCGCGGAGACAGCCTGATCGGAACCTATGTGGTCGTCGAGGAGCGCATCTACGGTCGAGACGAGATCGCCTATGTCGATGTCGAGCGTCAGACCGTCCTTCCTCTCTCGGTGGTCGAGCAGGTGGAGACGCGGCGGATCGACATCGGAAACACGCTCATGCTGGGCGCCGGCGCTACGCTCTTCGCCATCTGGGCGCACTCGGTGGTTGAGCCCGATGAGCCGGAGATCGATGAGATCGGCGGTGGCGGAAAGCCGCCGCAAGGGGGGCCGTGACACAGGCACGCAACCGCCACCGTGCGAGCCGCGCCGGCCGGGCGGGGCTTTTTTCGTGTCCGCCAACTATTTGTGTAGTATATGCTTACGGTCCCGCGTCCAGAATCCAGGCCAACATCCGCCCACATCTTCCGAGATCCCGCCGATAGGAGTAGAAGAGCTCCGGATGGCAGCCGGTGCAGACCCGGCTGTCGATCACGCGGCCGGGAGAAACGCCAAACGTCTCGAGGCGCAGGCGGAGCTCATCGGCGAGCGACACGGCGATGCCGCGCCGGTCCGTGGTTCCGCCATCCGTAGCGCCCAAAGCGCGGGCATCGAAGTTCTGGGCCGACTCGCGCGGCAGTCGAAAGCAACAGGCGCCAATCCCGGGGCCGATCCAGGCGAAGAGCTCTGGCGGGCGAACGCGCGCAGCCCGACACAGGCGGGCAGCGGTTGCCTCGGCGACGCCGGCCAAGGTCCCGCGCCAACCGCAGTGCGCCAGCGCGACGCCTCGCCCCGGCCGGGCCAGCAGAAGCGGTACGCAGTCGGCCACGGTGAGCGCCAGCGGCAGTCCCGGGCGTCGAGTCACCAGCCCGTCTCCTGTGCCCGCGACGCCGCCGGAGTCGACGACGCGCACCCGCGCGCCATGCTCGAGCCGGATGCGCGCCGCGCCTTCGAGGGGCAAGCCCGCGGCGCGGCACAGCGCCGCCAGGTTTGCGCGGAGATGGACGGACGCGTCTCCTACGCGCGAGCCGAGATTCAGGGACGCCAGCGCGCCCCGGCTGCAGCCACCCCGCCGGCAACTCACGCCCCCGCAGACTGCGGCCGGCCAGGGGGGCGGCGGCGTCAGCCAGGAGATGCCGTGGCGGGTCCGTAGTCCGAACACCTCGTCGCTCCTCACCGGGGCGTGCTGCCGATGCCGGGCGGTCGGAAGCACGGATGACCCCTGCTCGATTCTGGCCTATGGTCTCGGAAGGGAGGCTAGCCGCTCGCGGATCGGTGGACAAGCCGACGGGCGCCGAGAAGAGGGCATCATGCTCGAGATCTTCGCGCGGATCGACACCCAACTCTTTCTCTGGATCCATGAGACGTGGCGCTCGCCGGAAAGCGATGCATTCTTTCTCTGGCTTACGCAACTGCGTCACTTTCTCTGGCCGTTGGCGCTGGCCTGGGTCTTGCTTCTGATCTTTGGTGGCCGTAGCGGTCGCTGGATCGCGATCGGGCTGGTGTTCTGCCTCCTCGCGACCGATCAGGTCTCCAGTCAGCTGATCAAGCCCTGGGTCGACCGCGTGCGGCCCTGCTTTGCGATCGAGGGGGTGACAGCGCTCTTGCCGCAGGCGCATTCGCCCTCCTTCCCCTCCGCGCATGCCACCAACGCCTTCGGTGTGGCCGGCCTGGTCCTGCGCGCGCGCGGGGGTCGCTGGTGGTGGCTGCTCATCGTGGCGATGCTGATCGGTCTCTCGCGCGTCATCGTTGGCGTGCACTACCCCGGAGACGTGGCCGGAGGGGCGTTGTTGGGACTGCTCTTGGGCGCCCTGGTGTGGCAGATCGTATCCCTGTTCGAACAAGCCACCAGTGGCGAGCGGCCCCGGCCGAGCGCGCCCCGCGAGCGGGGGCGGAGCTGAGCGAGACGGTTGGGGTGCGAAGGCGGAGGGCAGGAGTCGCGCATGCGGGGGAACGGGCGTGAGATGAGACCGCACGGCGCCGTCTTCGGCCACCTGCCGGGGCGCGGCCGTGGCTGGGTGCGCTGGGTCGCGCTGCTCCTCCTGGCCGCCGCCGCTTGCGATGGAGACGAAGGGGCGGGCCGATCGACACGGCGCGAGACGCACGGGAACGACCAGGACTCGGTGGAGGTCGCCGGTGGGAGGGCGGCGACTCCGCGCGCGATGCCGCGGTGGAACACACGCGTCGATACGGTGCAGGGCGGCGACACGTTCGGGGCACTGCTCCTGCGCAACGGAATCTCCGTAGAGGAGGCGGGGGAGATCGTGCAGTTCATCCGGCACCGCGACCTCTTCTCGCTCCGGCGCCTGCGTCCCGGTGAGCCCGTGCGCTTGCGGCGTGACCGGCTGGATCGGTTCGTCGCGCTGCAGTACGAACGCGGGGCCGATGAGGTCTATGTTGTCGAGCGCCTCGGGGATAGCCTGCGCGGCTTCGTCGACGCGGTCGACTACGAGCTGCGCCTCCGGAAGCTGAGCGGACGCGTCGAGACCACGGTGGCCGAGGCATTGCCCAGTCCGCAACGCGCGATCTGGACCGCCGAACTGGCGGCCATCCTGGCCTTCGAGATCGACTTCCTGACCGAGCCGCGCTGCGGCGATGAGATCTGCCTGCTGGTCGAGGAGAAGTGGTTGCAC
>WJJG01000078.1 GCA_014729815.1 Candidatus Eiseniibacteriota bacterium
CGGGCCTCTTCGAAGCGGCCTTCGGCCAGGGCGATCGCGCCGAAGCGGCGCTTCAGCTCGGGCACGACGTCCCCGTCCGGCGCCACGGCCTGCGCCAATTCGAGGCCTTCCCCCAGCGCGCGGCGCGCGGCGGCGAAGTCGCCGCCATCGGCCAGCAGATCCCCGTCCGATTCGAAGCAGAGCGCCAGCTCGCGGCCATATGAGTGCGTCTCGCAGATCGTGCGCGCCTCGGCGTAGTGACGCGCCGCAAGATCGCGCTGACCGCGGCGGCGATGCAGGTGCCCCATCGCGATCAGCACCTTCGAGAGGGCGCGCGTATTGCCGACCTCCTTGTGGATGGCCAGCGCCCGCGAGAGGTGCTGCTCGGCGAGGTCCCAGTCGCAGAGCTTGGTGTAGATGATCCCGAGGTTGGAGCAGTGCGAGGCCATGCGGGCGTAGTTGCCGGCCTCTTCACTGACCGCCAGGGCACGGGTGAGCAGGTCGCGCGCATCCGACCAGCGTGGACCGTTCTTGAGGATCACGCCCAAGTTGTTGAGCGCCCGCGCGATGCCCTCGCGGTGATCGATGCGCCGGAATGTGAAGAGCGCGCTCTCGAAGCACTCGCGGCTCTTGGCGGTGCTTCCGCGCCGGTAGTGGACGTTGCCCAGCGTCAGCTCCAGAAAGCCGATCTCGACGTGTTCGGCCGAGCGACGCAGCAGGTCATAGGCCTCCCGACCCGCCTCGCGGGCGGCCTCGTAGGCGCCGAGACCGTACTCGATGGCCGCTTCACGCGAGCGCAGCTTGCCGCGGTAGATCGGATCTCCGTTGGGCCCCAGCAGGTCGAGCGCTTCGCCGACCTTGGCCTGGGCCGCTTCGAGGTCGCCGCGGCGGCGCAGGCAGTCGACGCTGCGCAGCGCGACGTCGCACAGCGGCGCCGCCGGCGAGCCAGCTTCGATCAGCTGCGCTTCGGCCTCGTCCAGATACTCGAGGGCCGCCAGCGGATTGTCGGCTGCCAGATGCACATCCGAGATGCGCACCAGACGCTCGACCTCGCGCAGGGCCGCCTGGGCGTCTGGATTCTGGGCGGAGTTGCCGGACTTGGCTCCGGCTCTGGTTCGATCTCCACCCCTCTGCGGACCGTCCCGGTTCATCGTCTCGGCGGTGTCAATGCCCTGTGTTACGCGGCACGGCTAGAACGTCAGATAGACGTACTTGCCATTGCTCAGCACGCTCTCGACGACCGTGGGCGTGAGCTCCAGATCGTCGGGATCGCCTTCGCCGTGCGGCAATCCCGGTCCTCCCCCATCCGCTCCCTGCGTCCCGGTGCCGCCATCCGTCTCTTGCTGCGGTCCCGGTGCGAGCGAGGCGCTCTCGCGGGCAGCCCAAGCCGTCGTCGAGAACAGAGGCGAAAGGACGAAGGCGAGCAACAACAGGAGGAGCGGGGCCTTCCGCAGGCCGCTGTGAGCCAACTTCACCATGGCTCCCTCTCCTTTCTCGGCGGGGTGGGCCTTCCGGAGGCGCCCCTTGATCGAATCGGCGAGACGACGGGGGTCACATCGTCCAGGGCTCACCCGAGGTGGGCGTAGATCGCTCCACCATCCTAAGGCTACGAGGGTTAGCCGAAACTGTCAAGGGAGCTCACCACCCGCTCTCCCGCGCCGGATCCGATCTTGGCCGGCGGGTCGCTCCGGCGGTAGTATCGATGCGTCTCCTCCATCGACACGCCGTGGCCGGGCACTCCCTCCGAGGGCGACCCGTGCGGCGATCCCTAGCCGGGAGTGAATTGCCTTGCAAGAGGATACCCGGATTCGACTGATCGGCTGGCATCCCGACCAGATGCGTGCGCTGCCCGTTCTCGAAGACGAGCCGAACTTCCGACTGCGCCAGATCGCCGCCTGGATCTACCGGCGGGGCGCCACGGAATTCGCCGTCATGACCGACCTGCCCGCTGCGCTCCGCAAGGAGCTCTCTCGGCGCTATTCCCTGGATCTGCTCCCTGTTGCGCGCGATCTGCGCTCCTGCGACGGAAGCACGCGGAAGCTGCTCTTCAGCCTGGTTGACGGGCTGGCGATCGAGGCCGTTCAGATGCACGAGCCCCGCCGCGACACCGTCTGCGTCTCGACCCAGGTCGGCTGCGCCTACCGCTGCCGCTTCTGCGCCACCGGCCGCATGGGGCTGAAGCGCAACCTGACGGCGCACGAGATCCTCTCGCAGGTCCTGGTGGTCCGCGACGGGCGGCGCGCGGCCGGCAGCCCCGGCCACTTCAACCTGGTCTTCATGGGGATGGGCGAACCCTTGGCGAACTACGAGGCCGTGACGGCCGCCATCCGCGTCCTCGGCGATGACTACGGTCTGGGCATCGGCCGGCGACGAATCACGGTCAGTACCGTCGGACTCGCGCCACAGATCCGACGGCTAGCCGGCGAGCCGTTCGCGCCGCGTCTCGCGCTGTCGCTCAACGCCACGCGGGATCAGACCCGTTCGCACCTGATGCCGGTCAATCGCCGCTACCCGATCCGGGAGGTGCTGGCCGCGCTCGCGGAGTACCGGGCTCGCACCGGACAGCGGACGACCCTCGAGTATGTGCTCCTCGCGGGGATCAACGACGCGCCCGAGGACGCCCGGCGCCTCTCCCGCTTCGCGCGCGACTGCGACTGCACGGTCAATCTGATCGTCTTCAACGACCACCGGGGGAACGCGTTACGCGGCAGCGGACCAGCGAGCGCCGAGGCGTTCCGCGGCGCCATGCTGCCGCACGCACCGACGGTCACCCTGCGTCAGAGCAAGGGACAGGACATCCAGGCGGCGTGCGGGCAGCTCTGTATCGAGGCGCGTCCGACCGGCTCGGAGGAGTAGGCGGGTGCGCGGGATCCCGTGAAGGACCCTTCTCGGGTGCCGAGCACACTCCGAAACCAGGCGAAGCCAGCTAGACCGCGGCTCCGGGGGGGGGCTGCGCCCCGCCCGTTGGATCCGGACTCGGCACCGGAGCCCCCGGCGCGGCTTCGCCCGGGAAGCGCCGGCCGAAGCGGGAGAGGAGCAGCGCGCCCCATCCGAAGGCCACGGCCAAGAGGATCACCCCCCAGGCGATCGCCTCCATGATGGTCCCCAAGCCTACCCAGGATCGCGCAGTGATCGAATAGAGCAGTGATCCGGCGAGCAGCGGGATCGAGAGCAGCAGATGCCCGAGGCAGAAGGCGCCTCCGATCCAACCGACATCGGCATCACGGGCGGCCTGCTCGGAGCGCCCCCGCAGCGCCCCACCCAGCAGGGCGCTCGTGACCGCATACCCAGGCACCGGCAGCAGCAACAGCAGCAGCAGGACCACCGGGACGAGCGGGATCCCGAGAACCGTGGCTGCCAACACGAGCGCCAATACCGCCAGCAGCGGTACGACCAGGATCCAGTAGACGATCCCGGTGCCGATGCCGGCCAGCAGCGATCCGCCCGAACGATCGCGCAGCGTGGCGATCACCGCCATCCAGCGCCGCGGCGAGAGCTTGAGGATCACCCAACCGATCAAGCCGATCAGCAGAAAGTGGAGCGCAAGGACGACCCAGGACCAGGATGCGAAGATGCGCCCGGAACCGCCGATGCGCGGCAGGAAGCTGATCTGCACGCGCTCGCCGATCTGAGCCCCGGGGCGCTCCTCGATCCGCCCCCCGATGCAGACCGCCTGGCCGCGCACCACGCCCCGCGGGCCGACGATCACATCGCCCCCGATCGAGACCGCATCGCCGGTGACGGTGCCCAGGACGCGGACCGAGCCTAGGATGCAGACGGCATCTCCCGTCACCAGTTGATCCTCTCGGACGACGACCTCATCGCCCATCGAGACCATCTCCTGGACCGGACGCTGGGGCACCGTCTCGCGCGGGCGATCATCCGCTCCGCGCAGCGAATCGATCGCGGGGGTGTGGACGATGATGCGCGCGGCCTCCTTCGCGCGTTCGGCCTCCTCCTCGGCCAGCGCCCGCGCGGCACGCGCCGCGGCTGCCGCCTGCTCGCCGGGTTCGGGCTCGTCCGGCTCGACGGCCTGGCCGGCGTTCTCGTCGAGCACGCGGATCTGCAAAGCGAGGCTCGGAACCGTCAGCCAGAGCGAGGAGATCAGGAGCACGAGCATCGCGATCGCCAGCCGCCCGTGACAACCGTACGGCGCCACACGCCCGGTTGCGAATCCGGAGGGAGCATCCCCTGGAGACCGCCGAACTGCGTCAGGACGCATGATTCCATCTCCTTCTCTCGGCGGCGAAGAGCGCCCGCCAGCAGAGCCAGCCGCCCAGTAGTACCAAGGTCCCATACGCCGCGAAGACCAGCGGCGCCAGCTGAAGCAACGGCTCGTGGGTTTGCCGCAGCCCCATCCAGAGATTGCTCGCCGCAGGTTCGAGGATGCGCAAGACGTCCACGAGGAGCTGCAGCAGGTACCAGAGGTCCTTGGCCGCGCTCCACAGCGGCGCCAGATCCTGGGAGAAGCTGCGGCCGGTGAAGGTGAAGATCCGGCCGAGCCACTCCCAGAGCGAGGCCACCAGCGTCACCGCGAACGCCGCGCCGATGCCGATGCCGACGACCCGCCGGGCCACCACCCAGGCGCGTGACTCGCGTCGCACGCGCAACGCCTCGCGATAGGGCGACAGGGCCGTCATCAGTTCGTCGTGCAGCCCCTCGGGAACCGGGGCCGATGGCATCTCGGGGAGCGCCGCGAAGAGCTCCCGAAACGCCGCCAGCTCGCGACGGCAGCGACGGCAGCGACGCAGGTGCGCCTCGAGCGCGGGGCGCTGAGACGCTGGCAACTCGCCACTGGCGAGCAGCTGCAATGCGATCTGCCGCTGGCGACATTCCATCTCGGTCTCTCCTCTGCGCCCCTCTAGTCCGGCTGGGCCTCATCGGGCCCGATGCCGGCCTCCTCGAGCAGCTCCTTGAGGTGCCGATGCGCGCGATGCAGCCGGGCCTTGACCGTGCCCAGCGGGATTCCGAGCACCTCGCTGATCTCGTCGTAGGAGAGCGACTGCTGGTAGCGCAGCTCGATGACCGCGCGGTAGATCGGAGGCAAGCGCTGCACCAGCCGATCGAGGGCCGCGCGCATCGCGCTGCGCTGGTACGCCTCGAACGGACTGCGACCGCGATCGACGAGCACGATCGGCGACCGCGCCTCCTCCTGCTCGCTCGCATCGATCGACAGCAGCTTCATGCGCCGCCGCCGATAGCGATCGATACACAGGTTGGTGCAGATGCGCAGAATCCATGTCGAGAACTTCCGGCTCTGATCGTATGTGTGCAAGGCGCGGAAGACGCGCATGAACGTCTCCTGCACGACATCCTGCGCCTCCTCGTCCTGGCGCATCATGCGCCACGCCAACCGGTAGATCGCCCCCTCGTATCGCGCCACGAGTTGCGCGAACGCCCGCTCATCGCCCTTGAGACAGCGGCGAACCAGCGAGCGATCTTCACCGGCTTCTCTCACGGGCGACCTTCCCGCGGGTCGCTCCACCCGAACATACGGGTCGGAGGATCTCGGGTTTCCGGGGGACCGCCACGCGCGTTGGCGCCCGCGGGGCATCCCCACATCCCTTTGAAAGGCATGTAGTTACACAGATCCGCGCGGAGCCTAGCGAGCCCCCCACCCCCCGTCAAGGACTTCCCCTTCCGATCGCGCCCCTCCCCCGCGCCCCCGCCCGGGCGGCGCAGGCACGATCGCGCCCGGTGAACCTTGACACAACCGCCGCACCGACATAGCGTTGCGGGGTTGATTCCGATGCGTCGCCGAATGGCGCTGGAGGTGCAGATGACGGCAATCACGCAGATCCTGGCGCGCGAGGTCCTCGATTCGCGTGGCTTGCCCACCGTCGAGGTCGAGGTCGGCCTGGCCGGGGGCGCCAGTGGACGGGCGATCGTGCCCTCGGGCAAATCGAAGGGTGAGCACGAGGCGCTCGAGTTGCGCGACCGGGACCCCCAACGCTACCAGGGCAAGGGCGTGCTCTCGGCGATCACGAACATCCGCGAGCGGATCGCGCCGGAGCTGCTCGCCGAGGACGCCACCGATCAGACGCTGATCGATCGACTGATGTGCGAACTCGACGGCACCGACAACAAGTCGCATCTTGGCGCGAATGCGATCCTGGGGGTCTCCATGGCGACCGCGCGGGCGGCCGCCCAGGCCGTGGAGCTCCCGCTCTATCGCTATCTCGGCGGGGCCTCGGCGCGCACCCTCCCGGTACCGATGATGAATGTGCTCAACGGCGGGGAGCATGCCGACAAGGCGCTGGACATCCAGGAGTTCATGATCCTGCCGGTCGGCGCACAGACCTTCTCGGAAGCCCTGCGCATCGGCTCGGAGATCTTCCACACGCTGCGCAAGGTGGTCGAAGGTCGTGGTCACGCCACGACCGTCGGCGACGAAGGCGGCTTCGCGCCCAAACTGGACTCCAACGCCGCGGCGCTCGATCTGATCGTGGCCGCCATCGAGGAGGCCGGCTACGAACCCGGCACGCAGGTCGCCCTGGCGCTGGACGTCGCGGCGACCTCCTTCGGCGAAGCCGGGAAGTACACGCTGGCGCTCGAGCCGCGCACGACGTTCAACACCGAGGAGATGATCGATTTCCTCGCGCAGCTGGCCGAGGAATACCCGATCTTCTCGATCGAGGATGGGCTCGGCGAGGATGACTGGGACGGGTGGCGCCAGCTCACCGCCCGCCTGGGCGATCGGGTCATGCTCGTCGGGGACGACCTCTTCGTGACCAACACCGAGCGCCTGCAGCGCGGCATCCGGAACCGCATCTGCAACTCGATCCTGATCAAGCTGAACCAGATCGGCACGGTCACCGAGACGCTCGAAGCGGTTCATCTGGCACATCGCAGCGCCTACTCGGCGGTGATCTCGCACCGCTCCGGTGACACCGAAGACACGACGATCGCCGACCTGGCGGTGGCGATGAACACCGGCTTCATCAAGACCGGCTCCTTGTGCCGCTCCGAACGCATTGCCAAGTACAATCGCCTGCTGCGTATCGAAGAGGAGCTCGGCGAGGAGGCGCGCTATCCCGGGCGCGAGGCGTTCGCCCGTTGGGGGCGATGATCGATCCGATGCAGAAGGAGCTGCGCATGAAGGACGAGTTGCGGCCCCGGACGGCTCGGGTCTGGCGACCGCAGGCGTCCGACGCGGCGCTCGCCGCCGACGCTCCCGTTCTGCGCAAGCTCTGGCACTCCACACGGCGTCGCTGGCGCCGCATCTTGCTGGGCATCTTCGTCGGGTGGGCCGGCTACCTCCTTCTGCTCAGTCCCGAAGGCTGGTTGCAGCTCTGGCGGCTGCGCCGTCAGGCGCGCGACTTGCGGGCGGAGATCACACGTCTGGACGAAACGAAGGCGGCGCTCGATCATGTCCTCACCGAACTCTCCGAGCAGGATGCGCCCTTGCTGGAGCGGCGCGCCCGCGAGGAGTTCGGCTTCGCGCGCGACAACGAACGGCTCTATCTGTTGCCCTACGATGCGCGCGACCGTCGCTGCGTGCGCCAGGGCGAACTGCAGGGTGGCGAGCGCTTCCTCGACCGCGAGGCCCCCGCGCGAGAGCGATGCGATGAGCCCCGCGCGGGCAGCCACGGCCAGGAGGGTTGACATTCGTGCGCGCCGTCGCGTAGTCTCCGCGCACGCGTTTGCGGAATGCGCATCGAAAGGATGCGGTTTCGTCGAGCGGTTTCCGAGAGGATGCGGGGTGGAGCAGTCCGGTAGCTCGTTGGGCTCATAACCCAAAGGTCGCTGGTTCGAATCCAGCCCCCGCTAAGCAGCTGGTTGTGGCGCCAGGATTGGAGGTCGGTAGAGGCGTGCGCGTCTACCGACCTCTCGTTGTCTCTCTACCGTTCCCCGGCGTCCCCCATGCGCCCCTCCGGGGTGCAGCTCGGGCTGCTTCGAAAGCGGGCGACTCGGGCTCGCCCGCCCCCACTCCCAGGGGCGGCGCCATTTCAGCGAGCCGGGGGCCTCCCTGCATCTCTCGCTCGGAACTGGCGTGGCCGACAGACATGCCGTAGGATCGAGTACAGGTCGCATTGCAGTGGTCCCGCGCACACTCCACGGCGCAACAACGGCAGGAGGATCCCCGCCGCGCGGATGTCGGTCGCCGAGCCAACGACCGGAGAAGGAGACGCCCGATGCCCCGGAGTCGTCCGTCGATCACCCATGGCCTCGCCCCGCTCTTGCTGCTGGTCTTGCTCGCCACGCTCCCCGGCTGCGCCGGGGAGACGCCGGCGCCCGCTCGACGACCGGACACGGCCGCGATCCAGACTTTTCTGGAGACGCAGTCACGCGGCTACCAAGCGCTGGATGCGGATAGCCTGGCACTGGCGCTGGCGCGCTTCGAAGAGCTCCTCGTCCTGATCCCCGACAGCCCGCTCGGCCACTACCATCGGGCCTGCGCCTACGCGCGCACCGGTGCGGTGGATCAGGCGATCGCGGCACTGCGACAGGCGATCGTTCTGGGCTTCAGCAACGTCGAACGTGCCCTGCACGATCCCGATCTGGCGGCTCTGCGAGACGACCCGGCCTGGGAGTCGCTGACCGACGAAATGGAGGCCAACCGCACACGCCAGCACGAGGCGCTGGCCGGCTCGCTCTACGAGCTCCCGATCCAGGGACAACCCTCCTTCCCCGACCTCGACTCGCTGCGCGCACACTACGATCCCCGCTACCGCGAAGCGGCGCTGCTGCTGCGTGTCTATCCGGAACCGGTCGCCGCGGTCGAAGCGGTTCGCGTGCTGAGTCGCAAGCTGGCCGGTCTCGAGCGGTACCGCAGCGAACGCGAGTCGGAGGCGGCGCGCTATGCGGCGGACATGGAGTTGCTGCGCGCGGTGGCCGACTTGGCCGACATCGACCGCCGGCCCTGGCGGCTGGGGCGGGACCGCTGCGAGCGGTACGCCGATCGAATCCTCGAACAGTATCCGGACAGCAGCGGCGCCGCGCTCGCGGCCCTCTGGCAGGTCCGGTGCGACTGGTATGGGCGACAGACGGATCCCGTGGAGGACGAAGCGGCCACGGATCTGCAGCCCGTCGTCGCGCAGCTGCGAGCGGTCGCCGAGCGCTATCCCGAAGCCCCCGCCAGCGCCGAGGCACTGGCCGAGGCGATCGTGCTGCAGTCCCACGCCAGTGAGGGGGATCTGGCCCGCATCCGGCCGCTGGCCGACGCGCTGCTCGCTAGTCCGGCCTACGCGCGCGAGAACCTGGGACGCTTCGCCTACGATGCGAGCGAGTACCTGCTGCGCGCCGGCCCCCTCCCCGACTTCGAGGCCACGGACATCGAGGGCCGCCGATGGGAGCTCGGTGAACTCCGCGGATCGGTCGTGCTGCTCGATTTCTGGGCCACCTGGTGCGGGCCCTGCCGCGCGGAGATCCCGTCCCTGGTCGCCCTGCACGCGCGCTACCGGGACGCCGGGCTGCAGATTCTGGGCATCTCCCTCGACCGCGCCGACAGCCTGCCCCTCGAGCGCTTTCGCGCGTGGCTCGCCGAGCACGAGATGGACTGGCCCCAGATCTACAGCGGCGAGGGCTGGCAGAGTGAGCTGGCCGAGCGCTACAAGGTGCCGGCGATTCCGTTCCCGGTTCTGATCGACCGCTCGGGAGAGGTTGTCGCCGCGGGCGTGGGCGCGCGCGGGGAACGGCTCGAAGCGGCCCTCGCCGAGCTCCTTGGCGACTGAGCGGCCACCCGCGATTTCGCGGAGAACTCCGCTCGGGCAGCGAAGCGCGGGGGGAGCGTCGAGGGGACGGCGCCCCCGGGCGATCGCGGCCATGGTAGACTGTGACGATCAACCCGTCCGAGGCCTGTCTCCGAGGGAGGAGTCCCATGACGAAGCGTCGACGTGTTCCCGGCCTGCTCCTGATCCTCCTGCTGCCGGTGGCCATCGCGATCGTCAGCCAGACCGTGTGGCGGCAGTCACCCACGCGCCGCGTGACCGCCCGCCCCATCTCGCTCAGCGATCCGCGCCGTGCGGCGGCCGCGGGCGACGAGATCCCCTCCCCGACCGAAATCGCGCGCTGGAAGGGAGACCGCCGCGAGCGGCGCGAGGAGCGACGCGCCTGGTTCGAGGAGCTGCACTGGGCACCCCCCGACGTCGACTGGCGAGCGATCGAAGCCGCCAATCGGCGCGCCCACGCACTCGAGCGTTTCGCGCGCCTCCGGCGCGGCGAGCGCACCGAGCAGTGGACCGAACTGGGCAGCGTCGATCAGGCGGGGCGCACGCACGCCGCCCATCCGAGCAGCGATGGCCAGCAGCTCTACGTGGGCTCGAATCTCGGCGGCGTGTGGCGCGGCACGATCGACGGGCAGGCCTGGACGCCGCTCTCCGACGGATTGGGTCTCGGCTCGCACGGACTCCTGGTGGTGCCGCCCGGAGACGGACCCGATGAGCCGGAGATGCTGCTGACGCTGACGACGCCCGGACCCGGACAGGGCGGAGATCCGACGGTCTACACCTCCGCCGACGGCGGCCAGACCTGGTTCGTACCCGCAGGCCTGCCGGACTACCTCTACGAGGCCGTGCGCCTGGTGCACGATGCCCAGCGCCCGCGCACCGTCTACCTTCTGAGTCGCGGCGGACAGTGGGTGGAAAACGAGTACGTCGCCGGCTGGCTCGTCTCCCGTTCGACCGACGGGGGGCGGAGCTTCGCGCTCGGTTACGCCCAGGCCAGTCATCAGCCGCGCTGCGATCTCTGGATCGATCGCATCGCCGGGGGCGCGCTCTATCTCATGTCCGGCGCCACGCTGCTCGTCTCGACCGACCAGGGGGAGAGCTTCACCGAGGTGGGCAGCGCGGCGTGTGTGGCCGAGGATGTGATCCTGACCGCATCGGAAGCCGGCGCCCCCACCTTCTATGCGGCCCTGCACGACGGCGCGGGCTGGCAGCTCTACCGATCGCCGGATGGCGGAACGAGCTGGAGTTGGCGTCACGCGATCTCCGACTTCTGGGAGACGCTGCTGGCCTCGATCACCGATCCGGATCTGGTCTTCTTCGCCGGCGTCGAGTGTTGGCGCTCCACCGACGGCGGCGCCAGCTTCACCAAGGTCAACAACTGGTGGGACTACTATGGCGACCCGGAGAACCGCCTGCACGCCGACCTGCCCGGAATGGACGCCCATATGCGGGGCGGCCAGGAGGTGATCTACTTCAACACCGACGGCGGCACCTACGCCTCCTACGATGGCGGCGCGTCGGTCGAGAATCTGTCGCTCTGGGGTCTGGGGATCAGCCAGTACTACAGCACCTTCACGAGCGCCAACCATCCCTATCTCATCGCGGCCGGGTCGCAGGATCAGGGGTACCAGCAATCGACGCCGGCGTTGCGCAACGGCTATCTGCCGTTCGATCAGCTCATCAGCGGCGACTACGGGCATCTGACCTCCGCCACGCGCGATCACGACTGGCTCTACTCGGTCTACCCGGGCTTCGTCCTGCTGCAGGTCCAGGAGACGCCGCCCCAGGGCCTCTTCCAGATCGACTTCCCCGACTGCAACCATAGCTGGATGCCGCCGATCCTCGCCGATCCGCTGGATGCGGACGTCTTCTACCTCTGCGGCGACCACCTCTGGCGCTACGAACGCAACGCCCCCGGCTATACGTACACGATGAGCGAGCTGCCGCAGGCCTTCGGGAGCAGCTACGCGAGCGCCCTGGCCATCTCGCCCGCCGATCCCGACTACTGGTACGTGGCGACCAACACCGGCCTGCTCTGGTACTCGCACGATGGGGGTCAGAGCTGGGCGCAGTCGGAGGACCAGGGTCCCGCGCAGCACTATTTCTACGGCACGGCCCTGGCCGCGACGGCCAGCGATCCGCTGCGCGCCTACGTCGGCGGGAGCGGCTACGCCGGGAACGCCGTCTGGCGGACGCTCGATGGGGGCGTTCACTGGGAACCGTTCGGCGCCGGACTGCCCAATACGCTCTGCTACGGACTGGCCGTCGGCGGAGAGGATGGCGAGACGCTCTTCGCCGCCTGCGAGGCGGGACCCTACATGTACGACGACGAGGCCGGCGTCTGGGTCTCGGTGCTGGGCACCGAAGCGCCGCTGACCCTCTACTGGTGCGTCGAGTGGGTTCCCGAGATCGGCGTGGCGCGCTTCGGGACGTACGGCCGGGGGATCTGGGACTTCGACCCGCGTGACCCAGCACGCGTCGCGGAGGGAGAGGAGCGCAGGGCGACGCTCGCGCTGGCGTGCACGCCGACGCTGGCCCGCGACCGCGTGACGGTCACCTTCACCCTGCCGCGCGCCGCAGAGGTGCGACTGGAGCTCTTCGACGTCACCGGCCGCCGGCGGGCGCGCCTGGCCGGGGGCCGGTGGAACGCAGGCTCCCATGCGGTCACGGTCGATCCGCCGGCGCTGCGGCTGGAGACCGGCTTCTACCTGGTGCGACTGATCACCGAGCGAGGCGTGGCCGTGCGGAAGTTCCAGCGGGTCGAGTAGACGCGCGCGATCGGCGGCGGCAGGATCGCGGCGCGGGGGTCAACGGATGCGCACGATCCGCCGCACCGGCCCGCCCCGCTGCGGGGCGAAGGCGATCCAGTAGACGCCGGAGGCCACCGCGCGACCCTGGGCATCGTCGCCGCCCCAGCGGAAACGCAGCTGATCCCCCCCCCTCCCGGCGGCGAGCAGGCGCCGCACGAGACGTCCCTCGGCGTCCTGCACGAGCAGCTCGGCGCGGGCGCGCCTCTCGGGCGGCGTGCCCGCGGGAAGATCGAGGCGCATCTCGGTGATCCCGGCGGTGGGGTTCGGCCCCACCAAGCGCAGTCGCGCCGCGGCCAGATCGATCGGCCGCCAGGGAACCGCGCCCCCTTCGGTGGGCACCAGGTCGGTGAAGTGCGGCAGGTGGTCGGAAGCGACTTCGGTGTCGCCCGCATCCAGATCGTAGGCAGCCAGGAGCGCCGGTGGCATGCGCGTCGTCTGGATCACCAGGTTCTTGGCCGACTCGACGTTGCTGTCGCTGACGATGTGGAAATCGAGCCGTCCCGGCGAGTAGTCACTGTACTCCTTGTACCAGGTGTATCCCATGCCGTTGGTCGGCTGGCGCGATACGATGTCGGTCAGATCGCTGGCGTCCCAATCCGGCGCGAAGTCGGGACCGTAGGTCTCTTCATCCGCGATGTCGCCCGTCAGCAGCGTGGTGAGCTGTCGGGACAGTCCGACGAAGTTCATGTCTCCGGTGATCACGATCGGATTCTCGGCGGTCAGGTCCAGATCTTCCCCCGGTGTGCGCGCGTCGCGCACGAAGGCCATGATCGCATCGACCTGCTCCTGGCGCGCCGGATCGTTGTCGCAACAGCTCAGATGGGCATTGATCACCAGCAGATCGTGCTGCCCGCCGGCGGTCGGTGCGATCAAGAACGCGCCGGCGCGGCCGCCGGCGATCGACCAGCTCTCGAGGATCGCACTGCGTGTGGCGAGGATCTTGTCGCTGATCTGCGCGGCGTCCCACGACCCGCCCAGCCAGCCCTCGATCAGGACCCGCGTCTGGCTGGCGCCATGGTCGTAGATCTCCTGAAACGCGATCACGTGCGGGTCGATGGCCCGCAGGATGCGCGCGAAGGAGGGCTGCTTGTACCCTTCGAAGAGTCCGTCCTGGTACACGTTGTACGTCAGCAGCCGTTGCGCCCCCACGGCCCCCGGCTCCAGATCGATCTCCTCCCAGGGCTCGACGCTGCCTTGATCGAAGCAGTAGGGGATGGCATCGACCGGGTCCGGGACCCAATCGCCTCCCCCCGAGAGATCACGCAGGACGATCGCGATCTGTGATTGCGGAAAGAGCAGATGCGCGCCGTCGGGCCGAGCGTTGCGCGAGAGCCTGATTTCGAAGTCGGCGCCACTGTGCGTCGGGCCGGAGATCAGGCCGATGTCGTCCCACTCCAGCGGCGTCCAGTCGTCGCCTCGGAAGTAGAAGCCGCTGCGGCTGCCGAATTCCCAGGCCAGCTCCGCGCCGATCGAAGCCACCGGATAGCCGGTGGCCGGATCGTCATCGGTATCGAGGTAGAGTGTGAGCTGATTGTCGCTCTGCAGGATCAGATCGCAGCCTACTTCACAGCGCAGGAAGAGCTGCTC
>WJJG01000079.1 GCA_014729815.1 Candidatus Eiseniibacteriota bacterium
GACCGGATCGATGAGACCCGGCACGTAGGTCTCGCTGGCGTCCTCCAGCGCCGCGGCGATCGATTGCGAATTGGAATTGGTATAGATGATCAGGTCCGGCGGCGCGGGGTCGTTGCCGGCATAGGCGATCATATCCATGTTGTAGGCGCCGATCACGTCTTCACCCGCCTGATAGATGTCGGCGACGTAGGCCGCCGAGCCGACCAAACCCTGTTCCTCACCGTTGAAGCAAACGAATTTGATCGTGTACTCGAACATGTACTGGCTGAGCACCCGCGCCGCCTCGATCACAGCCGCCGTACCGCTGCCGTTGTCGTCGGCTCCGGGAGCGCACGATTCCGGGGTGTCGGAGATGGCGTCCATATGCGCCGTGACGTAGACGATCTGCGTGGGATCAACTGTTCCCGGAAGGGTCGCCACGACATTGCGACGCGTTCCGCTCTGCTGATAGGTGTGGAACTCCGCGTCGAGCCCGAAGGACTGGAAGGCGTCGAGGATATACTGCGTCGCCTGTTCGTTCTGAGGGGCGTAGGTATAGCGCGTCACGAAATCCTCGAGGTCCTGCCAGGTGGCCATATAGTCGGCGGTGGTGACGTCGTCCACCATCTGCTGGATCAGCGGATCGGCTTCGCGCAGCGGGATCACCCCGGACTTGTCCTGAGTCGGCCAAGGCTTGGCCGTCCGCCGGATCAAAACCGGCTGCTTGAGACCGTCGAGACGCGCGGCGGCCGTCTCGGTCAAGCGCGGGACGGCTCCCGGCGTGGCCACGAAGACTTCATGTCCGCTGCGATGCAGGACGCGGGCCGGTGCGGCGAACGCGGCCGCTTCGGCATCCTCCACGAGATAGGCATAGAGAGTCTCCTCGGCTCCGATTTCCAGGGGAATCCCTCCTCGGCCGGCGATCGCCACCGCCTGTGAAGGAGCCGCGCCGACGATGAAACCGGAGAGCCCGGAGTGGTAGAGATCGATTCCGTTCGAAAGGCTCTGCAGCTCAGCATCCGCCGGCAGCCAGTAGGTCTCGACTGCGGCGGCTCCCCCCGCGGCGAGGCAGCTGAAAATGACGAGTCCGCAGGCCAGCCGCAAGGTGCGACGCAGTTTGGACTGGCAGGACATCATGATCCTCCTTTTCAAGCCGGCTTGCGCCGGCAGGTGCGCTTCAGAATCGTCCAACCCCATTACAATTCTACCAGTTAAGTCCGAAATGGGCCAGGTGCGGAGATGCCCTGCCGGCGATGGGAATGCGGAGGCGACGGCACGGGATCGCGGGGGGCGCGGGTGTCAACGTGCTTCACCCTCGTTTACGGACGGCGCGCGGGGCGAAGAGTCGATCGGCGAGACCGGGACGCAGTTTTCAGACGCCCCGGTGGTCTGCTTCAACTTGTTGCAGGACGCGGGAGTAGACATCCAGCGTTCCACCCACCATGGTTTCGGCGCTGAAGGAGCGTTCCACCAGCGCGCGCCCCGCGAGACTCATCCGGCGCCCCAGGTCCGGATCGTGCAGCAGGGCGCCGATCGCGGCGGCCAGAGCCGAGGGATCGCGCGGCGGGACGAGGAGACCGGTCTCGCGATGCCGGACCAGCTCGGGGATCCCGCCCACGCGCGTGGCCGCGACCGGAGTGCCCAGGGCGTGGGCATCCATGATGCTCGTGCAGAGCCCCTCGAGAACCGAGCAGATGGCGAAAGCGTCGAACCAGCGGATCAGCGCCCGCGCGTCCGCTCGATAACCGGTGAAGATGAGCCGCCCGTCCGCTCCGACCTCGCGCGCCGTCCGCTCCACCTTCGGCCGGCAGCTTCCGTCGCCGACGAGGACGATGCGTGCCTCGGGAAAACGCTCCCAGATGAGAGGAGCGGCCTTGACCAGCTCCTCCTGCGCCTTGTGCCAGCCGAAGTGGGCCACGTTGCCCACCACGGGGGCGCCCCGGGGAATGGAGAGCTCGCGGTGGAAGTCGATCCGCGGCGTCGCATCCAGCTCCTGGAGATCGACTCCGGAGGGTACCAGCTCCACGCGCTCGGCCGGGATGCCGTCGCGCACCAGCACCTCGCGTACTGCGCGGGAGATGGCGATGATGCGATCGACTCCGAGGCGATACTTGAGGAGACCGAGGCGCAGGGGAGCGCGATGGATCGAGAAGTCGACCCGGCGGGAAACAACGGTGCGCCCGATTCCGGTGAGCTTGGCGGCGGCGACGCCCAGCGCATGGGCGTGGGAGGTATGCATGTGGATGATGCCGGGGCGCTCGCGGCTGAGCAGGCGCACGATGCGGTAGACGGCGCCGAGATCGGCCTCGCTGTGCATGGCGATCGCATGCGATGGAATGCGCTCCTGGCGCGTGCGGGCGAGGAGCGGCGACCCGGGTTGCCCCAGAACCGACGTCTCCACGCCGCGACGGAGGAGGCCGCGTGCCAGGAGGAGCGCTTGCTGCTCGCCGCCGCGCCAAGTGGGCTCGGTGTCGATGTGCAGAACCTTCATGTCCCGGTTGACGATAGGGGATGGACACAAGGGCGGCAACGCCCGCCCGCGCCGGGGACTCGGCGGCGCACGAAATCCCCCCGGCTGCGGAGCCGCGATGGCGGGCAAAGACCGGCTGCGTGCGGGGAATGCCTTTCCCCGCCTAGCATCAGAGCTTTCGAGCCGCCTTCCGGGTTGCGCCGGTCTTTGGCCCTGATCCAGCCGAGGCGCTCGCGCGAAAACCACCCGACCCGCTTTGCGCCCCGAGGTCCCGTTGGTATAATCTCAGCTCATGGAAGAGAGACCGTTCAAACTTCCGCTGTGGATCGTGATGACCCTCACGAGCGGCGCCGGCTCGGTTGCGGCCGTGCGCTGGGCCTCGCCCTTGGCCCTGGACGAGCCCCTGGTCGCGGCTCTTGTCTTCTTCGTCATTCCCGGCTTGGTGATCGGCGCGGCCACATGGGTTCACCGCATCGCCGGCGTTGCGGCGGCATGCGCAGCGCCCCTTCTCTGGACCTCGGCCACTGTGGACGGCGCCGATCCCTTCGAGCTGTGGCTGATTCCAGCGGCCACCGTGCTCCTCCTCTTCCTATGGTCCCGCAGCCTGAGCCGGAGACGGCACACGCGGGGCGTGACACTGGCGGTCGCGCTTCTCCTCGCCATCGTCTCTCTGGCGTATCCCCGGCCCGGTCCTCCCCGCGAGGGAACCCGCGTGCTCGTCGTGGGCGTCGACGGTGGAACCTGGGACCTCATCGATCCGCTGCTCGAGCAGGGGCGCATGCCGGAGCTGGCGCGCCGGATGACCGGCGCCGCGCGCGCCGACTTGCGTTCGCTGCCCTCCATGTTCTCGCCCCAAGTCTGGAACACGATCGCCACCGGCTATCGCCCCGAGGTGCATGGTATCTGGGACTTCGCCGGGGTGCAGAACGATCTCCAGGCGGGTCGCATCTGGGATCAGCTGCGCCTCGAGGGACGCTCCTTCGGCCTCTTCGGTTGGTACTGCACCTGGCCGCCCGAACCGGGCGATCC
>WJJG01000080.1 GCA_014729815.1 Candidatus Eiseniibacteriota bacterium
ACCTTGGCCTACGCAGCCTGCGTTGGGAGGCCAACCTTGCGGAGTGGCGCGCGGCGGGCGTGCGGGAAGCGCGGCAGGCCGTGACCAGCCTGCGCGCGGAATTGCGCCCGCGGCCGCAGTGGCAGCTGCAGCTCGAGGTGGCGACCCAGCGCGCCTCCGCTCCCGAGCGCGCGCTCGGCTGGGGCGAGTCGGTATCGGGCGCGGCGCTGCTGCGCTATCGGGTGCCGGGTGACGCCTGGTTGCTGCAGCTCGGGATCTCCACGCCGCTCTCGAGCGGCGCGCTCGATCAAACGCAGCGCGATCTGACGCGTCGCCTTGCCGAGCCGCTCCTGGGATTCGTCGATCCCGACGCGCTCCGGGGCTGGCGTTGGCACGCGGGCGCGGTGTGGGGGATCGCCCTGCGCAGAAACGTGGGACTGCTCTTCTCTCTGGGGGGAGAACAGCGCGCGGCGTTCGAGCCGATCGTGGGCGTGACCCTCGGTCGCTGCCAGCGAGCGAGCGGGGGCGTCGCGCTGCAGCTCCGCGGGACGCGCCTGACCGCCGAAGGCCGTGTGGGCGTGGCTTGGGAAGGCGAGATGCGCGCTGCGGGATTGCGGATTCGTGAGCGCCAGCGCATCGGTCACGTCGCGACCCGGCTCTCTGCCACGGTCGGCGCATGGCGGCTGGGCCTGGCCGCATCCTATGCCGGCACCAACCAGATCGGACTGCTGGATGCCGCACTCGATGGGGGACTGCGGGATGCCGGGCCGGGCGTGGCCGCCAACCTGGCGGCGCGCGTGGCCCCACGGCGCACGCTGGCGCGCATCGGTGCAGCGCCGGTGCGCGGCGAGCTGATCGCTCGCTTCGCGCGCTACATGCCCCACGGGTTGCCCGTTGCGGACGGCTGGCGCTGCCGCGTCGGCCCGACCTTCGTGCTGCCACGCGGGAGGGGGAGCTGGTCGGTCCACCTGGGATACGGCTTCGGCGAGTGGCGTGGGGCGCCCGCAGGAGATCCCGGGCTGCGCAGCGAGACGCTGCGCGGGTGGCGCGTCGATCTCGCCCGCACCTGGGATTGGACGGATGCGGCGGCCGAGGACGCGGAAGTGGGAGGCCCGCCGTGATCGATCGAGGGCCGATCGGGCAGCCTCTCCGCCGCTCGTGCGGGTCGCGCGCGCTGCGCCGCGGCGCACGTATCGTCGCCGGCCTCTCTCTGGGCCTGCTGCTGCTTGCCGGCCTCTGGCAGTGCGCGCGCGAGACGACCCGCGACGGACCCGCGCACCTGCGGCTCGATCTGCAGCGCCCGGCAGCCCCGGAGCGCGAGCCGCTCACCATCGAAAGCATCGAGATCGAGATCTGCGGGCCTACCGGGCGGGTTGCCGCCGACACGCTCACGCCCGGCGCGGACGGCACCTTCCGCAGCGCGCTGGCCCTCCCCGCCGGCGGACCGTACGCGGCGCGCGTCTACGGATGGGGTCGATCGGCGGGCCTGCAAGCCGGCAGTATCGATTCGGGCGTGGTCGCCGCGGGCGCCCGGGACGGTCTCGAGATTGCGCCGCTGCGCACCACGAACGCGGAGGTCCTGTTGGCCGACGCACGCCCCCGGGGACTGACCGTTCGCGGCACGTATGGGCTCAGCGAGCTCTCCGCCACGTGGTCTCCGGTATCGGAAGCCACCGGATACACGCTTGCCTGGTATGTGCTGCAGTCGGCCGAAGTGGGCAGCAGCGCGGTCGGCGCCGACACGGTGGCCACGCTGACCTGGGATGGAGCCGCACCGATGCCTTCGGCCGGCGGCGGACCCGACAGCGTCCTGTTCCGTCTGCGACCGCGCTTCACGCACCGGCCCGGCGTCTATGGGGACAGCCTGTGGGTCGATCTGGCCCTCTGGCTCGATCCGCCCCGCCTCGATTCGATCGCCCCGGACGCCGGCGCGACCGTTGGCGCCGATACGGCCACCGTTGCACTGCGGTTCGATCGCGAGATCGATCCCGCATCGATCCCGCCGGGTGTGCGTTGGACGCGGCAGCCGTCCGGCGCCGCGGTGGCCTACGATGTCGATCCGGCCACGATGCCCGCGGCGCGATTCCTGCTCCGGCCGCGGGAGATGCTGCGAATGGGGTCCGACTACCGGGTGGTGGTCGCTCCGGAGGTCGTCGATTTGCTCGGGCGGCCCTTCGATGCCGACACCGTGGCGACCGGGTTGCAGTCACACACCGTGGAGTGGTCGACGGCGCCCTACGACCCGCTGCGTGTGGCCGCCAGCGCGCCGGCGGATGGCGATTCCGGGGTGTCGCGCGAGGTAGAGCTGCGCGTGGCGCTCACACGCGCCGCCGATCCCGCCACGCTGACGTCCGCGGCGCTCTACGTGACCGGGCCCGAAGCCGAGACGATCGAGGGGCAGCTCGACATATCGGATGGCGCGGATTCGCTCTTCTGGACGCCGGCGGCCCCCCTATGGTTCGGGCGCCTGTATCGGCTGCACGTCACGCCGCAGCTCCGGGATCCGCGGGGCCAGGCCTTCGACCAGGAGCCGGCGACGTATCCGGACGCGGAGCCGTACGAGGCCGGCTTCCGCACGCTGGCGCAGCCGCTCGGCCCGCGCGTCGAAGCGATCACGCCCGACTCGGGCGCGATGGCCGTGTCGCGCTCGGCGCAGATCGAGGTGACCTTCAGCGAGCCGATCGATCCGTCCACGGTGCGGCACTACGATACGTTCCGCATCTTGCGCGAGGGGGCGATCGGCATCAGCGGCGACGTGCAGGCCGACCCCGATGGGCGTCGTGTCCGCTTCGTGCCCAGCAGCTCGCTGCAGAGCGCCACCGACTACCAAGTGCGTCTGCGCGGCATGCTCTCCGGGGATGTGCCGGGCATCACGAATCCCGCCGGCGTGCCACTCGATCAGGATCGCGAGGCGGTCGGGTTCCAGCCTTTCGTCTCCTGGTTCCGCACCGAATGCCCGCCCCAGGTCGCGGAGGTGACGATCAGCCCGGACGACGGCGACAGCCTCGTGGCGGTCGCGGCGACCTTCCAGCTGGCCTTCAGCCGGGCCCTCGATCCGGCCAGTCTCGGGGAAGGCGAGCGCCTGCAGCTGCGACAGGCAGGAGAGGCGATCGGCGCCGACCTGGCCCTGGTGGGCGACAGCCTGGCCGTCTTGACGCCCCAATCTGCCCTGGCGCATCTGACCTGGTACAGCCTCTGGGCCGACACGTTGATCGCGTCACCCGACGGCAGCCTGCTCGACCAGGCGCTGGAGATCGAAGGGCGCCAGCCATTCGAGCAGTTTTTCAAGACCGAGCCGGAAAGCATTCATCCTCAGGTAGTTGCCGCGTATCCCGCTGCGGGGGATACAACCGTCGGGATTGCGGACTCGCTTGCTCTCGAGTTCGACGTCCCGATCGACCCCGCGAGCGGGCCCGCGGCGCTGACCCTGACGCGCCTCAGCGGAGACGGCGCGCCCGAGACGGTTCCGGGGGCCGTGGAGGCCGACTCGCTCTGGTTGCGCTTCTTCCCCGACCCGGCGCTGTCCTACGTGACCGACTACCGCATCGACCTCTCGAGCGCGCTGATCAGCGCCACCGGCTTCCCGCTCGATCAGGAGCCGGAGAGTCCGGGCCTCCAGCCGTTCCAGCGGAGCTTCCGCACCACGCGTGAACGCATTCCCCCCGCTGTCGACTGGCACGAGCCGCTGGCCGGGGCGACGGACGTGCCGACCGATCTGGTGATACGCATCGGTTTCACCGAGCCGATGCAGTCGGGCAGCGTGGCGGAGGCTTTCCATCTGCTGCAGGAGCAGCAGGGGCTCTCGGGGGAGGGCACTCTGGTGGCGGGCGGGACCGAATGGCGGTTCACGCCCGCGCAGCCTCTCGACTACGCGACGACCTATCGGGTGCGCATCGACACGCTGGCTGTCGACTCGGTAGGCAATCATCTCGACCACGATCCGACCACCCCCGGCGCGCAAGGCTACGCATTCGATTTCCAGACCGCGGCCGATCTGCGGGGGCCCCGCGTGGTGGCCACCGAGCCGCCGCGCTCGGCTGCGAATGTCGACGTCGATGCGCCGGTGCGCTTGACTTTCTCGGAGCCGATCGAGCGCGCATCGGTCGCCGAGGGCGGCCTGCGCGTCCAAGATGCGGAGGGGCCCTGGCCGGGGCGCGTGGCCTTTGCTCCGGGAGACTCGGCATTGGCCTGGGCGCCGGTCTCGCTGCCCGATTCGCTGCCGATCTGGCTCGCGTTCGGTACGACCTACGAGGTCATCGCCGATACCACGGTCCGCGACCTGCGGGGGAATCCGCTCGATCAGGCGCCGCTCGAGCCGGGGCTGCAGGCCGATCGCTTCTTCTTCACGACGCTGCCCGAGACGCTCGGCCCGCGCGTGGCCGAGCTGCTGCCGGGTGAGACGGACGTGCCGGTCACCGCCACGCTGCGCCTGGTCTTCTCCGAGCCGATGGACGAGGCGGCGCTGCTGGCAGGGGAGGTCGTCGAGCTGAGTGAGGCGTCCGGTCCGGCGGTGGCGTTCGCTCCGGAGCTGAACGCCGGAGGCGATACGCTGAGCCTGGTACCCGAGAGCTGGTTGGCCTTCGACCGTGAGTACCGCATCGGGGTTTCGACGGGCGCACTGGACCGCAACGGCAATCCGCTGGACCAGGATCCCGGCCTGCCGGGCGACCAGCCCTACGAGGGGCTCTTCCGGACCGAGACCGATCTCGTGCCTCCCCGCGTGGCGACCATGCTGCCCGAGAGCGGAGCGGCGCACGTCGATCCGGCGACCTGGGTGCGCATCGGGTTCAGTGAAGCGCTCGATCCGGCGACCGTCCACGAGGGAAGCGTCTACCTGCTCGGGCCCGATGGCGTGGTGCCCCTGGCCCACGCGCCCTGGCTCGAGGAGGCGCAAATGGTGGCGGTCCTCGAGCCCGCCGATTCGCTGGCGATGGGCGCCACTTTCACCGTCGTGGCCACACACCTGCTGCGCGATCTGGCGGGCAACGCCCTCGACCAGGATCCGCAGACAGGCGGCAATCAGGACTACACCGCGACCTTCACGACTGGCCGGGGACCGGTGATCGTCTGGGATGGGCCGCTCTGCGCTTGGGGGGATTCGGCCCGCGTGATGCTCGATGCGACCGCATCGTACGAACACGATCCGGGGGACTCGATCGCCTGGGCCGTCTGGGACTGGGGGGATGGCCAAATCGACTCGCTCGATGACGCCACGCGCCTGCTGGGCGTCCACGACTACGGCCTGCTCGACCTGCGGGGCTGCAACGGAATCGACGATGACGGCGATGGCTGGATCGATGAGGCCGAAGGGGAGGGTCCCTCCCCTTGTGACGAGTCGTATCGCATCCGGCTGCGTGTCTACGACACGCACGGCCTTGTGGATGAGGCGGTTGCCGGTGTCTCCTTCTGTGCCTTCTTGGCCCTCGACTCCGCGCCGCGCAGCGGCGGGTTCGTCACCCCCTGGGACAGCCTGCGCGTCGAGCTCTCCCGCTCGGTCGATCCAGCGAGCCTCGACTCTGCGGTGATCGTCGTGCAGCTGCCCGACAGCGCGGGAATGGCCGTCGACCTCTCCTTGCAGGAGGGTGCCCGCGTGCTGGTCGTCCAGCCGCAGGCGCCTCTGCCCGGCGGCATGCACCTCTTGCGACTGAGCAGCGGTCTGCTGGACGACTACGGGGTCCGGCTCGACCAGGATCCGGCGACCGCCGGTCGTCAGCCGTTCGATCTGCGCTTCCGCGTGCCGATAAAGCCGGACGATCCGCCGCCGGCGGAACAGGGGCCGGATTCGCTGCCGCCGGTGGGCGAGTAGGGCCATCGCGCGCCTGGCGATGCGCAAGACAGGCGCGCGCGGGCTCCGCGCATGGCCCGCCTTGCATGCGGACCCCCCGTGCGGCCGGGCGTGAGATGCGGTCTACGCGCCCAGGTCGATCCGCGCGAGATCGGAGCGGTCCCAGTCGATCGAGCCGAGCCCGCGCGCCGTGGCCATGGCCAGATGGGGTAGATCGTCCGGGGTCAGGTCGAGCAGCGTCCCGCCGAAGGCGTCGATGGCCACCGGATCGACGCCGGCCATCAGCACGCGCGGATGGGAGACGTCGGCCGGATCGCCCCCCTGCGGTCCATTGCGCAGCAGCACCCGCGTGCCATCGAGAACCGTGAGCTGGGGCTTGAAGAAGGCGGCCAGATCGACCGACGCCAACGGGACGTTCTGGTGGAGCTGATTGCGCCGCCCGCCGATCGCGCCCAGCCAGTTCTTCATCCCCAGGCTGGCGCGGGTCAGCGAATGATGCTTGGCGATCGGCACGTTGATCAGCACGTCGGCCTCGACAACCTCCCGGTGCACCGGCCAGTCACCGATCAGCTCTCCGCCGATGTGCATCTGTGTGCCGCGCCCGTCGCGCAGGTGAAGGAGATCGGCGCCGGCCTGCTCGGCGCTCTCCTGAATGCCGCTGCGACGATAGCAACGCCGCGCGTCGTTGCAGGTATGGTCCATCACCCGCACCTTTGCTGCGCCCGCCTCGAGCGCGAGTGTCACCAGGATGGCAACGACCGCCGGATGGGTATTGGCCGCCTGCTCGGGCGCACGGTCCCATCCGATGTTCGGCTTGAGCACGACCGTCGCGCCGCGCGGCACGAAGCGTCCCATACCGCCGAGCGCGTCGATGGCCGCGCGGGTCAGCGCCTCCGGCTCGCCATTGCGTGCCAGAGCCAGGGACGACGCGGCTTGCGCCCGCGCGGGGAATCCACCGCCGGCGAGGAGGGCGGCCCCGACGCCCATGCGGGTCAGCGCTTCTCGGCGGGTGCAGCTCTTCATCGGTGCCTTCCTTTCGGTTGCCGTCTCCCGACCTCTAGAGCGCTAGTTGTCGGTACGAGCCGTTGCATAGTCGTGCAGATGTCCCTGCGCATCGGCCTGCAGCAGCCGCGCCCATTCGTCCGGCACGCCCAGCAGCACCGTCTTCTCGTCGACCACGGTCTGCGCCGCGGCCAGATCGCCGGCCGACGGATCGAGGAAGATGTGCCGATCCTCCTCGGCCACCAAGAGCCGCACCAGCAGCCGATCGAACTGCTGGGGGGTGACCAGCTCGGGATCGAACCCGCGCGGATCGCTGCGGCCGAGAAAGAGATCGACCTTGATGAGCGCGACATCCGCCAAGGCTGCGAAGAGCAGTGCGCGGTCGATCTCATCGGCGGCCCGGCCCTGCCAGGGAATCGCCAGCGGGCGCGGGTAGTAGTCCGACTCCAGGAGTGTACGCGGAATCGGTGCGCAGCGCTCGCGCAGCAGATGGAAGATCGCCCCGATGCGCTCGCGCGATCCGCGGGCGTTCCGGACCAGCGAGTCCCCCACCGCGGCCAGAAAAGTACGAGCCCGAGCGATCTCGAACATGTAGTGTTCGGCCAGCACGCGGCGCGCCGGCCGCCAGGCCTGCGCACAACTGAAGAGCACCGCGGGCGCCTGCAAGTCCTTGGCATCTCCCGCGCCCGGCGGGAGATTGCCCGTCAGGAGTTCGAGCTTCGGATCGGCGCCATAGTGACGCAGGAGGCGCTGCGGGTTGTGGATCACTCGTGCAAAGCCCTCCAGCCCCCGCTCGTAGGTGAGGACCACGTGGCGCTCCACGGTCGGCCCGCGTGGGGTGCGCAGGACGATGCGCGTCCAGGCATCCGGGATGCGCGTGCGGGAAGGCCGCGTGAGCAGCGAGTAGGAGAGATCGAATACGTCCCCCGCCTGCCAGGGCGGCAGCGTGGCATGCGCCTCGCGCCAAGGATTCGCCGCCTCCGGCGGCCATCCCTCCGGAGTGCGCAGCGACCACCCGGCCCCGGTCACGTCCAGCGTATCGCCCTCGCGCAGCACGCGCGCATGCGTCAGTCCGAAGGCCTGGTGGGTGTTGTCGAGCAGCACGGCCGGCGTGCGGAGTGCTGCGGCGCGTGGATCGTCGGGATCGCGCACGTACCAGATCTGGTGTTCGTGCCGCTCCCGTTCCCCGCTGCCATGGTGTTCGTAGTGCGTGCGATGGGCCAGAAGGACGACCCCGGCGTCCAGGGTGTCCGCCCGCTCCCGGCCGAAGAGGATCGCCCGCAGCTCGGCCTCGCCGTACCCCTCTTCGGCGCCCGCTCCGCCGCTCAGGAGCGACAGCAGGACCAGGCTCACCGCGCCCAGCCCGGCGGCCGGGGGGCGCTTGCGCAGACGCGTTCCGTTGTGCATTGTAGCGATTCTAGGGATGGGTGGGGGGGCAGCGCAAGGCGATCCGTTTTTCGTTTGACAGCGGCGAGAGGGGCTTCGTTAAATCCGCGGTGCCGCGCCCGGTGCGGCGTGAGATCCGGTCCCTGCAATCTCGGACTTTCCGGCGGGGCATGACCCGCGAGGAGGAGCGCAATGAGGGACATCCTGAAGCAGCCGGTCATCCTGCGCGACGATGACCTCGAAGATGAGCCGGATGAGGAAGAAGAACTCGACGACGATCTCGATGATCTCGACGAGTTTGACGACGACGACGATCTCGCCGATGACGATCTGGATGACGACGATCTCGATGATGACGAGCTGGATGACGAGCTGGATGACGAGCTAGATGACGACTACGACGATGACGACTATGACG
>WJJG01000081.1 GCA_014729815.1 Candidatus Eiseniibacteriota bacterium
ATCGAGACCGGCGAGCAGCTGTGTGTGGATCTCGGTCAGCCCGTCGGCCAAGCTGCGCCACCATTCCAGCACGCGCAGGTCGGCGCGATGCAGGCGGACACGCATCCGGTAGTAGCGCACCCAGTGCTGCAACTTGTGCTCGAGGAGAATCGACGAAAGCCCCTCACGCGGAAGCAGATCGGAGAGCCCCTGACGGAACCAGGCGTCGCGCCGCCGCGAAGGCCGGCGGGTAATCCCCAGGACGGGAAACGCGTTGCGGGCCACGAAGCGCACGCGTCCGATGAACTCGGGCGAGTCGAACTCGGGCGCGTCCAGATCGGCGATCATTACGTCGGCCGCATGCACATAGGCCAGATCGGCGGCCTCCTGCTGCGTGGCGGCCAGGCGCACCTGCCAGGAGGCCCGCACCAGACGGCGGAGGCCCTGGCGATCCAGCGGCTCGGCGATCAGCACCCGCGGCCGCGGACGCAAGGATGCCCCCCGCGGCGGAATGCTGAGTCTGGGCTTCTCGCTCACCGGCCACCTCGCTCGCTCCGGGGCCTAGGACCGCCAGCAACGCCTCGCTCCCTAGAAGACTCGGCAGGCGGCGGGTGACCCTTTACGGGCGATGCGCGCGGCGGCTAGCGCTCGGCCCAGTCGCGCAGTTCTCGCTTGATCTTCTCCTCGACCTTGCGGCCGAGCTCCTCCCACTCCGCGTCGCCTTCCTTGCGCTCCTCGGCCCAGCGCTGCACGCCCCGGCGGACCTTCTCCTCGACCTTGCGCGCGATCTGCTCCCATTCCTCCTTCGACAGATCGCCCCGCTTGCGTCGCTTCCTGCGCGAGCTGGCCCGGCAGCCGTTGCCGGCCATGATCAGCGTGCCGAGCACGAAGCCGAAGTGGTACCAGCCACCGCTGTTGTGCGTCTCGTAGATCGTCACGCTGTCGCTGAAGAGACTGATCACGAAGGTCACCACCAGGATCAGTCCATGCCAGAGCCCGGCCCAGAAGCCGGCGGGATGCTCGAGATAGCGCGTGTCGCCGGCGGCGCAGCCACCCAGCAGGACGATCAGCGCCAGCGCCGAGAGCCCTAGCCCGCCTCCCATGTAGAACCGTCTTCTCATGGAACTCTCCTTCCGGCCGCCCCCCGCGCGCGCCGCAGGGACCCGCGGCTACTTGCCGGGTGCGGCATCCCCAATCCGGTAGACGTCGATCGAATGCCCCAGGCTGGCCACACGCACTCCGGGCGGATCGGAATCGAACGGATACGGTCCCCCCTGTACCAGCCGTCCATGATCGGGCAGCACGTAGCCTCTGCCATACAGGGTGCGACTGACCGCGAGATGGCCCGGGCGGCCGGCGCGCCTGGGCACATCGTACTCGATCCCGTAGATCACCGGATCGACCCGCCCGAAGTAGAGCAGCTGCACGCTCTCGATCCCTTCCTCGTCCATGTAACGCGCGAGCGCCGGCAGGTCCTGGCCCCAGTCGCAGTTCGAATCGACCGCCACAAGATGGCCGCGCTCCGGCCCGCCGGCGAGCGGATTGTAGTAGGGCAGGTAGTGGGGGTGCACGGCGCTGGTTTCGATGCCCAGCCAGAGACAGCACGCGATGAGCAGCAGCGTCGCTCCGCGACGCAGGGGAAACGACGCCCAGGTCGCGGCCACCCAGATCCAGATCAGCGCGACACACGGCAGGATCATGCGCAAGCCGAGCTGCTTCTCCGAGAGCAGACCGAAGACTGCGAGCAGCAGTCCCGCCGGCAGCAGGAGGATCAGATCGTAGCGCGCGTGATCCGGTGGGCGACGGCCACGCAGCGCGCGCAGGCGAATGCCGACCGCCAGACCGAAGAGCAGCAGCAGCGGGAGCGGCGTCTTGCTCAGCAGAAGCACCGGGAAGTAGTCCCATCTCCCCCCGACATAGGAGCGGCCCAGCAGATAGGAAGGATCCCCCGTCTGAGCATCGAGTAGCTGCAGATCGAAGGCGCGCAGGAAGTCCTCCGGCAAGGGTAGCATCAGACGCGGCGGGAGGAGTGCGGCCAGCCCGCGCAACGCGTCGCTGCGGAAGCTGATTTCCGAGACCATGCGCCCGACACGCTGGAAGGCGTATCCGGCATCCAGGACGAAGACACTCACGACCAGGGCCACCAGACCCAGTCCCAGCAGGCGCCGGCGACGCCCCGGTGCGCGGCCTACCCAGATCAGGATCAGCACCAGATGTGTGACGTAGAGGTAGACCGCGCTGAACTTCACCAGCTGCGCAAGACCCAGCGTGATGCCGCAGGCCAACGCGGTGGTCCAGGCGGGACGGCGCAGGAAACGCTCGAGAGCGAAGAGTGCGAGTAGCAGGAAGAGCGTCAGCGCGAGATCGGTCGTCACGAGTCGTGCGTGCGCCAGGAGATTCGGATCGAACCAGATCAGGCCGGCCGCCAGCAGACCGCCCCACCCCGCGTGCGCCGGAGCCAGCCGGCGCGTCCAGAAGAAGGCCAGCGCTCCGAGCAACAGCGCCAGGCAGACGGACACCCAGCGTGCGCGCACGAAGTGCGCATGGTAGGTGTCCGCTTCGCGCTGCATGAAGGCGTAGCCGTTGGCCCAGAAGTCGTAGCGCTGCTGAAACGCAAGCGCATCGGTCGCGATCGGGGGTACACCCGCGGCGGCGAGCGGCAGTGCCGAGAGCAGACGGGCCAGCGGCGGGTTGAGATGCGCATAGCGCATCTCGCCATGCCCGATCAGATTGAGCCCGGTGGGCAGATGGCCGAACTCATCGACGGTCACCGACTTGCCGGTGAGACTGGTGACGGCCAGAACCAGGAAGAGCGCGCCCATACAGAGCAGCGCCGCGTAGGTCCACCAGACTCGCGGCCTGGGCGATCGCTCCGCACCGATCGACATCTCGCGCGCCCTCCGCGTTCGAGCCCCCGCCGCCAGCGTGTCGACGCACAGGCTCATCATGCATTCCTGACTCGCGAGCTCAAGCGGATGATTGTGACCCGAAGATTGGTGAAGGGCCTGCGAGGCGCAGGGGGGGGCTCTGGTCGTAGTCTGAGGCTGGAGGTTGGAGAGACTGGGGG
>WJJG01000082.1 GCA_014729815.1 Candidatus Eiseniibacteriota bacterium
CTGCGTCTACGGCAATCGCGACGGGGACGAGATCTGCGGCGTGGGCACGGACAACTTCTCGCTCGATCCGCTGCTCTGCGATCCGGAGATCGGCAACTTCCACATCGAGGATGCTTCGCCCTGTGCTCCGGGCAACCATCCCAACGGTCCCGACGCATGCGGCGGTGCGCTGATCGGCGCGCAGGGGGCCGGGTGCGACTCCGATGTGCCCGAGGTAACGCCCCGCGCGGTGGCGCGACTGCTCGGCAATCGGCCCAATCCGTTCACCGGGTCGACGGTGATCTCCTTCGCGCTTGAGAGCCGACAGCCGGTGAGCCTCGACGTGCTCGATGCGAGCGGCCGGCGGGTGGCATTGCTCTATCAGGGCGTTCCGTCGCCCGGCGTACAGCAGGTGACCTGGGACGGCACCACGCTCGGCGGCGCGCGCGCCGAGAGCGGGGTCTATTTCTACCGGCTGCGGTGCGGGGAACTGACCGAGGGGCTGCGGATGCTCCGGCTCCGCTAGGCGCAGGCCGCGGTCGGCCGCCGCCGGGCCGCCGCGGTGGCACGAGAATTGGAACTGAGGGAGGCATAATCCAATGCCTCCCTTTCTGTTACGCCGGAAGTGACCGCCCAGCCCCGCGTCGGTCCCCATCGGCGTGGCGTGCGGGCTGGGTCCGGCGCGCCGCCCGAAGGCGAGCTCCGATCCCCAGCTCCAATCTTCGCACCACAAGCTATCTGGCACGGGCGCAGCATGCTACAATCCCCGCCTGCACCTTCGGCAGAGACGCACGCACGCCGCCGATCGGGGTGCGCCGATGCGCGCACCGGCGCTCCTGCGCGGCGGCAGTCGTCGGGGCAAGGTCCTTGGCCGCTGCTTCCTCCGCGATCGGAGGAACCGTCACGCGGCGGCTTGGGTGACACAGGGGACGACCCACCGGCGACGCATCATGGGGGATCTATGCGCAGATCGAGTCATCCGTTGCTCCCCGGTCTTCTGGCCTTCATCGCGGTGATCGCGATCCTGATCGCGGTCACCGGGAACCCGCCTTCCGCCACCGCGGCACGCGAGGACGCGCTCGCCGGGCGCGCACCGAGCGGCTCCCCGCTCTCGGTCATCGATGCGCGAGCCGATGGCGAGGCGCTGCGTGCCACCTGTTCTCCGACCGGCGCGCTGATTGTCCTGCCCGCTGGTGCGACGGCAGCCGAGCTCGACCGCGCCTGGCTCGATACGGGCGACGCTGTGCACGAGCTTGGGGCATCCGATCTGCACCTCGGACCGATGATGCGCTTTCGCGGCCGGCCGTTCGTGGCTGCCGCGCTGGACCCCGCGGCGCGGGCCGAGCTGGCGTCGGATGCCGGAGCGGCGCGCCTGGAGCTGCGCCTGACCGCGCGGGATGCGGCGGGCGCTGCGCTGACGGGCCGCACCGATGCGCCGGCAACGCAGCGGCTCTTCGATCCGCACGCACGCCTCTTGGGCTTCGCGCAGTCGGGCGGCGGGGCGCAGCCCAGCAACCGCGGCGGCTACCTGATCGTGACCGCCACGCCGTTCACCGAGGCGCTCGAGCCGCTGGTAGATTGGAAGACGGAATGCGGCTACGACGTCCACCTGGTCACCACCGAGGAGACCGGCTCGACGCCCGACGAGATCCGCGACTACATCCGCCAGGCCTACGAGACGTGGGAGACGCCGCCGCTCTACGTCCTGTTGGCGGGAGATGTCGGGTTCGTTCCGGCGTTCAACGCCCTCGACAACGTGTCCGATCACCTCTACGGCTGTGTCGACGGGGACGACTACATCGCCGACCTCTATGTGGGGCGTTTCTCCGCGCAGGAGGCCGGCGAGATGGCCGTGCAGGTCGCCAAGACGGTGGGCTACGAGAGCCAGCCGGACACGACCGCCGCGGACGACTGGTTCTCGCGGGCGCTGCTGGTGGCCGGCAATGCGGGCTCTTCGACACCCAAGCCGACCAGCCGCTGGATCGCCGATCTGCTGATGGAGATGGACTACGCGCAGCCCGACACGGTCTTCTACCCGCCCTGGTGGCAGGCCGAGACGCTGATCCGCTACTACGTCGACAACGGCGTCAGCCTGATCAACTATCGCGGATGGGCGCAGGGAGACACGGCCTGGCAGCCGCCGGAGTTCGGCGTCACCGGCATACGCCGCCTGCGCAACGGCTGGAAGCTGCCGGTGGTCTTCAGCATCGTCTGCCACACGGGCAACTTCGGCAACTACGAGATCGACTGCTTCGGTGAGACCTGGCTCAAGTCGGGCACCGTCGAGGATCCGCGCGGCGCGGTGGGCTTCATCGGCACGGGAGAGCATCACTCCCACTCGCGCTGGAACGATCGCGTGGACATCGGTCTGATCGAGATACTGCGCTACCAGGGGGTGTATCAGTTGGGACCGCTGCTGGTAGGGTCGAAGAACGCCTTGCTGACCGAGTTCCCCACCGAGCTCGACATGGAGACCAGCGGCGAGCGGTCGGTCGAGTACTACCACTACATCTACAACCTGCTCGGCGACCCGTCGCTTGCGATCTGGACCGACTTCCCGCGCGGGGTGCAGCTCGACGGCGTGCCGCGCTCGGTCTCCCTGGGGCAGAACTTTCTCGATCTGCGCATCACCGAGAGCGACGGGCAGAGCGGTGTCGCCGGAGCGCACGTGACCTTCGTGCAGGATGGTGCGCATGTCGGCTATGGTGTGACCGACGCCAACGGAGATGTCACGGTTCCCCTCGCCACGCAGTCGCTGAGCGATCTGCTCTGCACCGTGGCGGGCGAAAACCTCCATCCCCAGCAGATCACCATCCCGGTCCAGGAGGAGGACTACTTCCTGCAATGCAGCGCGGCGGCGCCCAGCGGGGGCACGCTGCTGCCCGGTGTGGCCAGCGATCTGCTTCTCACGGCGACCAACACCGGCACCAGCGGGATCGAAGGCGCCACGGCGACGATCCGCGCGCCGGAGAACGTGACGCTGCTCAGCGGGCAGGTCGAGTTCGGTCCGATCGGCGCCGGCGAGAGCGGCGAGGCCACCGAGATGCTCAGCGTGCAGCTCGATGCGGAGATCGAGGATGGAGCGCGCCTGCGCTTCCGTTTCGCCCCCGAGGCGGCTGGGGTGGGACCGCTGTCGGAGACGGACTTCTGGGTTACCGCCACCGCGCCGGCCTACCGCTGCACGGCGGTCAGCGACGGCGGCGACGACATCTTCGATCCCGGCGAGGAGATCACCCTGACGCTGACTCTGACCAACGAGGGCAGCATCTCCGGCAGCGCGGTGGAGGCGCTGTTACAGGCGCAGGTGCCCGGTCAGGTGACGATCAGCGATTCGCTCGGCACCTTTCCCGAGGTCGTCCCCGGCGCCGAGGGCGACAACGCCATGGACCCCTTCGAGCTGCAGATCGACCCGCAGCTTGCGGTCGGCACGGTGATTCCGATGAAGCTCTTCGCGGACACCGGCGCGGGGCCCGAGGGCAGCGTCTACTTCAATCTCGTCGTCGGGGCGGTCGACTTCGCGGCCCCGGTGGGGCCCGACGAGGGCGGCTACTACTGCTACGACAGCGCGGATATCGACTACCCGGGTCAGGTGCCGGTCTACCGCTGGGTGGAATGCTCCCCCGAATACGGCGGCAGCGGCACGCGGGTCGACATCCCGCTCGACAACTACACCCCGGCCGTCATCGACCTGCCCTTCGACTTCACCTACTACGGCGAGACGTTCAACAGCATCCGGGTGAGCGACAACGGCTGGATCGCCTTCGACACCGAATACTGGTACGACATCCGCAACTGGTCGATTCCCGATCCCTGGGGATGCGCCAGTCATGTGGCCGCCTTCTGGGACAATCTCGATCCGACGATCGCGGGCGGCGACGGCATCTACAGTTGGTACGACGAGGACCAGCATCGTTTCGTGATCGAATGGAGTCGCCAGCAGAACTATGAGGACATCACCGACGACTACCAGACCTTCGAGATCCTCCTCTACGATCCGGCCTACCACCCGACCGCCTCGGGGAACGGCGAGATCGTCTTCCAGTACAAACAGATCGTCGATGACGACTGGGTGAAGATGTTCTCGACGGTCGGCATCGAGGATCCGACCGAAGAACACGGCATCCAGTACTGCTATGCCAGCCAGTACGCGCCCGGCGCCGCGCCGCTCTCGCCCGGACTGGCGGTCAAGTTCACCACCGAGGCGCCGGTCTACGAGCCGCTGGCCGCCGAACGCTTCACCGCCGCCTGGATCCCGGACGGGATGGGCGCAGGGCCCTCGCCCGAGGGCCAGGAGTTGCCCGAGGCGGGTTGCGTGCGCCTGAACTGGGCGCTGACCGACGAGCGCCCCCTGCGCGGCTTCGAGGTGTGGCGCAGCGCGCTCGAATCGAACGGTGAGGGCGCCGCGCCCATCAAGGTCCACGAGGGACTGCTGGCCGCCGCCGCTCGTTCGTTCGAGGATCGCGA
>WJJG01000083.1 GCA_014729815.1 Candidatus Eiseniibacteriota bacterium
CGCGGCCCCTGGGGTGGGGCGGCGCAGGCCTTCGTTCGCCTGCCCAACCAGATCATGGCCGCGTTTCATCTAGTCTCTCCCCCCTCCACGACGGACGGTATCACCGCTGTTCCCCTCTTCCTCGGCATCGGATCTGGGCACTACTCAGGGCGCTGGCGCACGACGCGCACGCGCCCCGCGCCGGTCTCGACGAAGCGACCGATCTGCGCGCAGTCGGGCACCCCCCGCTCGGCGAGTGTGGCCAGCAGCGCGTCGCACTGCGACGCGGGCACCGCGATCAGCAACCCGCCCGAGGTCTGCGCGTCGCAGAGCAGGAGCTGCTCGGCAGCCGAGAGCCGCGCGTCCCAGTCGACGTGCGCCGCCACGTGGGCCTGGTTGTCGCGCGTGCCGCCCGGAACGACGCCCGCCGCGGCCCAGTCGAGCGCTTCGGCGACTCGCGGAACCGCGTCGTTCCAGATCTCCGCCCCGACGTCGGAGCCGCCGACCATCTCGCGCAAATGTCCGACGAGGCCGAAACCGGTCACGTCCGTACAGGCGTGCACGTCGAACGGTTCCAGCGCCTCGGCCGCCTCGCGATTGAGTCGCAGCATCACCTGGCTGCCCCGCTCGATCGCTCCGGCGCTGGCGACCCCCCGCTTGGCCGCCGTCGCCAGGATGCCCACGCCGATCGGCTTGGTCAGGATCAGGGCGTCGTCCCTGCGGGCGCCGCGATTGCGCAGGATCCGGCCGGGTGGCACGATCCCTGTAACGGCAAGGCCGAACTTCGGTTCCGTATCATCGACCGAGTGGCCGCCGATGATGGCGATGCCGGCCTCCGACGCCTTCTCCGCCGCCCCGCGCAGGATCGCCTGCAGCACGGCCATCGGCAGCCGCCGCACCGGGAATCCGACCAGATTCAGTGCGAAGAGGGGCCGGGCCCCCATGGCGTAGATGTCGCTCAGCGCGTTGGCGGTCGAGATCGCTCCGAAGGTGTGCGGGTCGTCGACGATCGGCGTAAAGAAGTCGACCGTCGAGACGATCGCCACCTCCTCAGAGATGCGGTAGACGGCCGCGTCGTCGGAGGTCTCGGTGCCCACCAGTAGTCCGGCATCCCGCGGGCGCGGCATCTGCGCGAGGATCTCTTCGAGGAGCTGTGGGCGGATCTTGCAGGCGCAGCCCAGTCCGTGCGTGAAGCGCGTCAGTCGAACCTCGGCGCCCGCGGGCGAGCCGGTCTCGACGCCGGCCTCCGCGGTCGCCTTGGTGGCCGAGGCCCGCAATTGGCGCACGACGTCGATCACCTGCTCGGCCGCGTGCTCGATCTCCGCCGCCCGCGTGGGCCGTCCGACCGAGAAGCGGATCGTGCCCATGGCCCGCTCGATCGGGACGCCCATCGCCTCCAGCACGCGCGAGACATCCACCCGGTCGGCGTGGCAGGCGGCCCCAGCCGATGCGGCGACCTCGGGCATCGCATCGAGGATCGCATGGGCCTCTACACCGGGGAAGGAGAGACTCAGCGTGTTGGGCAGCCGCTGCTCGGGATGACCGTTGAGATGCACTTCCGGGATCCGCTCCCGAATCAGCTCGTGCAGTCGATCGCGCAGCGCGCGCATGCGCGTGGCGGTGGCGTCAAGATCGCGGCCGGCGAGCTCGGCGGCGCGGCCGAGCCCCACGATCTCCAGGACATTCTCGGTGCCGGCGCGGCGGTCGCCCTCATGGTCCGCGCCGTGCAGGAACTTGGCCGGCTTGAGGCCCCGCCGGATGTAGAGGGCCCCGATCCCCTTGGGCGCATACATCTTGTGCCCCGCGATCGAGTAGAGATCGACGCCGAGCGTCTCGACTCGCGCAGGGATCTTGCCCGCCGCCTGCGCTCCGTCGACATGCAGTGGCACGCCGGTGCCGCGCAGCACATCGGCCAGCGCGGCGATCGGCTGGATCGTTCCCACCTCGTTGTTGGCGTGCATGACGGTGACCAGGATCGTCTCGGGCGTGAGCGCCCGCCGCAGATCCTGCGGATCCACGCGGCCGTACTCGTCGACCGGCAGTGTGGTGATGCGGAATCCCTCCTGCTCCAGGAAGGCGCAGACCTCGCTGACCGCGGGATGCTCGATCGCCGAGGTGATGATGTGACGGCCGCGCGTGCGATGCGCAGTGGCGATCCCTTTGATGGCCGCGTTGTTCGACTCGGTCCCGCCGCTGGTGAAGACGATCTCGTCGGGCTGCGCGCCGAGCAGCTCGGCCACCGCGCGGCGCGCCCGCTCGACCGCCTGCCGGGCCTGGATGCCGAGGCGGTGACTGCTCGAGGGATTCCCGAAGTGCGCGTCGAGGTAGGGACGCATCGCCTCGGCCACCTCGGGCGCGATGGGTGTGGTTGCGTTGTAGTCGAGGTAGATCGGCTGATTCATGGCACGCGTCTCTCCTGCGGCCGGGTCGTGCTGCCCGCGCGTGATGACGCCCGGCCGACGCCGGGTCCGCTGAGGGTCGCACACGTGCGCCGGATGTCGCAAGACGCTGGGTGGCCGACGGCTACGGCAACCGCTGGGTGCCACGCGCCGCCTGCTTGCGGGGGTGGTCGGCGCCCGGTTTCGGGAGTATCATCCCGCGCGGATCAGAAGTGCGGGAGGAGCGAGGATGGAGGCTGCCGAGAAGCGCGATCGGGTTCCGCCGGAGAAGGTGCCCCCGCTGCCCGAGGATCTGTTCCGCAGCGGAGATGTTACGGCCCTGGCGCACTTCTACCGCGGCGAGATGAACCGCCTGACCATCTGGCGCACGCGGATGGACTTCACCACCAACTGGGCGGTGATCGCGGCGGCTGGTCTGCTGACCTTCTCGTTCCGTAACCCGAATGCCGATGCGATCTTCCTGCTGACGATCGCCACGCTCTGGTTCCTGCTCACCGTCGAGTCGCGACGCTACCGCTTCTACGACGTCTGGCGCTGGCGGATGCGCATCCTCGAGGCGCACTTCCTGGTGCCGATCCTGACACGGGAGTCGAACCACCTGCGCGGTCCGTGGCGGGAGGATCTGACCGCCGATCTGCTCTATCCGACCTTCAAGATGACCATGCGCGAGGCGATGGGACGCCGTCTGTTGCGCAACTACATCTACCTCTTCGCCCTGACCCTGGTCGTTTCGCTGGCGCACATCTTCGGCATCTCGCCGGCGACCAGCTCCTGGGCGGCCCTCACGCACGAGTACTTGGGCGCATCGATGCGCGAGAATTGGCTGCTGCTCTGCCTGATCGTGATCACCTACGTCCCGCTGGTCGGCTTGGCGGTCTTCGGATGGCGGCGGCGCAAGGTGATCGTCGAGCTCCACGATCAGCCGGTGCGCCGGTCCTACCGGGTGTAGCGCGGGGCGCCCGAACGGCTTCGCGTGGCGTCCGAGTGCCTCGGCGTTCGGGGCAGACGAATGATCCCTGGCGAAATCAGGTGAACCGGCCTAGAAGAGCGCTCCTAGCAGACTGGCGATGTAGTCGTGTAGGAAGCTGACCCGCTGGCCGAGCAGGGCCACGCGCCCCATCACGGTCAGGCCGAAGCCGGTGCCGAAGCCGATCATCAGCGTGTAGATCCCGATCTTCGAGCTGACTCCCAGAAGGCCCTTGTGCTCCTTGGAGAAGAAGAAGTAGCTCAGCGAGCAGATGATGCCGATGAAGGCCAGGGCGAACATCAGCCCGGTCCAGGTCGGCTCGATGGGTCGGATGGTGCCGTGGAGCTGGTAGAGGATCGCGGTCTTGATCGTCAGCGGGATGAAGATCCCCGTCGAGATCCCGATGTAGAAGGCCAGCGAGTAGCGCGCCAGGAACCCATAGGTCTTGGAGAGGCGGAACCACATCAGAATGCCGAGAATCACCGGGAAGAGGTAGAAGTACTGTCCCCGCTCGAAGATCGGCGTGATGACCTTGTCGGTGAAACTGGTGTGGTAGAGCAGCATCGTCCAGTAGCCGGTCGTCACACCGACCCAGATGCGCTCGACCACCTTGAAGACCGGGTTGTCCTTGTAGAGGAAGGAGAAGATCGCCAGCGTCACGAGTGCCGCGATTCCGCCCCAGAAGAGCTCTCCCGTGGTTGCGCCTTCCATTCCGATCTCCCTCTGTGCCGCTCCTCGGCCGCCGTCTGCAGGCGGCCGCCCGGTACCGTCTGACGCGCGGGTCTAGCGCCTGCGTTGCGCCGCCCGCCGGGCGAAGAAGGCGACATTCGTCATGACGATGAAGAAGAGAATCACCGCATGGGATGTCGTCTGATACGGAATCCCGCGAGCGCCTTCGCCCCGGATTCCGGCCATCTGCTCGTACTCCGCGGCGCCCTTGATTCCGGGAATCAGGCCGAAGAGCTGTCCAGACTGCAAATAGGGGTAGTAGTCGGAGGCCATCACCCCGGTCACTCCCAGGGCCACCGGAACGCCGTACTTGGCGTTGCCATAGGTGATCCAGTAGTCGGCCGCGGTCCCGCTGGCCAGGGCGATCACACCCTCGACATCGTCGAAGTTGTGCACGCCCTCCATCATCGGCAGCTCGTCGACATTGTTGCCGTAGTAGTCGGTGGGGAAGGGCACGCGGAAGTCGGCGCCCATGGCCAGAATCGTGATCGCCGGGTACGGCTTGTAGCCCAGGAAGACGTAGTCCACGCCGTATTCGACATCCATCTCGCCTGCGATGCGCGTGAGGATCTCATCGGCCATTGCGGGCCCGAACTGCGAGAGCGAGCTGAGCAGAACGCGCCCGCCGTTCCTCCAGACCTGACGGAGGATGGCCTCGGTCATCGGATGCAGTTCGGCCATGGTCGAGGGATCGTAGTCGATCGCCAGGAGAACGATTTCCCCGTCGGTCACGTCGTCGGAGAACTCGTAGACGTCGCGCACCTCGCTCGACTCGGTGACCGGAATGTACATCTCCCAGATCACCGGTACGACGACCGCCAATCCCATGATCAGGTAGATCCAGCGCCGGTCGACGCTCAGCATCCGGTCGTACCAGGCCTTCGACTTTCGCTCGGCCATCGGAAGCAAGCTCCTTCGGGCTCTCCGCCCGTGGTTGCCAGTCCCTAGTCGGTGCCCATGTAGGCCCGCTCGATTCCCAGCAGGATCTTGGTGCTATAGGTGATGGCGCCCAGCGCCACGCCGATCAGGATGGCGCGCTTGGCGGCCATGTTCGGCACTTCCAGGATCCAGCGCACGAACTCGGCGTTCCAGGTGGCGACCGGCTCGGGCAGCGGAATCAGTCGCAGCATGACCACGAAGGCGGTCACCAGCAGAACCGCCGCCAGAACCGTACGCGCGCGAAAGGCGCGATAGGCCGCGCTGGCGATATAGAAGGCCAGCATCGAGAAGAGCGTGGCCTGCGCGGGGACCAGGACGTAGTTGAACATGTTCGAGCTGAGTGAGGTCGAGGAGGCGAACCATTCGCGCTTCAATCCCGCGACGATCATCACCAGGAACCCGAGGATCGTGAGGGCGGAGAAGATCCGCTCCTTTGGATCGCGCATGGCCTTGTTCACGGTGTTCTTCATCAGGCTGTAGATTCCGACTGGCAGCGCCAGGATGCCGATAACGATCACGAAGTCGTTGGCATACTGGAAGAGCACGTCGGAATAGTCGTGCGGCACGAAGAACTGGATGACCATCGTCAGGCCGCAGAGAAAGACCAGGAAGATCGGAACTTGTCTCTTCATGCGTTCATCCCGTTGTCGCTCATGTCCTCATGTCCACTTCCGGTGCCGCGCACCAACCGCACCCGCCCCAGGACACCGGGAGCGCGCGGGTGCGCCGGCAACCCGCACGGCCGGTGGGGCGACCTAGTGCGGTTCGATCAAGTTGCTGATGAATCCGCTGCCGAGAATCGTCGCTTCGAGTACGCCCAGGATCGCCACGATCAGGATCCCGGCCTTGACCAAGTCCTGCGCCTTGAGCGGTCCGACCAGCTTCGGGTCCTGCGCCAGATAAGCCGAGGCCGCGTACAGCTCCTCCCCGATCAGGGTGTAGTCGGTGGCGGCCACGAAGAAGGGGATCTGGGGCACGCGATCGGTGCCCGAGATCTGGATCGAGCCGGTGACCGATCCCGCCTCGGCCAGCAGGAGGCTCTCGGCGTGGAAGACCCCCATGTAGAAGTTCGTCGCCGTCTTCTCGCGCAGCATCAGAGCGTTGACGGCGGCCACGTAGGGGAACTGCATGGCCGAGATGTAGAAGATGTTGTCGGGATTGTAGACCTCCGGCCGCCCGGCTTTGAGGTAGGCCTCCTTGACCGTTGCCTGGGCCATGACCATCATGACCGGTTCGTTGACCGGGACGAGCAGTTTGGTCTGGTACTCGGCCGTGCGTTCGGCCACGCGGGCCAGGATCGTGTAGGCCGCGAGGGTGGCGACGTCGCCGGCGGTGCCGGTGCCCAGCACGAAGAGGATCGGGCGGCCCATCTCGGTCGCGCGTCCGATCGCCTCGTCGATGCGCTGCAGCCCCGGGATCGGACGGATGTAGAGCTCGGCGCCCTCCTTGGACCGGCGGATGAAGTAGACCATCAAGACGCCGAGTAACAGAGCGATGACCAGGACGTTCCAGCGCTGCGTATGCCACCAGTCGCCGTGCGCGGTTGCGGTGACCGGGGGCGTGAAGGCGGACAGCGCATCGCCGGGGCCCATGGCCCGAATGCGGTAGTGCACCACGCCTCCCCGCGGGATGTAGCCGGGGTTGTAGTTCGCCCCGAGACGCACTTCGTCGTCCATATCGACGTAGCTGGTGGCGGGGATCGGGACCGTTCCGGTCAGGATCCAGGCCGAATCCGGCGCCTGGGCGGGCGTCCATGGCGCCCCCTCTTCGGCGGGCCGCCACGGCAGGCGGTAGATCTCGTACGCCACGACGCCGTCGGTCTCCGGCGCCGCTTTCCACTCGAGCAGGATGCCGTGACCGGCGTCATTGGGATTGTCCCGGGCGCTCAGACCCCGCGGCGCCGGCAACTCCTGGGCCGCGGCCAGTGCGGCGCCCAGCAGCAGCACGAGGACCAGCATCAGTATCCGCGACAGTCGGATGCGAGGCACCGGTGTCGAGGGCGAGTCGGTCGGGTCGGCGGGCGCAGTTGGATCTGCCATTCTGTTCAAGGCTCGTTCCCCAGCTTGCGCGGCGGCCTGCGGGCCGCTCGCGGGTGTGCGAGACCTGGCGGGCCCTCCGCAGCGTGGTGGCGCGGCGCGACCGCCGAGCCGTGCGCGGGCAGTGAACCTCGTCAATCTACCGAGCGTGGGAGGCGCGAGACAAGCGAAAAACCGGGCCGCATCCGATCGGACGCGGCCCGGTCCCCTGCGCGCAAAGCGTTCGCCGCCGGCAAAGCCGGCGGCGCGAATGACCTATCGAAGGACCGTGATCTGACGTGTTTGCTGTGCGCCGTTCAGCGCCACATGGGCGAAGTAGATCCCGGCCGGGACCTCCTGGCCAGAGCCGTTGGCGCCGTCCCACATCAGGTCGTAGTTGCCCGGCTGCAGGTGTCCGGAGTAGAGATCGCGCACCAGTCGACCCGAGGCGTCCAGGATGCGGACCGAAACCTCACCGGCCCGTGCCAGGGAGTAGTGGATCGTCGAGTTGTCGACCACCGGATTGGGACGGAACGGCCAGATGCGCACCAGATCGCTGGCCTGCTCTCCGCCGGGCACATCGCCCGAGCCCTCGACATCATCGGCCCAGAAGGCGTAGTCGCGCGGGCCGCCGGGCGCCAGGCCGACCGAGGTCAGCATCCAGACGTAGTCGCTCTGATCGAAGTAGGGGATCTGGATGACCCCATCACCGGAGGCCTCATCGACCTCCATGAAGTACTCGTACCAGACGTCCTGACCGGCCTGCTTGCGGATGAACTCGCAGCCGGCCGTATAGAGCGAGGGACCGTCGAGCGTGACTTCGAGCATCTCCTGGCCGCCGGCTTCCGGCTGGAACTCCATGAGGCTGGTGCCGATCGGCTCGGGACGCTTGTCGACCGGAGAGGTGCGCGGGTGCTGCTCGCCCGTCGGATAGCTGTTGAAGGAGAGATCGTAGTAGAACTGCGCCGTCCAGTACCCGGCCTCTTCGAAGTGCTGGCCATCATCGCGGTAGCGCGTATAGAAGCACCAGCGCATCAGCTCGAGGTAGGCGCTCATGAAGTCGTAGCCGTAGGGGGCCAGGGCAATGTCGAAGCCGTCCCAGATCTCGCCCGGGCCGTTCCAGCGCACGTGCTCGTAGACGTTCTCGACGATATCGACATCGCCGAAGCGCTCCCACTTGTACATCGGCCACACGATGCCCCCGTACTCGTACTGGCCGTTGAACGTCTTGAGCGACTTGTAGGGGAAGCCGAACCAGGACTGCAGGTAGCCGAAGTAGTCGTTGTAGTTGTCGTAGACCCATTCCTCGGCGACCATCGCGCAGTTCTCCCAGTACCAGGCGATCGCGCCGCTGCCGGCCTGATAGCCGAACTGGATGACGTGCATGTTCTCGTGCGAGACGGTGCAGGAACGCGTCCCGGCGTTGCTGATGCCGTTGTCGACGTGGAAGAAACCGGTGTAGTCGTACGGGGGGTCGCCGGGCACCGGGTTCTCGTACTCGGCCATGCCCAGCGTGCCGTAGGGCAGGGCATGAACGTAGCAGTCGATCATGTCGGTGCCGCCGCCCATTCCGCCGTCGCCAGGCGGACACAGCCACTCCTGATCGACGTGGAACTCCTGCCAGGAGTCCTCGCAGGCCTGCTCGACGACATCGACGTAGGCCTCGTTGGGCACCGCATCGCCGCCGCTGAGCGTGTAGTGGATGATGTAGTGCGCGGTCGTGCGCGTCTCGTTCAAACCGTAGGGCCGCGTACGCTCGCGCATGATCTCGTCGACCATCGCCGCCGGCAGCTGATCCATGCGGCCATAGACATCGGCCAGAATCGACGTGGCGCTCTTGAGCGGCGGTCCCTCGAGGCGAAACTCCGCGGGGAGCTTCTCGAGGTTCTTGCAGAAGTAGAAGCGGTAGAGGACCGCCTCGGCCTCGCTGATCTGTCCCGACCGGTACGCATCATCGATGGCTTCCAGGGCCGGATGGCCGTAGGTCACGAAGCCGCTGTCGCTGGCGACGGCAGCGCCGGTGGCACCCGCGGCGAGGACGACGCCGAGGAAAAAGGTCACAACCCTCATGATTCCTCCCTACTCTCACGGCCCGACGATCCGTCCGCCGAGCCTGTAGCTGCCCCAGGGGATCCCCTGCGTTGCGCCGCGCGGGGATGACGTCAACACAGCACTTTCAACAGAATTATACCGCCAAACCGGATGCAGGTCAAACGGCACTGCTGCAGGCGGGGGTCCGCTAAAAGACGCAGATGAAATGCATTAGGCGATCGAGAGCCGCTCCGCGGGCGCGCGGGGCCCCCGAGGGCGCACCCAGTGGCTGCGGCCCTCGACCGGATGGACAGCGGAGATCTGATCGCGCTCGATCTCGATGCGCATCCCGTCGAGGCCGATCGCACACGCCCCGGCGCGGGCGCCGGCGTAGGTCTGCAGGGCCGCGTAGGGCCAGTTGCGGTGGCTGATATGCGTCAGCACCGAGAGCGTCGGAGCGATCTGGGTGCTCGTCTCCAGGGCCGCATCGAGGTCGTTGTGGCGATCCCCCCGGCCCAGCCCCGGGGCGAAGGTGCCGTCGAGCAGCGCCACATCGATGCGGCGCTCCATGAGAAAGTCGCGCGTTCGCATCGGCAATCCGCGCGTATCGGTCAAGTAGGCCAGGCGGCGGTCGCGGGACTCGATGAAGTAGCCAAAGCAGGGCGCGGCACCATGCTGCAGCGGCAGGGCGGTGATCTGCAGCTCGCCGATGTGCAGCGGCCGGAACGGCTGCGCCTCGCGCGGGAGCAGGCGATCGGCGGCGTTCATCACCGGCACCAGGCCGCGGGTGCCCCAGAGCGCCTCGGCCGGGGGATGGAAGAACGGGATCCGGGCGGCGCCACCCGCCACCCCACGGATGCGGTGCAGTCCCAGCACGTGATCGAAATGGAAATGGGTCAGCAGCACACCGTCGAGCGGCGGCAGCTCGGCGGGACGCAGATCCTGTCCGCAGTCGATCAGCAGGCGCGTCTCGCCCGCGGAAACGATCGCCTTGGCGTAGCGACGGCGGAACCGCACATCCCGCCGCGCTTCGAGGCAGGTGGGGCAGAAGCAGGCCGGGAACGGGACGCGTTCCGCCGCTCCGGTACCCAGCAGCGTGACCGCCAGGGCGGTCGCCGCTGGATCGCTCGGCGACCCAAGGCCGATCGAGCCACGGGGATGCTGGGAGCCGGATTGTGTCACGCGTTGCATGCCTCTGTGCCCAATGCTGCGAGAGGAGGGTCGAGTGCGCGTCGATCGCGTCGTGCTTGCTACTCCAATCGGCGGAAACACCGCGGCCTGCAGCCCGGTTTCATGCGCGTCGGCCGATTGGAACCAGCAGCATCGCACAGTGCGGCGCCGGGGTCAACGCCGCCCCCTCTACGCCCAACCGTACAGCGGTGCGAACTTCCCGCGCAGGTGATCGATCAGGTAGTCGGGGTTGGGGGCCTCCCCGGAGACCCGCTCGACGAGCTCCGTCGCCCGATCGGTCATGCCCGGCCGGTGGATCTTCTCCTGGAGCCAGGCCAGCAGCGGCTGGAACTCGCCTCCTTCGATGCGGGCCCAGAAGTCGGGAATCCCCTTCTGTGCGGCCGCGAAGAGCTGCGCCGCGTAGAGGTTGCCCAGGGCGTAGGTCGGGAAGTAGCCCACCAGCCCCATCGACCAATGCACGTCCTGCAGTACGCCCACCGCGTCGCTCTCCGGGGTGATGCCCAGATAGGCCCGCATCTTCTCGTTCCAGATCCCGGGCAGATCGGCGACCTCGATGGTGCGATCCAGCAGGGCCTTCTCGATCTCGAAGCGCAGGATGATGTGCAGGTTGTAGGTCACCTCGTCGGCCTCGACGCGGATCAGGCTCGGCCGAACGTCGTTGACCGCCGCGTACCACTCCTCGACCGTGACGTCGGCCGTCTGCTCGGGGAAGAAGGCCTGAAGGAACGGGAAGGCGAACTTCCAGAAGGGCAGCGAGCGGCCCACCAGATTCTCCCACATCCGCGACTGCGACTCATGGATGCCCAGGCTGACGCTTTCGCCGCGGGGCGTGCCATGATGCGCGGGGTCGAGGCCCTGATCGTAGAGACCGTGGCCGGCCTCATGGATCAGGCCGAAGAGCGTGCCGGGAAGATAGCTCTCGTCGTAGCGCAGCGTCAGGCGGGTATCGCCGTGTCCTCCCGAGGTGAACGGATGCGGGGCGGTGTCGACCCGCCCGCGGGAGAGGTCGAACCCGAGCCGGCGGATCACCCACAGGCCGAACTGCTCCTGCTGCGGGCGGGGGAAGTGGCGCCGCACGATCTCACGGCGCGGCGAGACTTCCGCATCGCGGATCCGCTCGGCGATCTCGACGAGTCGCGGCCGCAGGCCGGCGAAGATGCGTTCGATCTCCGCGGAGGTCATGTAGGGCTCGTACCCGTCGAGCAGCGCATCGTAGGGGATCGTCTCGTATCCGATGGCGTCCGCCTCGCGGCGGCGCAGCTCCATCATCTTCTCCAGTACCGGAGCGAACTGAGCGAAATCGGCCTTCTGCTTGGCGGCCACCCACGCCTGCTGGGCCTCGCTCTGCGTGCGGCTGATCTGCTGCTGCAGCTCGCGCGGCACCTTGCGCGCGCGATCGACGGCGCGCCGCATCTCGCGCACGTTGACCCGCGCGTCGACATCCAGTTCGTCCCGGGCCTCCTCGAGCTGCCGGAGTTGGTCATGCAGGCGGTCGTCGGTGATGCGATCGTGGACGATCCCCGTTAGGGCCGCGAGCTGGGTGCCGCGCAGCCCCGCCCCGCCGGGCGGCATCTTCGTGTGCATGTCCCAGGAGAGGATGCCCTGCGCGGACTGGATGGCGTGCGTCTCGCGGATGGCGGTCAGGAACTCCTCGTAGCGCTCGCGGGTCTCATCCTGCATGACGGCCTCCATTGCGCGCGGCGGGGCACAAGTCCGCAACCGGGTCCTGTCACGACCGCCGCATCGGCACAAGAGGCATGCATGATAGCGCTTGCGGAGTGCAGCGGCAAGGGGTCCCACCGCGTTCGGCCGCGATTGCGAGGATCGGCTCGCCGGCGCATACTATCCGGTCGCCCGCGTGGGCGCGGGCCGGATGACTGCAGCGCGGCAAAGGAGGAAGGCCATGGCCAAGGCACGTGTCGCGATCCTACGCACTCAGCCCGAGACGGTCGTCGAGGACTACCGGCGGCTCAGCGAGCTGGCGGGACTCAAGGACGCTCTGGATGCTTCCGTCCCGACGATCCTCAAGGACAACATCACCTGGCACTTCGTCTACCCGGGCGTCAACACGACCCCCTGGCAGCTCGAGGGCACGATCCAGGGGCTGCACGACGCCGGCCACCGCGATCTGGTCGCGGTGCACAACCACACCGTGGTGACGATTCCGGAGCGCGGCGAGGAGGAGCTCAAGTTCACTCCGATCTACCAGCGCCACGAGATCCCGGTGCTCTTCAACTTCCGAGAAGACCACATGCAGTGGATCCCCTTCGAGTCGCAGCAGAAGCTGATCGCCCTGCCGAAGATCTTCGGGCACGAAGTGCGTATCCCCGAGTTCTTCGTCGGCAAGAACATCGTGCACATGCCGACGGTCAAGACGCACTCCTACACGTCGTACACCGGAGCCCTGAAGAACGCCTTCGGTGGGCTGCTGAACTACAAGCGCCACTACACGCACACCTGGATCCACGAGACCCTGGTCGACCTGCTGGCGATCGGCAAGCAGATCCATCCGGGGATGTTCGCCACCATGGACGGCACCACAGCCGGTTCGGGCCCGGGACCGCGCACGGTGAGCCCGCACGATCAACACGTCATCCTGGCCTCGGCCGATCAGGTGGCCATCGACTCGATCGCCGCGACCCTCATGGGTATGGACTGGCGTGATCTGCCCTGCATCGCCCTCTCGCACGAGCGCGGATTGGGCATCGGCGACCCGCGCGAGATCGAGGTGGTCGGCGACACCGAGATCGCCGATGAGCGCTGGAACTTCGAGGTCGGCGTCAATCTGGCGACCGGCGTCGGCCGGGCGCTCTGGATGGACACGCCGCTGAAGCACATCCAGAACGTCTTCTTTCACACGCCGCTGGTGAACGTCTTCATTTTCGGCTCAGAGCTGTTCCACGATCGCGTCTGGTACCCGCTGAAGGGGCGTCGTGTGGTCGAGCGCTGGGAGCGCGAGTCCCCCTGGGGACGGCTGTTCGCGTCCCATCCGAAGTAGCTCCCGCGGACGCTATGCCCAGGAGCGTTCCAGTAGCAGCACCGGCAGCACGTCGCCCCGGCGCAGGCCGACATCGCCCTCCTCGAGCAGCACGATGCCCTGCCCGGCCGCCGCGGCCTGCAGGCGCCCGCGCTCCTTCTGGAGCGCGCGCCCCACCAGGGGCACGGCGTGCAGGAAGTAGTCGTCGGCGTAGAGGTGAACCTTGATCGCACGGGTGCTCTGCTCGCGCTCGCGGCCACGTCGCAGATCCCGCGCCAGCCGCGCAGGGACTTCCGGCAGCGCGCGCGCGCGCGAGCCGGCCAGCTGGGCCAGTCCGGGAAGCGCCAGCAGGAGGAAGGCGGTTTCGTTGGCCGTCGGCCGGCCGGGAAGCGCGAAGACCGGCTTGTTGCGCGCCAGGCCGTAGCGCGTGGTGCGTCCCGGGCGCAGCTGCACGCCGTCGACCAGGGTGTGCCACCCGATCTCGCCCAGGGCGTCGCGAATCAGATCGCGACTGCCGGGTCCGGTGCCGCCGATGGTGAGGACCGCATCGCACTCGCGCAGCGCCGAGAGCACGGCATGCACGATCGCCGGGGGATCGTCGCGGCAGACCCAGTGCCGGACCGGGAAGCGAAAGCGCTCGCACCAGGCGGCGAGGGTGATCAGGTTGCTCGGCGGGCGGGCGGGGAACTCGTCGCCGGTGGCCACGATGCCGACGCGCGGGACGCGAAAGGCCTCGATATGCTCCAGCCCGGTCGTCGCCAACAGCCCGAGGCGCATCGGGTGCAGCGCGCTGCCCTCCGAGACGATCGGTGTGCCACGCCGCACGTCGCCGCCCGCCGGCAGAATGCCGCTCCCAGCACGAACCGGCGCCGTGATCAGCAGCTCGTCGCCGCGCGCGTCGGCCCGTTCGGCCGTCAGCACCGTATCCGCGCCTGGGGGCATCGGCGCCCCCGTGGCGACCTGCACGGCCTCGTCGGGGGCGATCTCGGGCATCTGCGTGGCGGGCGTCTCGGGGAAGGCCTGCCGCACGATCCGCAGCCGCTTCGGCTCCATCAGCGCCGCGCCGCGCGTCTCTCCGGCGCACAGCGCGTAGCCGTCTCGCAAGGCGATCGGATGGGCGGGAACGTCGATCGGCGCGATCAGATCCCGCGCGGCGATGCGCCCCAGGGCGGCTTCGATCGGGATGCGCTCGATGCCGATCGTGCGCGCCGTCTCGAGGATGCGGTCGAGCGCCATGCGAAAGGGCAGGGGGCTGTCGGTCTCCCAGCTCGGATCGGTCATGATGGGGCCGATCCTAGCCGACCCGCGGGGGGGGACGGAAGAGCATGCGCCCTGCAATGCACCTGCCGCCGGGCGTGCGAATCGCATCCCCGCCGAATCCAGGGCCTGGTCGTCTGCGCTCTAATCTGCTATCATGCAATGAGTTGTAATGCCTCCCCCCGACTCCGTGCCCTGGCACATTCCGTGCGTCGACCGTCCCCGCCGAAGCGCTGGGGGCCGCTCATCCGCTGCCCTGGATGCCTGCGACCCGCCAGCGCGCCGTTTGGGAGGCAGGAGCATGCGAGGATCGACACGCGCCGATGCCCGCGGGCCGGGCTCCCTGCGCATCGCCCTCTGGGCCCTGCTGTGCGCCGGACTCGTCGGCTGCGGGATCGAGGCGCCCGAGGCGCCCGAGTTCGAGACCACGCTGGTGGTCCCGATCAACCCGGAGACCTACACGGGGCTCGATATGGCCAATGACCTCGACGCGGTCGAAGGGGACTCGGCCGAGGCGGGGCCTCTGGCGATCCGTGCGAGCGACGATCTCGACCCGATCGGACTCCAAGGCGGTCTGCGTTGCACTCTGGGGGCGCAGTCGCTCGAGGCCTCCTTCTCCGAGATCGATTTCGCCCCCCCGGAGATCCCGCCGCAGCAGTACCGCCTCGATCAGATCATCCCCGGGCTGCCCGAGGGAGGGCTGGACACGGTCGTCGACAGCTTCAGCATCGGTCCGCTGACCAAGGAGCTCGGGACGTTCGCGGCGTTCGACGAAATGCGGTTCGATTCCGGCAGGCTGTCCCTGGTGGCCACCAACGGCTTCCCCTTCCCTGCCGGAGGGGACCCGGCGGCGGGCCATGCGGTCGTGTTGGTCGTCGAGGATTGGAGCGTGTCCCCGGCGCGTGAGGTCGCGCGCTACGAGATCACCGAGACGATCGCTCCGGGCGAGAGCTACGCGGCGGAGTTCGATCTGAGCGGCGCGGTGCTCGGCAATCATCTGATCCTCTCGCTGGCGGCCTGGTGCCCGGGCAGCGGGGGGGAGGTGATCCATCTCGATCCCGCCGACGGGATCGACCTCACGCTGGCGTTCGTCGACTGCGTCGTCTGCGCGGTCAGCGGGCACCTGCCTTCCTACGAACTGACGGATCGCGAGTCGATCGCCCTGGACGCGGACCTTTCGATCCAGAGCGCGGTCATTGCCAGCGGGCAGGTGGCATGGGATGTGACCAGCTCGCTGCCCGTGAGCGCCGACGTCGAGGTCGCCCTTCCCGATGCCCTCCGCGCCGGATCCCCGCTGCTCGTGACCGGGCAGGTGCCCGCCAACGGCGCGGCGACGATCGAGGTCGATCTGGCGGGAGTGGAGATCGCCGGGGACGATCTGACCGCGCTGACCTGCCATGCCCTGGTGCATACCGATTCGGCACAAACGCCCTCCACGCTGGAGCTGGGCCAAGGCGTTGCCGGAGAGCTGGTGGCCAGCGAGATGGCCTTCGATTCGATCCGCGGCGTCTTGGGTCCGCGCGAGGTGGCGATCGAACCCTCTGCGGTCGAGATCGACTTCCCCGAGGAGGCGGCGGGGATGACCTTCACCGCCGCCGAGGCGCGGCTGGAGATGCAGAATCGCTCGGATATCCCGCTGACCGCCGAGCTGGCCCTGCTCGGATGCAGCCACGGCGACAGCGTGCGGGTGGCCTTCACGGCCGAGATCCCGCCCGGGACGGCGGAGGCTCCGAGCCAGGCGAGCGTGGCGCTCGACGAGACCAACTCGGAGATCCTGGCGCTGGCCAATCTGCAGCCCGAAGAGGTCTGGCTCGAGGGCGCCGTTTGGGTGGGAGATGGTCAGAGCGTCTGCGAGCTCCGCGCCGAGGACTACCTCTCGGGCAACTACAGCGTGCAAGTGCCGATGAAGATGACGCTGGATACCGCCCACCACGAGGGTGAGGCGTTCGAGATGGAGATCGAGGAATCGGCGCGCGAGCGGATCGACGAGAATCTCGAGCAGGTCTCCTTGCAGGCCGAGATCGAGAATCACTTCCCGACCGGCGTGCGCGTCTGTTTCCACTTCGCCCGCAGCGCCGAGGCGCTCTTCGTGAACGATGAGCTGCAGATCGAGACCGAGGAAATCCCGGCGGCGACCGTCGACCCGATCACCGGACGCGTGAGCGAAGCGCTGGAGAGCTCCCTGACGCTGTCGATCGTCCCGGACCAGGTCGGCTTCTTCGCCGAACCGAACGTGCACGGCGCCGTCGAGGTGACGCTGGTCGGGCAGGGGGCAGAGGCCTTCGAGATCTGGACGACCGACTATGTGACGATCCGCGGTTTGGCCGAGCTGCACTGCCGGATTCGATGATGGCGGACCCAGACCGGATGGGGAATGCGATGCACAACGAACGGAATCGAGCGCCACGGGGGCTGATCTTCCGCCTCTCGATGCGGCGGCGCGTGTCACGGAACCAGATCCCGCGCGGCTGCAGGCGCCAGGCAACGCCTCGGAGCCAGGCCCCGCGCGGCTGTAGTCGCAACCGAACGTCTCGGAGCCGGAGCGTGCGCATCTCGCTGCTGATCATTCCGGGGTTGCTCTGGGCCGGGGGAGGCCCGGCGACCGCCCGCGCGCAGGTCCGCGCGGCCGGCATGGCCGGCGCCTATACGGCCGTGGCGGCCGGGGCGCAGGCCGCGTCCTGGAATCCGGCGAACCTGGCCCTCTATCCGGACCGCGGCATCGAGCTCTTCTCCCTGACGGGGGCCGTGGGGAACGACAGCTACTCGCTCAGCGACTACCGCAGGTTCAACGGCGCCTATTGGGGCGAGAGCGAGAAGCAGGAGATCCTCTCGCGCATCGAGAGCGAGACGATCGGTGTCGATCTGGCCGCCGACGTGACGGCGGCCGGGCTGGCCTTGGGGGGCTGGGCCTTCTCGACCACCAGCCACGCCACATCGCGCCTGGCGCTGCCCAAGGAGTACCTGCGGTTGGTGCTCTACGGCAATGCGGTTGGGGAGACCTTCCGCCTCGATGGGGCCGCCGGGGATGCAGTGGCGTACAGCGAGTTCCGCTTCTCCGCGGCGCAGCGCCTCGCGGCGCTCGTGCCGGCCGCGCGAAGTCTGCCGGGCGCCTGGTCGGCCGGCGTCTCACTCAAGCTCCTGCAGGGCTGGGCGTATGGCGAGATCCAGGAAGCCAGCGGCGGCGTGACGACGACCACCGACGCGATCAACGGCGCGGGCGAGCTGCGCAGCCTTCTCGCGCAGGGCGGCTCCGGCTACGCGCTCGATCTGGGGCTGGCCGGCGCGCTCGGGGGTGGGTGGACGGCCGGGTTCGCCGCGCGCGACATCGCCGCGACCATCCATTGGGATCGCGGCGTGGAAGAGCGGATCGACTCGTTCGTCGTCGACGGGCTTACACTGGACGAGATCAGCGACGAGACCGTGCGCGACGAGAGCGTCACGATTTCGCGCCCGCAGGCCCGCCTGCGCCTGCCGGTCACCTACGCGCTGGGTGTGGCCCGCCACGCCGGGCGTCTGCTCGCCGCCGCCTCTCTGGAGATCGGATCGCATGATGGCTGGGGGGCTCGTCGCAGCCCGCGCTTCTCTGCGGGGCTGGAGTGGACGCCGTGGGGCTTCCTGGCTCTGCGTACCGGTCTCGCGCTGGGCGGGCTCGATGAGTCCAGTGCGGCAGTGGGGAGCGGCTTCGCGGTCGGGCGAGTGCGGATCGACCTGGCAATCCAGTCCTGGGGGACGCTCAATCTCTTCGACAGCCGGGGTCTGGGTGGCGGCCTGGGGATCGGGATCGTGCTCTAGGCTCTGGCTGCGCCGCAACCCTGTTGCGGCGGGCTTCGCCTAGCGGGCCAGAAGCGGTATACTGGAGAGTGGTTGTGGGCGGTGGAGGCCGACAACCGACCCCGGAGGACGGAATGAGACGCAACTCGGCAGCCGGGATCCTGGCGGGTGCCCTGCTGGCCATCGGGCTTGCGGCGTCAGGCGTCCCGGCCGGCGCGCAGCCCGATCCGCGCTACTACGACTACGATGAGGTCCTGGCGCTCTTCGATACCTGGGCGGCGGACTATCCCGATATCTTCCATCGCGAGGTGATCGGCTACACGCTGATCGAAGAGGAGCCGATCTGGGCCTGCAAGATCTCCGACAATGCCGCCGTGCACGAGCCGGAGGCACGGGTCTTTCTTCATGCCGCACAGCACGCCAACGAGGCCAACGGGACGAACGCGATCGTCTTCATGATCGATCGGATGCTCTCGCGCTACGGACAGCAGAGCTACTACACGAACATGGTCGACAATCTGGAAACCTGGTTCGTGCCGGTGGTCAATGTCGACGGCCACCGGATGGTCTTCGCCGGCGGGCCGAACTGGGACTGGTGGCGGAAGACCAAGCGCGACAACGACCACAACGATCAGTACACCTTCCCCGAGGACGGCGTGGATGCGAATCGCAACTGGGACTACCGCTGGGCGGAATACGACTCCACCGACTACTGGAGCTCGCGCTACAAGGGCCCCTATCCCTTCTCCGAGCCGGAGGTGGTCGCCGTGCGCGACTTCATCCTGCGCGAACGACCGGTCTTCGTGCTGGACATGCACTCGCCGGACGTACCCAGCATCGGCAACAAGATCTGGTGGCCCTGGTACGAGCGGGACGAGGGGCACTACGGGCCCGATGACGACATCTACCGCCCGATCTGCATCAATCTGGGCAACCGCACCGAGACCGAGACGAACGGCGTCTACTACAACGGGAACGGCGCGGCCTACAACGAGGTGCCCAAGGAGCAGTGCTGGATCTACGCCAACACCCAGATCTGCATCTACCTGATGGAGATCTCCCGGCAGTTCTGGTGGACCGGCGCGACGGTCGATACGATCGCGCACCGCGTCGGACGCGGATGCTTCTATCTGCTCGAGCGCGCCCAAGCGGGACCGGGCCTGCGCGGGACGACCACCGATGCGGTCACGGGCGCCCCGCTGGAAGCCGAGATCCGCATCGCGCAGGTCTATGACCCGGAGATCGGCCCCTTCATGAGTGAGCAGTTCCACGGCGCCTACTACCGGCTGCTCAACAACGGCTCCTACAACGTCTCCGTCTTCGCCGAGGACCATGATCCGGCGTACGCCAATGTCTACGTCAGCGCCTCGGGCTGGACGGTGCGCGACTTCCAGTTGCAGCCCGATCCGGCTGCGGCCCCGGAACGGGATCTCGCCCATACGCGGCTGCTGTGGGCCGATACTCCGCTGCGCCCCGGGCGCGCGGTGCACTTCCGCCTCGAGCGCCCGGCGCGCGTCTCGCTCGATCTGCTCGATGTGAGCGGTCGCCGGGTGACGTCGTTGCTGCGGGGCGACTACGGCGCCGGCGTGCGTTCGGTGCCGCTGCGCCGCGGGATCGATGCGGGCAGCTATCTGCTGCTGCTGCGATCCGGCGGCCGGCAGGTCAGCAACAAGGTCGTCATCGTCGACTGATCCGGTCTGCGGGGAGCCGGTCCTCGCCGATCGAGGGCGCGACGAGCCTCACGCGACCGAGGGGCCTACGTCGTCTCGCCAACCTGCGGAGCGCCAGCCGGCGCGCAGATCCGATGGGGTCCTTCGCGCAGGGCGAATCCGCCCCGTCTCGGGCCGCAGCTTGCGGCGCAGCTCCCGGGGGACCTCCCGGAGGCGATCGAACGAGTGGTTGCCGGTGATCATGCTGCAGAGCGCATGGGCGTTCTCACGCCTTGGAGATCGGGGGTGGACGGGCTCATGGGAGGCTCCCCGTTCTGGGCGCGCCCGGCGCGGACGACCGCGACCCGGGTCAGCTCCCCGGACGGAAGGGGATCCTGGCACGTGCGGAGGCGCGCTTCCCGGGCTGGGTGTTCGAGAATGATCCTCTGCGGACTACGCGAACCCAACTAGCCGCCGTGCGGCCGTAGCGCGAAACGTTCCGCGGCCATCTCGGCGATCGTCTCCCCGATGCTCAGGGCGGCAGTGGCCGCCGGAGAGGGTGCGTTGAGCAGATGGATCATGTCGGGCTGGGCGACGATGTGGAAGTCGTCGACCAACGCCCCATCGGGCGCCAGGGCCTGCGCGCGGATGCCCGGGGTCGTAGCGCGGAGATCGGCCGCCCTCGTCTCCGGCACGAGGCGCTGCAGGTCGCGCACGAAGGCTGCCTTGCTCAGCGAGCGTCGATACTCATCCAACGCGGTTCTCCAGAAGCGCTGCGCGAGTCGCCAGAAGCCGCCGAAGGTCAGCGTCTCCCAAGCGTCACGCAGATCGAAGCTCACCTGCCGGTACCCCTCCCGCTTCCAGGCCAGCACGGCATTGGGTCCCGCCTCGACACCGCCGCCGATCATGCGCGTGAAATGCACGCCCAGAAACGGCATGCTGGGATCGGGCACCGGGTAGATCAGGTGCCGCACCAGGGACCGCTGGCCCGGCAGGAACTCGAAATACTCCCCGCGGAACGGCACGATGCGCACCCCCGGGTCCGCTCCGCAGAGCCGCGCGATACGGTCCGACTGCAGCCCGGCGCAGTTGATCACGGCGCGGCAGCGGATCTCTTCGTCGCGGTCTGCGTCCGTGTGCAGGATCATCTCGTCCGGGCGGCGCACGACCGCGCGCACGCGTGCGCCGGTGCGGACTTCCGCGCCGCGTTCGCGAGCTCGTTCGGCCAGCCGGTCGGTGACCGCCGTGAAGTCGACGATCCCGGTATCGGGGACCAGCAGTCCGGCGATCCCGGCGGCGTGGGGCTCGCGCGCGCGAATCTCGGCGGGTGCGAGTCGCCGCAGGCCGCTCAGGCCGTTTTCGCGCCCGCGGCGCTCGAGCTCCGTCAGCGCCGGCAGCTCTCGTTCTGCGGTGGCCACGACCACCTTGCCGCAGCGCTCGTGCGGCAGACCCTCGCGCGCGCAGAACTCGTAGAGCGCCTCACGACCCACCACGCAGTTGCGCGCCTTGAGCGACCCCGGCCGGTAGTAGAGACCGGAGTGGATCACACCGCTGTTGTGCCCCGTCTGGTGCGCTGCCAGGCGCGCCTCGGCCTCCAGGAGTGCGATACGCGCGCGCGTGCGACCGGCCAGCGCGTGGGCCACGGCCACGCCCACGATGCCGCCCCCGATCACGGCCAGATCGGCTTGCATGCTCGCGCTCCCCTGCGCCCGGTCTTGCCACGCGGTCGGCGGACGGCTCCCGGCTGGCGGGCGTTTCCGCGCGCCTAACGAGTTGCCGCCCCGTGCGATCCCTGTCTAGAATGCGCGCGTGCGTCCTGCCAGATTGCAACAGGGAGTGTCCATGGGAGTTCGTGCCCTGCGCAAGAAGATCCTCGCCCCGGCCCCGCAATCCGCCGTCTGGCGCGCCTGGACCACATCCGCCGAAGCGCAGACCTTCTTCGCTCCCCGCGCGCGGATCGATCTGCGCATCGGAGGACGCTACGAGATGCTCTTCCTTCCCGACAACCCGGCCGGGCAGCGCGGCGCCGAGGGCGTGCGGATCCTCAGCTTTCTGCCCGAGGAGATGCTCTCGTTCGAGTGGAATGCGCCGCCGCAGTTCCCCGAGATCCGCACACAGAAGAGCTGGGTCGTCGTTCAGCTCGCCGCGGTGACCGAAGAGGACACGCAGGTGCGACTGACGCACCTCGGCTGGGGCGTGAGACCCGTGTGGGAGGAGGTCTACGCCTATTTCGATCGGGCCTGGGACATCGTTCTCGGCCGCCTGCAGCATCGCGCCGCGCAGGGTCCGCTAGACTGGGCGAACCCGTATCGTCCGCCGGGCACCTAGCCCGCAGGCCGCGCCGCAGGCGCGCACCCGCGGCAGGCGGCGATCGAGGTGCATTCGGAAGAGGGAGGAGATGGATGGACTTCGCGTCCCTGGTCGCGACGGTCAACGCCCACGTCTGGGGCAGTGTGATGATGTTCGTGCTGGTGGGCACGGGCATCTTCCTGACGATCCGCATGCGGCTGGTGCAGGTGCGTCACTTCCGTCACGCCTGGTCGCTGATCTCCGGCCGCTGGGACGATCCGCAGGATCACGGCGAGACGACGCATCTGCAGGCGCTCTCCACGGCACTCTCGGCAACGATCGGCACGGGGAACATCGCTGGCGTGGCGACGGGTCTGCTCAGCGGCGGCCCGGGCGCGATCTTCTGGATGTGGGTCACCGCCGCACTAGGGATGTGCACGAAGTTCACCTGCTGCCTGCTTGCGCAACGCTATCGGGAGATCGATGACCAGGGGGTCGTGGCCGGTGGACCGATGTACTACCTGCGCGACGGCCTGGGGGCGTCCTGGCTGGGCTGGCTCTTCGCGCTCTTCGCGGCCATCGCGGCCTTCGGCATCGGCAACATGGTGCAATCGAACTCGGTGGCTGATCCGCTGGCGCGCTACATCGGTCTCGAGCAGGGATTCACGATCCCCGGAGTCGGGTTCGTGCTCTGGACGAAGCTGGTAATCGGGATCGTTCTGGCGGTCCTCGCCGCATTGGTCCTGATCGGCGGCGTACGGCGCATCGCCAAGGTTGCCGAGCGGATCGTACCGGTCATGGCCGCGATCTATGTGGTCGGAGCGATCGTCATCCTGATCGCCCGCATCGAGGCGGTGCCCGAGGCTTTCGCCAGCATCTTCCGCGGCGCCTTCTCGGCCACCTCGGTCGGCGGGGGACTACTCGGATACACCGTCATGCACGCCGTCCGCTACGGGGTCGAGCGCGGGGTCTTCTCGAACGAGGCGGGCCTCGGATCGGCGGCCATCGCGCACGCGCCGGCCAAGACCAAGGAGCCGATTCGCGAGGGGATGGTCGCCATGCTGGGACCGTTCATCGACACGATCACCGTATGCACGATGACGGCCCTGGTGATCCTCACCAGCGGCGTGCTCGGTCACAGCACCGCCGAGAGCTCGGCCCTCTCGGCCGAGGCGTTCGAGACCGGCCTGCCCGGCTTCGGCTATCACGTGGTCAGCTTCGGGCTGGTCTTCTTTGCCTTCACGACCATGGTCGGCTGGAGCTACTACGGTGACCGCTCTGTCTACTACCTCTTCGGTCGCCGCGGACCGGCCGCGGTGCGTGCCTACCGTTGGATCTACGTGCTGCTGATTCCGATCGGGGCCGCGGTCAAGATCAGCGTCGTCTGGAACCTCTCGGGCATCTTCAACGGTCTGATGGCCCTGCCGAATCTGATCGCCCTGATCGGGCTCTCCGGCGTGGCCGCGCAGATGCTGCGCGACTACGAAGAGCGGCGTCCCTCCATGCAGCCCTACCGCACGCGGACCGATCTCTGGTTCCTCAATCTCGCGCGCGGACGGCGCAAGCAGGAGCGGGCGGATTCGATCTCGAAGGGGGATGCAGAGCTCTGAGTGGGTCGCGCGAGTCGGCACAGGATCGCTTGCGGGTGGCCGAGCGCGGGGAACATCCGGCGGGGACGGGGGCCCCGGCGCGCGGAGCGACGCGCCACCGCCTACGAGGCCGCCTCCGCCCAGCGCGTCGTAGCGCATCGCACGCGTCCTTCCGGCGTCGCGTAGAGCACGGCGGCGCTGCTATCGGGCAGGGCCCGGATCGCCGGACATCCGGCGAACGGCCCCGGCACGATCGGGATCCGCTCGCTCCACTGCTGTGGGTGCCAGGGCGAACTCGTGGTGCGGGCGAAGAGCATCGAATCGCGTTCGGCGAAGACGACCCAGAAGCGTCCGAAGCCGCTGTCAGCGGAGGGGTGGCGCGGCTTGTCCGCCTGCCGGGCCAGCGCGGTGGCGCGCTCCCAGTTGTGGCCGCCGTTGCGCGAGCTGGAGCAGACGACCTGGTGGCGATCGCTCTCGGCGACGGCCAGGACGAGATGGCCCAGGCGCGCGACCGCGATCGGGGATTCCGCATCGACGCGCAGGCGGATCTCCCGTTCCGCGCTCCAGCGCCGTCCCCCATGCGTGTTGCCGCGGCGCCGCAAGAATCCATCCCGCAGATAGACGACGTCGATGACATCGGCCCGTTCCGAGCGCGCGAAGATCCCCGCCTCGCCCAGGACGCCGTGGGCCAGCAGCTGCGGGGGACCCCAGCTGCGCCCCCCATCGTCGGAACGGCGGTGGTGCAGGACTCGTCCGCTGTCTGCGCCGGCCTCGGAGAGGATCAGGAGGTGATGCGCGGGCGAGGATTCGCCCACGCCCAGCGAGGCTCCCAGGGCCAGTCCGAGGATCGTCGAGTCCGCGCGGAGGGTGGTCGTCTCGATCACGTTCGTGGGCTGCAAGGCATCCAGCGGGAGCGAGGCGACATGCAAGCTCTCCCCATAGCTCGCCACCACGGCCACGCGATCGACGCCGATCGCCAGGTCGACGTCCGAGCAGCCGGGAGGCAGCGGCAGACCGCTCCAGCGCGACCAGGCAGCGGTCGGCTCGTCCGCACGGTAGAGCGCCAGGGCGGCCAGGCTGGAGTGCGCTGGGTCCTGCTCCGAGACCAAGGCGACCAGCGTGCCGGCGGATGCGCGATCCAGACGGATGGGTGGGAAGAGTGGCTGGTCGTCGGGCGCCAGCGAGACCGGTCCCCCACGCGGCTCGATCTCGCAGCCGGCGAGCACGATGATTCCGATTCCGCTCGCCAGGGCCAGAGCGGCCGCCGCGCGTGTGATGCGCCGGCGATGGGCAGGCATCCTCCTGTGCATGATGATACTCCCGTTGCTTCCCTGTAACGGTTCGTGTCGTTCGTGGTGCGGGAGTCTAGCGGGAGTGGCGCTGCTGCTCAAGGAAGGCTCGAGGGACCGCACTGTCCGCGAAGCGATAGTCGATGCGCGTGATCCGCCCGCGCCAGTACGGATGCGGTCCGTCCGGGAGCCGCCAGGCCGCTTCGCCCACCAGCGGCACCCACATGCCGTCCCGCCGCGCGTAGTCCCCGAAGCGGCCCTCCCACGGCGTGGGGACCTTACGCCCATCGAGTAGGCGCGCACGCGACTCGGCGCACACGCGCTCGATCATCCCCCGCGCATCGAAGCGGAAGAGCAGCTGGACCGAGAGCCCACCATCCTCCAGAGTTGCCAGGGCCGATCGATCGTCTCGCGCTTCCCAGCGCACGCCCTGACTGGGTAGCAAAGCTGTCGGGTAGCAGGCAGCCTCGGCGAAGAAGCGCACCAGTTCCCCTGCGGCCAGCTCTCCCCCTCCACGCAGCCGCGCGACAGGAACCAGACCCAGCAGGGAAACCTCGAGGAGGCCCTCTCCGGCGACATAGGCGTCGTGCGCGCGCGCCGGAACGCCCGGGAGCGCGGCGACACGCGCGTTCCAGTCGAAGCCCGGGCGCTGGGTGATCACGAGCTGATCCGAGCGGAACGGCCTCCAGCCCGCACCGGTCTCGCTCATGTTGAAATGCCCCCGATGTCGCACCCGTGCAGCCGCGATCAGCGGCTGGGCATCGGTCAGGACCGTGCGGAAGTAACGCTGCACCGGCGCCGGCAGGGCTTCCAGCTCGCGGAAATCGACGACGGAAGGTTGCACGGGATGCGCCGCGGCTGCGAGACGCGCTCGGAGATCTCGCGTTTGCTGCCGCCAACGGCGACGACCATACGACGCCGACGCGACCCAGAAGGCGGCCAGCACGAGGAGGAGGACGAGCAGGATTCGGAGCATTGCGCTTCCTTCCATTCGGATTCGCGCGCTCGCCACCCGGAGGATGATCCCTTGCGAAGCCACGCGAGCCCGATTGGATGGCGTCGGGCCGCAGATCAGCCTGCTTCTTCGATCACATCCTCCACCGGCCGGCGCGGAGCGGAATCGATTCGCCCCGAGGGAACGCCGAGGCGCAGCACGATCTGCGGCAAGCCGTCACCGGCGAGATCCTGCAATCGGCGGCGCAAGCCTTCCACCTGAATCGGCTGATTCAAGTAGCAGGCCTGCAGTCCCGACGCGCTGGCAGTCAGCAGCAGTCGCTCGAGACCCTGGCCGGCGCGCAGCCATTCGCGCGGGCCGTCCCGCTCGGTGCCCAGGACGGCCAACAGCGGCGCGCTCTCGGTGAGACGACGATCCTGCTTGCCCTGCATGCCGCCCAGATCGAAGCTGCGCAGGAAGAAGCGGATCAGGGGCGCGAGCAGTGTCGGCACACGGAGGCCCTCGCCCTGCTGGCGCGGGCGCATCCAGTGCGCGAGTTCGCGCCGCCACTGGGGATCGGCCCATTGCGCCGCATCCCCTGCCGCGACCAGGTCGCCGAGCGTGGCGCGCGCCGAGCGGTCCTGCAGCGGCCGCAGCCAGCAGCCTTCCGCCTCGGCCGCATGCCGGAGTCGCTCGACGAACCCAGGTTCGGGCGGCTGCTCGTCGAACGGCTTGCGATGGGTCTGCCTGCGCGGGATCTGGTCGAAGAGGCGGGCCAGTGCCTCACCGGAGGGGGCGCCGCCGGCTTCGCGTGCATCCTTCCCTGGTGTGAGACCGGAGACCCGGGCCAGCCAATCCGGCCGCTCCGGATCCGGGAGCAGCTCGCTGCGGGTCTGTGGATGCTCGCGTGCGGCCGCGCAGCGCAGATTCAGCAGCGCACACCCGCAGCTGATGTGCAGCTCACGATCCGCAGGGTCGTTTATCGGTAGCGCGCGCGAGCGGTCCGCAAGCAGGTCGATGCTGTCACGGGAGATGCGAAAGCGCCAGGGCTGGCTGTTGTGGCTGGACGGCGCCCGCGTGGCACCCTGCACGAGCTTGCGCAGGTGTTGCGGAGCGGAATCCTTCATTCCGTCCTCCGTTCGTGCCGAGGGCCTCGGCTGCACGCCATCCAGTCTCATCTGCCGGGCAGGCTGGCACACGTTGCTCCGTCCGAACAATGGAGGAAGCCCCGATCTCGATGCCGGGGCCGCAAGGGGATCTCTCCGCGACTGCAACCCGCGCGCGAGCGATGCGACGACTACGAGCTGCGTGACGCGAGCGCCCTGAGGAATTCGCGTGCCTCCCGGCGGATCCCCTTCCTGCGCGACGCATCCATTCGCGCCAGCGCGCTGTACGGGAGTGCCATGCGGGGATTGGAGGCCAGGTGTCGCTCGTTCCGCATCAGGAAATCCCAGTAGAGGTAGTTGAAGGGGCACGCGGGCGCGCCCTGCTTGGCCTTCGGGTCATACCGGCAGGCGCCGCAGTAGTCCGACATCCGGTCGATGTAGGCTCCGGAGGCCGCATACGGCTTCGAGGCCAGCAGCCCGCCGTCGGCGAAGAGCGCCATGCCGTGGGTGTTGGGCAGCTCCACCCACTCGAAGGCGTCGGCGTAGACGATCAGATACCACTCCTCGACCTCGGCCGGTCGCACGCCGCAGAGCAGGGCGAAGTTGCCGGTGACCATCAGGCGCTGAATGTGATGGGCGTATGCGTTGCGGCGCGTGGCCGCGATGCACTCGCGCAGGCAACGCATCTCTGTCTCGCCGGTCCAGTAGAACTCCGGTAGAGGACGCTGAGCGCGCAGGTAGTTCCCGCGCACGTAGGAGGGCATCTTCCGCCAGTAGATCCCACGCACGTACTCCCGCCAGCCGAGGATCTGCCGCACGAAGCCCTCGGCGGCGGGAAGCGGCGCGTCGCCGCGCTCCAAGGCAGCCAGGGCCGCTTCGCAGACCTCTCGAGGATCGAGCAGCCCGATGTTCAGATAGGGCGAGAGGGCCGCGTGGAAGAGCAGGTCCTCGCCGCGCTTCATCGCATCCTGGTAGTCTCCGAAGCGGGGCAGGCAGTCCGCGATGAAATGCTGCAGGGCCTGCAGAGCGCCGCGACGGGTGACCGCCCAGCCGAAGGGATCGAGCTCGCCGAAGTGATCGCCGAAGCGGCGTCCGACGAGCTCCGCGACCGCGCGCGTCTCCGCATCCGGACGAAACCGCCGCCGGCGCGGCAGCGGTAGATCGGCGGGCAGCGCCTTGCGGTTCTCGGCATCGTAGTTCCACCGGCCGCCCAGCGGTTCGCCAGCCTCCATCAGCCAGCCGGTCTCGTGGCGCATCTGCCGGTAGAAGTGCTCCATTCGCAATGTGTTGCGGCCCCGGGCCCAGCGCGCGAAGCGCTCGTGGGAGCAGAGGAAGCGATCGTCGGGGCGGATCTCGAGATCGCTCCGATGCTCCTGGGGAAACTCCCGCTGCCACGCTTCCATCGCCTGACGCAGCCGCCACTCGCCGGGCTCGGTGGCGATGACGCGTCGGACGCGGTGCCGCTGCACGGCGCGTGTCAGTTCACCCTGCAGGGAGCCGCGGTTGCCCGGGGCGTCGAGTTTGACGTAGTCGACCTGCACGCCGCGGCGCCCGAGCGAACGCGCGAAGTGCCGCATCGCGGAGAGCACCAGGACGATCTTCTGCTTGTGATGGCGCACGTAGGTCGCTTCGTCCTGCACCTCGGCCATCAGGACGACGTCACGGGCGGGATCCAGATCGCGCAGGGCGCTGAGGTCGCGACTGAGCTGATCGCCGAGAACCAGACGCAGGGTCTTCATCGCGGCTCTCCTGAGTGCCGGTCGATCCGCGGGCCGGGCGGATGCTCATCCCCTAGTTCGCAGCGATGCGCGACCACCATCGACCCCGATGATCTGCCCCGTGATCCAGTCGGCATCCGGAGAGACCAGGAAGGCCGCCAGCGCGGCGATCTCCTCGGGGCTGCCGAGGCGCGGCAGGGCATGCAGCTCGGCCAGGGCGGCGGCCGCCTTCTCGTTGCGCAGCAGGCGCTCTGTCAGAGGTGTCTTCGTTAGAGAAGGGGCGATCGCATTGACGCGCACCTGCGGCGCCAGCTCGGCTGCCAGTGCCAGGGTGAGGCCGGCCACGGCGCCCTTGGCCATGCCGACGGAGGCATGCATCGTGAAGCCCTGCGTGGCGGCCACGCTCGAGAAGAGCACGACCGCCGCCGTGCCGTCGTGCCTCTTGAGCGCCGGCAGGGCCGCCTTGACCGCCAGAGCGGCGCCGAGGGCGTTCACCCGGAAGTCTTGCAGGTAGTCGGGTTCGGAGAGGCGGCGGAAGCTGCCCAGGTTGATCGTGCCGACGGCGTAGACCAGTCCCGCGAGAGACTCGCCGGCCTCCTTCGCGACGCGCGCGGGGAATTCGGCGTCGGTGACATCTCCCACCGTGAATCGGGTGCCGAGCTCGTCGGCGAGGGCGTGGAGCTTCTCTTCGTTGCGACCGGCGAGGTGCAGATCGAAGCCGCGGGCGTGCAGGCTTCTTGCCGCCGCGCTGCCGATGCCGCCCGAGCCGCCGTAGATCAGGATCGGTGATGGCACGATCGTCTCCTTCATCTGCGCTCGTCCAACGGCTCCTGGGATGCCCTCGAACCATGGCGATCCGGCCAGAGCAGCCTCCGCGTGCGGGGCAGGAGCAGATGGACGAAACCTGTGATGCAGGCCAGGGCCACCAGGGCCGGAACCGCTGCGCCGGTCGGATTGCCGCCACCAAAGCGGCGTCCCACGAGGTATCCGGCGGCCGCGGCCAGTAGCGCGAGTAGTGGGAGAGATGCGATGTGGGCGACCCGGTTGCGCCGCAGGAGGCCGAAGCCGATCAGGACGAGCAGGAGAGCGAGGACCCACTCCTGCAACCCGGCAGCTGCTCCGAGGAGCCCATCCGCGATGGCGATCAGGCCAACGGCCACCAGCGCCCATCCGCACACGAGCAGGCCCCAACTCCTCGATTCGTCACGTGTCATTCCGCCCTCCCTGGGGTCGAGTGCGATGGAGGTCAGCGTGCGCCGCGATCCGCGGAATCGTCCTGCAACGGGGAGCCGTGCGCAACGCCGCACGTGGGCGATGTCGCAACCGATCGCCACGCGCGCCCAAAGCGAAGGCCGGGAGACGCTCACGCGTCCCCCGGCCCCCTTCTGTCACCGCGCCGAATCGTCGCGATGCACGGAGCATCGCGACGATGCCATCGTGACTACTGCGTGCGCACCATCTTGCGCGTCTCGTGGATGCCATCGGCCTCGAAGCGGTAGAAGTAGACGCCCGAGCCCACTACGGCGCCGTCGTCGCCACGGCCGTCCCAGATGGCATAGTGCATGCCGGCCGTGTGCTCACCGTCGACCAGGGTCCGCACCGCGCGTCCGCTGGCATCGAAGATGCGCAGGCTGGCCCGGCCCGACTCCGGCAGGCGGTAGCCGATCACCGTCTGCGGCCGGAACGGGTTGGGCTGGTTCTGCTGCACGATCGGGCGCAGGGCCACCGGGGTCCAGTCACCGGCGTCCTGCGGATCCTGCGATGTGCCAGACCACTCCACCTCATCGACGTACCACCCCTCGCGGGTGTCCGCACCGTCCGTTCCGAAGCGGAAGCGGAACTTGGCCTCGCCCGAGTAGCCGAAGACCTCGAAGACCGCCTCGGCCCAATCGATCTGGCCGGAGAAGACCGGGGTCTCGGCCGGCCACGGTCCCGGAATGCTCCCGTCGCGGATCAGGTAGGGATAGCCGCCGACCGGCGTGATCTGCTCCCAGGCGCCGCCGTCGATCGACATCTCGACCATGCCGCCGTCATAGCAATAGTCGGCGTGCATCCCGCTGACCTCGGCCTCCATCCAGTGCCGGAAGCGCAGGTAACACTCGTCCCGCAACGGCAACGACTCGGTCTCGAGCGCGCCATCCGACTGATTGGCGTAGTCACCGGCGCCGGTGTCGCCGAACTTCCAGCTCGTCGTGCCGCCCGGCGTGTAGTTGCGCTGGGTCGACTGATGCCACTGATCGACGAAGCCACCGGTGACGATGTAGTGCGTCCAGAGGCCGGGTCCGGCCTCCATGTCGTCGAAGAAGCCGCCCACCGGCAGCGTGAACTCGGGCGTGGCACCCTGCTGCCAGTCGGCGTTGATCACCAAACTGCCATCCAGGATGTCCGGATCGGGACATGCGGCGTCCACGCTGAATTCGAAGGCGCCCATCGGAGAGCCCTGACCACCGGCGGGAACCGCCGGCAGGGTCGTCGTGCCCTCGAGGATCTCGACGTACGGCGAGTAGACGTGGAGGTAGACTGAGAGGTTGGTGGCATCCTCGCTGCCGTCGTTGCCGATCAGCGGGATCATCTGCACCGTCTCGCCCGGCTCGATCCGCCCGTCGCCGTCGCCGCCCGTGGTATCGTCAATCTGGTAGCTCAGCAGGCCGAGGATCGGCGCCTCGACTTCGATCGTGAAGTGCTTTTCCCAGAGCATGCGATCGTCCGACTGCACGTTCAGCGTGAAGCTGAAGATGTGGCCGTCGGGACAATCGGGCGTCACCACGAAGTCGTAGTCCTCGAGGCAGAAGACCTGCTCGTCGGGCAGAACGTCGCCGTACTCCTCGTAGTCATCGGTGATCTCGATGCAGGGATCTTCGCAGACCAGCGTGGCGCGCACGTTGGTCGCCGTCTCGGTGCCGACGTTGCGCAGGCCCAGGACGAGTTCGATCGTCTCACCCGCGTCCGCGCCGCCGTCGGCATTGCCGAGGCTCTCGTCCTCGAGATCGTCATCGATGATCCGATCGCCGATCACCATGTAGGGGCCGGCCGGCGGAATGATCGAGACCGTCTGCTCGTAGCGGAAATGGTTGGCCTTGGTGACGACCACCTGCAGGCTCCCCGGCTCCGGCTGCGGCGTGATCGGGATGTCCACCGGGTAGCCGGTGCCGTCGGCCACACCGATCAGCTCGCCATCCACGCTGAGGGCGATCAGCGAGCCCTCGTCCGCCTGGACCGTGAAGACGTCCACGTCGGTGAAGAGCACCTCCTCGTGGATCACGTTCAGCTCCTGGGGCAGCTGCGAATACATGCTGATGAACGCATCGCCGTGGTGATGGAAGAGGTGATAGGTCTCGTCCTTGTTGCTGGGGTTGTAGGGCCAGTTGCTGGCCTGCAGGTAGAGCTTGCCCGAAGCCTGCGCGAAGGCCGTGCGCGCGGGCGCCTCCCAGATCGGCTCCGGCTGGCCGTAGCCGGGATCGAAGTCGGGCCACAGGCCGTCGAACATGCCCCAGACGAAGGTATCGTTGACGAAGGAGTAGGAGACCTCGCTGGCGGCCACCAGGCCGACCGCACCGGCGCTGATGCGGTGGAACTTCTCGGTGAAGCACTCGCCGCTCCAGTCGTACTGGCCGGTCAGGCAGTTGATGCTGAAGACGAACGGGTACTTGTCGTTGTAGAGGCCGTCGAGGTCGCTGTTGCCGTAGTCCGGCTCTCCCCAGCCGGTCACGCTGCCGTGGTCGCGGTGCATCAGCATGTAGGCGCCGGCGTTGAGATCGTTGTTCAGTCGCGTGGCGTTGCCGCCCCAGTCGGTCAGATGCTCCGGCGTGGCGGGGATGTAGCCCAGTCCGTTGGGCCCGAAGTAGTCGACCACCATGTACGTGTTCTGATTGCTCGACCAGGAGCTGCCCGGCGAGCCGGAATAGATCGCGTACTCGCGGACCGGATCCTGTCCGAGCACCGTCTGGCAGTATCCCAGGCACACCTCGCAGCAGAGAATGAACCAGCGCTCGGTCTGCCAGCCGCCGGCGATGACCGGATGATCGTAGTAGTAGGGGTCGGTTACCGGCTCGCGCTCGTAGGAGAACATCTTGCCGATCATCGTCTCCAGATCGGCCTCGTCACGAGCGCAGATGCGCGCGTGGGCGATTTCGGGAAGATCGTCGCCATCGATGTCGGCGTAGATGTTGTCCGAGACGCAGTAGCCGGACCAGGTCGGCGAGGTGAGCCCCTCATCCCGGAAGTCTCCGCTGCCGGGATAGTCGCCCAGCATCAGGAAGGCCGAGGGGGCCGGGTCCCAGTTGGCATAGGCGTCGTTGATGAAGTCTTCGATGGCCGTTGAGCTCGTACCGCCGATCTCGGTGGTCGTCCAGACCTCGGTGGTGATGCCCTGCGCCGTGCGCCAGGCGCGCAGCGAATCGGCCCAGGCGATGAAGGGGGCGTTGTCGGGGCAGATGATCAGGTACTCGCAACCCTGCCGATCGTGCCGCGGCGGACGGTTGAAGTCGACCGCCGGGAGCGCGTCGTAGTTGAGCAGGTGCGTCTCGAGGATCGGCTCCCAGAAGCGGCTGCGCAGGCGCTCCTCGGCGAACGTGCCGCTGCCACCGTGGAAATCGATTCGGACCTCGAGCTCCGTGTAGACCAGCAGCTCCCGGGTGACCGGGTTGTACTGGAATGGGGTGATGCCCAGGATCGTGCAATCGACCCCGCGCATCTGCTGCACCTCCGAGAGCTTGACAGGCGCATCGGGGTAGAAGGCGTCCTCGTTGTAGATGGTCAGATCGGCCGCGTAGGTGAGCGGGGAGTCGTCGTTCTCGCGCGGAATCACCGGCGCGGGGGCCACATCGACCCCCGAGAAGCGCTGCGTCTGCGCATGCAGGATCTCGAAGGTCGCCGAGGCTCCCTCGGGCAGGGCGATGTAGCGGCCCATCCCGGCGAGGTCGGGGGCGCCGGCGTCGTTCGGCAGGAAGACGCCCGGCAGGGTCACCGCCTGCATCTCCTGACCGTTCACGGTCACCGATTCGAAGGCGAAGCGGTCCATGCCGAAATGGACCTGCACGCCGCTCGGGGCTTGCGCGACCAGCGTCATGCCGGCGGGCCCGGTGTCCTCTTCGATCCAGACCACCTCCGCCGCCGACGATCCGGCCGGAAACAGGATGGCAAGCGCCACGGCTGCCAACGTGGGAGCTGCCCAGTTCCGAATCCTTGAAGTCATGAAGCGTTCCTCCTCGGCAAGTGCGCCGAATCACTCCGGGGGCCGCAGCGAGCGGGGAAAGGCTGACGACCCGAGAGACAGACACCACTCCGCCAGGCGATCGCCTCCTCTCCGCCTCCGGCGCGGCGACCCCAAACGGATGAATACACGTTCATAGTACCAGAAACGTGCATCGGGGACGAGCAGATAGGGCACTGCGGGCCGGGGGCGCGTTCCGGGAATGGCGGGTTCGCACGTAGTGGTGGCCGATCGGGGCCACCCTGTTGCACACGCCCGACCCACTTGCAGTGCGCCCGAATCGATGAAAGCATGCCGCAGACAAGCGCGGGCGGGTCCGGGAGCCCTCGATCGTGGCGCCGACCGCCGTGCGAGGACGCAAGGAGTTGGCCATGTTTCTCTGGCGATTGCTCTTCGTCTATCTCGTGCTTCCGGCAGCCCTGGTGCTGCTCGCGATCCTCACCCCGCCGACCACGCGTCTCTGGATTCTGTTGGTGGCCTTTCCCGTGGCGCTGATGCTCTTCGCCTTCCTGGGTTTCCTGGCCGATCGGCGCGCGGACGCGGCTCCTACGCAAGCGGGCCGCCGATGAACCTGATCGCCGTGACGTTCGTGGCCTATCTGGGGCTCGTGCTCCTGGTCGGTGTGCTGGCCTCGCGCTACGGGCGAACCATGGAGGGGTATTTCCTGGCGGATCGCGGTCTGGGCGCCTGGGTTACGGCGATCAGTAGCGTGGCCAGCAGCGAGAGCGGTTGGCTGGTGCTCGGTCTGGTCGGAGAAGCCTACATCTGGGGCGCCCGGGCCGTCTGGACAGTGCCGGGTGTGCTGATCGGCTACCTGTGCAACTGGTACATCGTGGCCCCGCGACTGCGCCAACAGGCAGCGGCACTCGGCGCGATCACAATTCCCGACTACCTGGAGGCCCGCTTCGGGGATCGCTGGCGGCTGCTTCGTTCGGTCGGCATCCTGATCATCCTTTTCTGCCTGATGTTCTACGTTTCGGCGCAGTTCACGGCCGCCGGCAAGGCATTCCAGAAGGCTTTCGGCGAAGACTACGGCATCACCTATCAGCACGGCGTGCTAATCGGCGGCTTGATCACCATCCTCTACACGCTGCTGGGTGGGTTTCGCGCGGTCTCCTGGACCGATCTGGCCCAGGGCCTGCTGATGGCCGTCGGCCTGGTGGTTCTGCCAATCGTGACCGTCTCCTCGGCGGGCGGCTTCGGCGCACTCTTCGGCGAGCTGCGGCGGGCACCCCCCCGGGTGGAGGGCGTCTTCGAGGTGACCGAAGGAGCCCGTCTGGAGGAAGTTGGCATCGAAACGGAGGGGGTCGATTTGGCGCCGGGGGTCACGCTGGCGCGTGAGGGGAGCGCGGGGGGGGATGGCTACCGCTTCGTCGCCCGCCTGGGGCGCGAGACGGCGATCGAGGTCAACGGGGAGCCGCGGCGTGGGCTGGTGGAGCTGGCGCCGGGCGATCGCATGGCACTGGGTTCCCGCACGGTCACGTTCGAGAAGATCGTACGCATGGTGGGCGGCCCCGATCTGGCCGATGTCCTGGGGGGACTCAGCGGACCGGCGCTCCTGGGCTGGCTGCTCGGACTCCTCGGGATCGGCCTGGGCTATCCCGGGCAGCCGCACGTCCTTTCCCGGTACATGGCGGCCCGTTCGCGGCGCACGCTGCGTCAGGGACGCCTGATCGCCATCGTCTGGGGATGCGTCGCCATGTACGGGGCCGTGATCCTGGGCCTCGGCGCGCGTCTGGCCGTTCCAGGGCTGATCGATCCCGAGCAGGCCTACCCGCATCTGGCCACGACCCATCTGCCGCCGGTACTGGGCGGGATTCTGCTGGCGGCGATCATCAGCGCCATGATGTCGACCGCCGACAGCCAGCTCCTGGTGGTCTCCTCGGCCGTGGCGCGCGATCTGATCGACAAGATGATCGACTTGCGGCAGCGCCTGGCCACGCCTTCCGTGGAGCGCACGTTGGTCTGGATCACGCGCGCCACGGTGTTGGCCGTGGGCGTGATCGCGCTGCTGCTGGCCCTGGGCGACGTACGCGCCATCTTCTGGTTCGTGCTCTTCGCCTGGTCGGGCCTCGGGGCGGCCTTCGGACCGCCCCTGCTGCTGGCGCTCTTCTGGCGCCGGGTGACCCGCTGGGGCGCACTGGCGGGGATGCTCTCGGGCCTGCTGGTTACGGTCTTCTGGAAGGTACGCCTGAAGGCGGTCTTCGCGGAAGCGACTGGGCTATCGCTCTACGAGCTCGTGCCGGCCTTCGCGCTTTCGATGCTGTTGACCTGGTTCGTCAGTCTCGCGACGCGGCGTGCCGCCTACGTGCCCCACGGTCTGGATGGACTGGCAGCGCCGGATGAGCGGCGGACGAGAGAGGTGTGAGGAGTCGCGGCCCCCTTCAGGAGCGCTAGACGCACCGCACCGGCTCTGCTAGGCTTCCCCTTGGCTGGACCGGGAAGCTTGCATCGCAGCGCGGAGGCGATGGGTTCCGGCTGATGTGTGACCCGGGCAGTGGCGACCTACCCAGGGCTGCCGCCCCCGCTTCCGATCATCTTTGAGGACCCGGCCACGGCATCCTGGCAGACTCCTCGCTTCGGCGTCAGCGGTCCCTTCCCGGCCGGCCACCGGTTGTGCAGAGGCGCCCGCGGTGCGTGTCCGATCGGCACGCGACCGCGGGCGCCTTGGCTTGGATCGCAGCGATTCCGCGCGCAGCCTAGTCGATCCGCACGACCTTCGTCGCCACGCGACTTCCGGCGCACTGCGCACGGCAGTAGTATGTGCCGCTGGCTACCGGCTGCCCGTCGTTGTCCTTTCCGGCCCACGTGTAGAGGTGTGTGCCGGGTTCCGTGGCGCCTGCATGCAGGGTGCGCACCAGTCGCCCGGAGGCATCGAAGACCTCCACGCGCGTGCTGGAATCCGATTCGGGGATCGCCAGACGGACCGTGGTGAGGGGCGAGAACGGGTTCGGATGCGAAGAGACCGCCAGGATGCGCGGTCCGCCACGCATCGGCGGGGCGTCCTGCGATCCGGCGTTGGTCGCCACGACGGCGAAGTCGTCCAGCGTCCAGCCGCCGAAGTGCAGGCCGGCATCGGCCTGCAGCTCGAAGCGCACGCTGACGTTGGATTGGTCGTCGGCCAGATCCGAGATGTCGTAGACCACCGGCGTCCAGTAGGCATCCAGGTGATGGCCGTGTTCCTGGTTGCGCCAGATCTCGGTGCCGTTGACCAGCACGTTGGCCACGTCGTAGATGCTCTCCTCCACCGTCAACCAGCGCTTGAACATCAGGTGCACGCCGCTCTGGCCGCTGCAATCGATCCCGGGCGACTGAAGCCAGTTGCGCACCGAGTTCGGATAGAGCCCGTCCCAGCTGGCACTCTCGTTGAGGTCGTTGCCGTAGACGCTGCTGCCGGATGCCGCGAACTGCGGATCCCAGTGGCCAAGCAGATCGCGGGGGCTGGCCCAACGCCAGTCGTTCTGCCCGTAGTTGGCCCCATCGCTCCAGCCGGTGATACTGCTCTCGAAGTCGTTCTCGTAGACCATCGTCACCGGGCGGCAGAAGTCGAAGAATTCGGAGCTGTCCTCCGACTCGTTGCAGGTCACCTGCAGCTCGAACTCGAGCAGGGTGCCGCCGGGCGTGCCCGGCTCGACGAAGACCGTGAAGTGCGGGCTGAAGGAGTTGCCCGAGGCCCAGGAATCGAGGTTGGGGAAGGAGGCCGTATCGTCGGTGACGGTCACACCCGGCGTCAGGGCAACGAGGGTCCCGGTCACGCCGGTGGCCGTCTCCTCGCCGAAGTTGGTGAGGGTCACGCGCACCTGCGCGGTCTCGTCCGGGTCGAGAGCGCCGTTGCCACCGTCGAGCACCTCATGCGATGCGTACGCGACCAGCGCGTCGGGGAAGGGGGTGTACTCGAGCGTGTATCCGCTGCTGGTCAGTGCCGTCGAGCCGTACTGGATCCAGCCGTACCCGTTCTCGCCCCAACCGGGGCCCCAGCTGTTCTTGATCAGCCAGGCGCCGTTGCCGTTGCAGGCGTTGTCGTCCCAGCCGCACAGGCAGACCTCATGGTTCTGGCCGCCGGCCGGACCGGCGTAGCAGCCCCCGTTGTAGGAGAAGAAGCCTCCCGTCGCATAGAGCGTGCAGGTGATCGGGTGGATCATGATGGCGGTCTTCATGTAGCTCTCGAGGTTGGGCACGACCGTCATGTCCGAGACGCGGGCCCGCACGTCGCACTCATCCTGCGTGCAGGGCACGTAGTCGCTCGCGTAGTAGGGCATGCAGCTACTGGGCACCGCCCCGAAATCGCTCCACAGGACGTAACAGCTGTAGGAGCTCCCGCCCCCGCAGCCGTCACCGAACTCGTTGCACGAGATGCACTGCTGCTCGGAAAAGAGCATCTGCTCGCCATCGTTCTGGATCTTGTAGAGGCCCTCGAGCGCGCCCACGGCCCCGAAGGCCCAGCAGGAACCACAGCCGCCCTGCTGCTTGGCCGGAGTCATCATGCCGTAGTCACGCCAGTCCCAGCGCTCGGGGAAGTCCTCCTCGCTGAGCGGCTCGAGCACGGCGGTGGGGCGCTTGGCCATCTCCTCCTCGGTCGGAGCGACGTAGCCCAGGTAGTTCTGGCGCTCCCACGGCGGAACGTCGCTGACCGAAGTCGGCCCGGCTTCCCAGTGCCAGTCGTTCTCCTCGATCTGCCGCTGGTATTCGGCGATCTCCTCGGCCTCGCTCCAGGTCGGATCGTAGGCCCATTCGTCTTCCGCACAGATCGCGGGTGACACGAGCGCGGCGGCCAGGACCACTGCGATCCCTGCGGCCGCCCAGCCGGCGAAGCGCGCCCGTTCCCGGATCCCCGAACAGTTCATGTCTGATCCTCCTTGTTGCGGATGATATCCCCGAGGGAGCCGCTGGCTCGCGCGGGCCCTGCGAAGAAGCCACGTGGATCATGGCGGGGGAAACCCACTAGAATAGTCACATTCTAACACATCCTGGCGAACCGTGCAGGGAGGGAGCGGTGGGTCGGCCAACGGGGGTGGATCGAAGTGGCGGATATGCGACAGATGCAGCGTCGCGGCGCGGCCCGCGAG
>WJJG01000009.1 GCA_014729815.1 Candidatus Eiseniibacteriota bacterium
CCCCGCGACCCCTCACCGCACGGGGTCTGGCGAGCAGCCGCCCGCACCCCGCGGCGGAGCCCCGGGCCCGTACGGCGGCGATCCCGATCGCGCTGCTCTTCGCGGTGCTGCTCGGGGCGCTCTGGATCGATGGCGGCGGCGCGGCCCACCTGCGGGCCGATCCGAAGCGGCTCTTCGATCCCGCCATCTGGCGAGAAGTGCTCGGCGGCGCGGAGCACAACATCGCCATTCTCGCGGGCGCGGGCGCCCTGAGCGCGCTCGTGGCGGCGGTCTGCGCGCGGGCGCTGGGTCGGCTGCCCGGAGCGGGCCTCGTGCGTGCCGTGGGCGGCGGCCTGCGGGCCAGCCTGCTGCCCGTGGCGATCCTGCTGCTGGCCTGGTCGCTCAAGAGCGCTTGCGACGATCTGCAGACCGGCCGCTTCCTGGTCGACGCCGTCGGCGGGGCGCTCTCTCCCTTCTGGTTCCCCGCGCTGGTCTTCCTGGTAGCCAGCCTGACCTCCTTCGCCACCGGAACCAGCTGGGGCACTATGGCCATCCTGATTCCCACCGCGGTGCCGATCGCCTTCGAGCTGGATGGCGCCACCTACGGACTGACGACGATGATCTGTCTCGGGGCGGTCCTGGACGGCGCGATTCTCGGAGATCACTGCTCTCCGATCTCCGATACGACGATCATGAGCTCGATCTCGAGCGGCTGCGATCACATCCATCACGTGCGCACGCAGATCCCCTACAGCGTGACGGTGGGGCTCGTGGCCCTCGGCTGCGGCTACCTGCTGGCGGCCGCCGGGGTGCCCTCCGGCATCGGGATCCTGCTGGGGATCGTCCTGATCGTCGGGCTCTATCTGGGCCTGCAAGGGCGGGACCGGCCGGCTGGCTCTGGTCCGCCCGACCCGCCGGCCGGGCCCCGCTCGCCGTACCGGCCGGCACCCGGGGCCGCGCAAGACCAGAAGCGCCGCTACTGCTAGTGACTACATTTCCCGGACCCGCAGGGGGTTGCGGCGATCCGGCCGAGAAGCGTACACTCCTTGGTTCGCCATGTAGGGTGGGGCGCACGGAGATCCGCCGTCGCGGCGCATCGCGCGCCAGTCGCTTCTCGGAGACGGGGTTGCGCGGCCGCTGCGGCGGTCGGGAGCCAAGGAGGACGGGATGAAGGGACGAGTTCTGGTCATCGACGATGAGCCCGAAATCCGCCGCAATCTGACGATCGGGCTTACGCAGGAGGACTACTCGGTCGTGGCGTGCCCGGATGGGATTTCCGCCATCCACGAGCTGCAACGCTCGCGCGCCGCGGGGGAGGGCTACGACTACTTGATCACCGATATCTTCATGCCGGATATCGACGGTCTCAAGATCCTCAAGGTGATCAAGAACCAGTTCCCCGAGCTGCCGGTGCTGGTGATCACCGGTTTCGGCGACGAGGCGCTCAAGTTCACCGCGCTCTCGGAGGCCAACACCGGGTATCTGGACAAGCCGTTCGAGATCTCCGACCTGGTGGAGGCACTCGAGAAGCTCACGCCCGGCCGCACCACGCTCGAGCCCGCCACCCAGGAGGCCGAGCCGCTGGGCGGTCGCGAATCGGTGAGCGCCTATATGACGATCCGCATTACCGATCCAGCCAAGAGCATGGAGGTCTTCAACCAGCTCAACGCGCTCGAGGGCGTCGAGCATGTAGACGCCGTACGAGGCGATGTCGATCTGATCGTCCTCGCCCAGGCCTCCAGCGAGGAGGACATTCGCAGCTTCTTCGAACGCGTCAAGTCGATCGAGGGCATCGAGGTCCCTTCGCTCTCGCCGGTCGAGCGCCCGAAGATCGATCGCGACGTCAACGAGTTCATCGACGTCTATCAGAAGGCGGTCAAGGCATCCGCGCAGCAGACGCCGCGCAAGCAGCTCGGCACGACCAGCTACATCATCGTCGACATCGAGCCCGATGCCATCCAGCAGATCTTCACGACGGTCTTCTTCATTGACGAAGTCATCTTCTGCGACGTCATCGAGGGCGGACGGCAGCTCGTGGGGATGGTCACCGGGCAGAGCGCAGTGGGCCGCACGCCCCACATCATCGAGAAGATCCGTGAGATCGACGGCGTCCTGCGCGTGCGGGAGGCCAAGATCATCAAGATGTTGGAGGACTAGACGGCCCCGCGCCGGCGGCGGCCGACTCCATAGGCACACGCAAGGTCGCCGTTCGTGAGCACCGACCGCCGCCCGTGGCCGTGTCCCGCGAACGCGACCGAGGCACACGGGAGAGAAGAGTATGGCGGATCGGTCGGAGAGCTTCGCCTATCGCCTCTGGCGCTACGACGGCGCCCCGGGCGAGTTGATCCCGCTGCTGCAGTCGGCGCAGGATCATTTCGGCTACATCCCCCGCCGGGCGATCAAGTACATCTCGGAAGTGACCAGCGTCCCGGAGTCGACGATCTACGGCGTGATCACCTTCTACAGCCAGTTCCGGCTCCAGCCGATGGGCCGCTACGTGATCCGCGTTTGCGCCGGCACGGCCTGTCATGTGTCCGGAGCCAAGCTGCTGATCGAGACCGTGCAGGACGAACTGGGCATCGAAGTCGGGGATACGACCGCGGACGGTCTCTTCACCCTCTTCACGGTGGCCTGTCTCGGCTGCTGTTCCCTCGCCCCGGTCATGATGATCAACGACGAGACGCACGGGCGCCTCTCGCCGCCCGGCGTGCGCAAGATCCTGCGCGGCGTGCGCCGCGAGGCGCGCAGCAAGGGCGCATCCCCGCCGGCGCCCGCGGGTGCGGCAGGGGGAGGCGGGCGATGAGACGGATCCTGGTCGGCATGGGCACCTGCGGCCTTTCGGCCGGAGCGCGCAGCGTGCACGAGAAGCTGGGCGAGCTGCTGGCCGCGCATCCCGGCGTGGCCGAGTTGGCGATCACCGGCTGCATCGGGATGTGCTATCGCGAACCGCTCGTGGAAGTGCGCGAGAACGGCCGCCGCGTGATCTACGGAGACGTGACCCCCGAGGGCGCGGCCGAGATCGTCCGGCGACACTTGCTGGGCGGCGAGATCCTCGACGAGCAGGTCGTCTACCAGACCGAGGCGGAGACGTCGGCGGGCGCGGAGATCGACTTCATGCAGCCGCAAGAGCGCATCGTCCTGCGCAACTGCGGAACGATCGATCCCGAATCGATCGAGGAGTACGAGGCCCAGGGCGGCTACCAGGCGCTGCGCAGGGCGCTGCGGCAGATGCAACCCGCGGAGATTCTCGAGGAGATCAAGGCTTCCGGCCTGCGCGGGCGTGGCGGCGGCGGGTTCCCCACCGGGATCAAATGGTCGCTGGCGGCGCAGCAGGAGAGCGCGGTCAAGTACGTCGTCTGCAATGCCGACGAGGGCGATCCGGGCGCCTTCATGGATCGCTCGGTGCTCGAGGGCGATCCGCACGCCGTGATCGAGGGCATGATCATCTGTGCCCGGGCGATTCAAGCCACCTTGGGCTACATATACTGCCGCGCCGAGTATCCCCTGGCCATCCAGCGGCTGGAGATCGCCTTGGCGGCCGCGCGGGAAAAGGGGTACTTGGGCGAGCAGATCCTGGGCTCGGATCTCGACTTCGACATCAAGATCAAGCAGGGCGCCGGGGCCTTCGTCTGCGGCGAGGAGACGGCGCTGTTCGCCTCGATCGAGGGCGGACGCGGCATGCCGCGCATCCGTCCTCCGTTTCCGGCCGAGAAGGGACTCTGGCAGAAGCCGACCAACAACAACAACGTCGAGACCTACGCCAACGTGCCCTGGATCGTGCGCCACGGCGCTGCGGCCTATCGCCGCTTCGGAACCGAGAAGAGCCCGGGCACGAAAGTCTTCGCCCTGGCCGGCAAAGTGGTGCGCGGCGGGCTGGCCGAGGTGCCAATGGGGACCACGATCCGCGATCTGGTCTTCGGCATCGGGGGCGGGATCAAGGAGGATCGCGCCTTCAAGGCGGTGCAGATGGGCGGACCATCGGGGGGCTGCATCCCCGCGGACCTGGCCGACACGCCGGTCGACTTCGAGAGCATCCCGCAGACCGGGGCGATCATGGGATCGGGCGGGATGGTGGTGCTCGACGAGAGCAGCTGCATGGTCGAGATCGCCCGCTTCTTCCTGGATTTCACCCAGCAGGAGTCGTGCGGCAAGTGCACCTTCTGCCGCATCGGGACACTGCGCATGCTCGAGACGCTCGAGCGCATCACCCGCGGCGAGGGGCGCACCGAGGACATCCCGCGCCTCGAGCTGCTCGCCGAGCAGATCAAGGAGGCCAGCCTGTGCGGCCTGGGCCAGACAGCGCCCAATCCGGTCCAGACCACGTTGCGCTACTACCGCGATGAGTATGCAGCCCACATCGAGGCGCGCGAGTGCCCGGCGCACTACTGCGAAGCCCTCGTCGACTTCTTCATCGATCCGGAGAAGTGCACGGGCTGTACGCTGTGCGCGCGCAGCTGTCCGGTCGAGGCGATCCGCGGGGAGACCAAGCAGCCGCACGTGATCGATCAGGCCGTCTGCGTCAAGTGCGGCAAGTGCATTTCGGTGTGCAACTTCGGAGCGGTGTACAAGGGCTAGGCCTGGCCACGCGCGTGCCGCGCAGGCCGCGGCCCCGCGGGCGCCGGGCCGGAGGCGGGACGCGGCAGATGAGTCGAGGTTCAGCGATGGAATCGATCGAGCTGAAGATCAACGGTCAGGCGGTCACCGCCCGGCCCGGGCAGACGATTCTGGAAGTCGTCCGCGAGCAGGGCCTCGATGACATCCCGACCCTGTGTCATTCGCCGGAGCTCGAGCCGTACGGTTCCTGCTTCCTGTGCACCGTGGAGGTCAAGGGACGTCGCAATCTGGTGCCCTCCTGCGCCACGCGTGTCGTGCCGGAGATGGAGGTCACCACACGCAACCAGCGGATCCTCGCATCGCGGCGTACGGCCCTGGAACTCCTGATCTCGAACCACTACGCAGACTGTGTTTCGCCTTGCATGCTCGGCTGTCCGGCCGGTGTCGATGCGCAGGGCTACATCGCGTTGGCGGCCATGGGCAATCACCGCCAGGCGGTGGATCTGATCCGCGAGACGAATCCGCTGCCGGCGATCTGCGGCCGCGTCTGCGTGCGCAAGTGCGAGGTGGTCTGCCGGCGCACGGATGTGGACGCCCCGGTGGGCATCAACGCGATCAAGCGCTTCGTCACCGACGCGCCCGGGATCTACGACGCCGAACCGCGACGCGAGCCGGACCGCGGGCAGAGCGTGGGGATCGTCGGAGCGGGGCCGGCCGGGCTGACCGCCGCCTGGTTCCTCGGCCGCCGCGGCTACCGTCCGGTGATCTATGAGGCGATGCCGCGCTCGGGGGGCATGCTGCGCTACGGCATTCCGACCTACCGGCTGCCGGATGACGTTCTCGATCGGGAGGTCGACTACATCTGTCGCGCCGGCGCCGAGATCCGCTACAACGTGCGCGTCGGACGGGACGTGAGCCTGGCCGAGCTGCGCACGCAGCATGACGCGATCTTCCTGGCCAGCGGCGCTTGGGCCGGCAAGTCGATGCGCGCCGAGGGGGAGGACACGACCGAGGGCGTTCTGCAGGGGGTCGACTTCCTGCGCGAGAAGGCCGACGATCCGAGCCCCGTGGAGGGCACGATCGTCGTCATCGGCGGCGGCAACACCGCCATGGATGTGGCGCGCACGGCCTGGAGATGCGGCGCCGAGAAGGTGATCATCCTCTACCGCCGCACCAAGGCCGAGATGCCGGCCGACGAGATGGAGATCGAGGACTGCATCGCCGAAGGGATCGAGATCATCGAGCTGGTGGCGCCGATCGGCGTGGTGGCCGAGGAGGGCCAGCTCCGCGCCCTGCGCTGCGTGCGCATGAAGCTCACCGAGCCGGACGAATCGGGCCGCCGCCGTCCCGTGCCCTTGGAAGGGTCGGAGTTCGACTTCCCGTGCGATCTGGCCGTGCGCGCGATCGGGCAGGGGCCGATCGTCGAGGGGCTGGATGCGGTCGATGGAGATCAGATCGGCGTCAGTCGCTGGCAGACCTTCGAGGTCGACGACCAGACGATGGCCACCAACCTGCCGGGGGTCTTCGCGGGGGGAGATGCCGCCGGCGACGGCCCCACGGTGGTCATCGATGCCATCCGCGACGGACAGCGCGCCGCGCGTGCCATCGATGCCTACATGCGGGACGAGCCGTTGCCGCGCAAGCCGTTCATCGTGACCAAGGAGTTCTGGGGCAAGCCGGGCCAGGCCGAGCTCGGGCAAGTGCCCGAGAGCCCGCGCCACGAGGTGCACACCCGGCCGGTCGAGGAGCGCGCGGGCAACTTCCAGGAGGTGGCCACCGGGTTCGAACCCGAGGATGCCGCCCACGAGGCCGCGCGCTGCCTGGCCTGCGGCTGCCTGCGCTACGACGATTGCGCGTTGCGCCTCTACGCCGAGGAGTATGGCGTCGACCTGGAGCGTTTCGCCGGCTACGTGCGCCGCCACCAGGTCGACGATCGGCACCCCTACGTCGTCTACGATCCGAACAAGTGCATCCTCTGCGCGCGCTGCATCCGCACCTGTGCGCGGGTCCTGCCGATCTCGGCGCTGGGTCTGGTGAATCGGGGCTTCCGCACCGAGATGCGACCGGCGATGAACGATCCGCTGGTCGAGACGAGTTGCATCAGCTGCGGCAACTGCATCGACAGCTGCCCGACCGGCGCGCTGACGGTCAAGTACGCCTTCCCCGGCCGCGCCGCGCTGCCGGCCGAGGAGGTCGCATCCCACTGCGCGGTCTGTTCGCTGGGCTGCGCGATTCGGGTCAAGCGACTCGGTGGAGACCGCTACTACATCACCGCCTCGGGAGAGCCGGGCCAGTATCTCTGCCGCTACGGCCGCTTCGGCTACGAGCTCTTCGCCCAGTCGCGGCGCCTGCGCGCGCCGCTGCGGCGCAGCGGCAGCGACTCGTGCGAGATTAGCTTCGGGGAGGCCGACGCCGCGATCGTCGAGGGCTTGCGCCGCGTGGTCAGCGAGCATGGCCCCGAGAGCGTGGGCGTCTTCGCCTCACCGGAGCTGACCAACGAGGAGCTCTATCTGGCCGCACGCTTCGCGCGCGAGGCGTTGGGCACGAACAACATCGCCTCGCTGGCGGCGCTGGAGACCGGACGGGAAGCCGGGGAGGTGGATGAGATCCTGGGTTTCACGGCCTCGACCGCCGGCGGGGAGGCGCTGGCCGATGCCGATCTGATCGTCTGTAGCAACACCGCTACCGAGTCGGATGCTCTGATCCTGGCCGTCGAAATCCTGCGCGCCGCGCGGGGCGGCACGCCGCTGGTCGTGGTCAACTCGATCCTGGATGCCGCCGACCGCCACCTGGCGCGCGTGGCGATGGATCCGATGCGCGGACGTGCCACGGCGATCTGGAGTGGCGTCTTGCGGGCGCTGCTCGAGGACGGCGCGCTCGCGCGCGAGCGGGTGGCCGGGATGCCCGGCGGGACCGAGCTGCTGGATTCGCTGGATCCCGATCTGGAGCGGATGGCCGAGACCTGCGGCGTGCGCAGCGAGCAGCTTCGCGAAACCGCCGCCCTGGTGGCCGGAGCGCGGCGCATCGTCTTCGTGCATTCCCCCGATCGCCCCGAGGACTTCGCGCCCGGGGATGCGCAACTGCTGGCCGATCTGGTGGTCCTGCTGCGCGAAGCGGGCAAGTCGGTCGAGCTGCTTCTGCCGCGCCTCAACGCGAATCATGCGGGCCTCGAGCCCTGCGGCGTGACACCGGCCTTCCTGCCCGGCCGTCGCGCGGCGGGCGAACGGCCCGGTGCTCGCCGCCAGGCTGAGTTGCGCGAGATGCTGCGGGCGGGCCGGTTGCGCGGCGCGCTGATCATCGGTGAGGACCCGCTCGAGCATCGCCGCACGGGCGCCTACTTCCAGAACATCGAGTTCCTCGCCGCGATCGATTGGACCGAGACCGAGACCACCCGGTTCGCCGACGTCACCCTGCCGGGCACCACCTACCTCGAGACGGAGGGCACCCGCTGCGACTTCGCCGGGCGGATCGTCGAATTCGCCCGCGCGGTGCAGCCGCCGGCGGGCATCCCGGGCTGGCGCGTACTGGCGCGCCTGTGTGAACAGGCGGGTGTCCCGATCGGCGCCGCGGAGGCCGGC
>WJJG01000084.1 GCA_014729815.1 Candidatus Eiseniibacteriota bacterium
TCCCCGCGTCGAAGCGTGGCGCTGCTTTCGCGGAGCTTCGTCAGGCGCGTGTAGATGTCGAGGTAGTTCGGGTTGCCGTCCTCCCAGCGGATGGTCCGCCGCGCATCCGGAGAGACAGGCTCGACCTCGGCGATCTCCTGTCCCATCAGGAGCTGTGGCGTCCCGGGGGTCGTCATCAGGAATGCCGCGGAGCTACGCACTTCCGGCCCGGTGTGGAGCACGCAGGAGCGCTGGCTGAACTGGTTCTCCAGGCAGAGGACGTCCTCGCGCTGGGCGACGATGGCCGCGTAGGCGCCCGCGTTGTCGAACCAGAGGGAGGGCTTGGGTCGGCAGGATCGTAGACGTAGGAGACGAATACCGATCCGTATCGCAGGACCGGCAGTCACTCCGCCGCGAACGGGGCTCTTCTGCTCCTCATCGGGTTTCGCTCGCAGCACGCCGCCGCTCGAACCGCTCCACCCAGCGCGCCGTGCGGGCCAGATAGGCGTCGGGCGCCAGAGGGGCATAGTCTTCGTAGACGAAGTCGCCGACGCGCATCGGCACTGCGGGCTCGATCTGCGTGCCTTCGTGCCACTCGTTGAACGAGGTGATCCCGATCCAGGTGGGCTGTGCCGCGAGGGCCGCGGCGAAGAGCCGATCGTAGTAGGCGCCGGCCTCCCGGCTGCGGTAGTTCCGTTCGTTCCAGGGCCGGATGCGCGTGTCGCAATAGCCCGGTCCCAGACAGAGGACGGCGATCTTCTCGTGCTCACGCGCCCACGCGGTCAGGATCGGCCAATGGGCGGCCGTGGATCCATAGGTGAAACCGTCGGTGGCGAAATAGGTGTAGAAGCCGTCGAAGCTCCCTTCCAGGACGAAGGCTCCATCCCGCTCTCCGACCCACAGCGCCAAGACGACCGCATCGTAGGGCGTCCCCCGGATGGTGGGCGCAGCGTCGGGCTCGAGAATCGTGGCCCACTCGGACGCCGGAGTCAGGTAGGAGTCGTAGACGTAGAAGACCGGGCGATCCCCGCTGTCGCGGGCGCGGTGAAAGGCGGGGTGGTGCCCGTAGCGATCGATGATCGAGACGATCGCTTCGCGCGAGGTCTCGACATTGCGCCCCTCGAACGGCTCGAGATGGAAGCAGACCTCCAGGCCCTCGCGGTCGGCGGCATCGAGGATGCCGCCGGCTGCAGCGCCGGAGAAGGAGTCGTGGCCCCACCAAGAGAGGCACAGCACGCCGATCCCGCCCCGGCGCATCTGCCGCATGTGCGCGGCGACGACCGCGGAGTCGTTCGAGCTGTAGCAGCCGAGCTGGGGATAGAAGTTGGCCCCGATCTCCGCGCCCCCCGGGAAGGCGCGCGGGGGCTCGTCGCGCACGAAGACCTCGTGGTTCCAGTGCCGGTAGGCGCCGTCGATCTCGGGGTTGCCGTACCAGGCGTAGTAAAAGGCCTGCACGGCAGCGGAGGGGGCCGGCGGTTCCGCCGGCGGGGTGCAGGAGGCCACCAGCAGCGGGAACAGAACGATCCAGAGCCTGCTTGGGCGGATCATGAAGATCTCTCCCGGGGCGTGTGAGACCGTCGGCACCGTTGGGCCCGGTCATCTGTGCCGACTGGGCTTCTACTCCGTGCGTGCCATCTCGATGATCGCCCGTACGTCCCAGACATCGTCGGCCAGGAAGCCGGGCAGATAGACCGGGTGCCGGTCGACACCATAGGTGGCCCCGACCGCGTTGCCGTGCTCGGCGAGGTTGACGCGCACCCAGGGCACGCCACCGGCCACGGCGGCGTTGACCATCACCGCGGCGTGCTTGCATTGCCACCAGTCGGGCGGAAGGTGGAAGGTGTCGGCCTCGGCGGCATGGGTCGGCGGCTGGGAATGGTCCCACTCGGCCTGCAGACGCAGGTAGCGCGCAGAGATGTCGCCGATGAAGCGCTCGGCCTCTCGAGTAGACCAGAACTCGCGATTGGCGGCGGAGCTGTCGCGGGTCGTGCTGTAATGACCCAGGATGCCGTGCACGGTTTCGTGCTTGTCATTGCTGCTGTCGGCGTCCATGGCCCAGGGTTCCTGGCAGGTGACGAAGCTGTTGGGCGGTCCCTCACCGTCGACCAGGTAGCGCACACCGAGCTCCGGGTAGCGGGCCAGACAGCCGGCGCCCATCGTGATCCCGAACGACTGGGTCTTGATGCCGATGTTGTCCGCATCCACGCCGTCGAGGGACTGCACGAAGCGCACGATCGCGGCGAGGCCGTCCTGCTGCCGCGTGCCGTTGCAGTCCTCGCTGCCCTCGGAGATGCGATCCTCGGGGATCTCCTCCCCGCGGCCCTCGGCGTTGAAGGTCGCTACCACCATGCCGGCCTCGGCCAGCAGGCGCGCTTCGTAGCCCAGAGCCAGCAGGCGACCCGGGTTGATCCCGCCCGGCACCAGGACCACGGCCGCAAAGCATAGCCCCGGATGGCTCTCGGGGTCGGGCCGCCGGATCATCCCGTAGAGCGTGTTGCCCGATGGGGCCACCAGCTCGAACTCCTCGAGGATCGTCTCGTAGCGTGGGGCGTCCTCGCCGGTCTCTGGAAGCACGCGGATGCACTCGCTGCCTTCACCGGACGGGGTTCCGGCATCGTCTCCGCAGTTCACCATTCCGCCGGCCATCGCGAGAAGGCATGCCACAAGCGGTACCCGGAATAGCCGGATCGGGCATCCCGCTAGAGGGACGCGGTGTGCCGTGGTCCCGCCGGACATATCTCCTTTCTGGCGACTCCTCAGCTGTCTGCTGGGGGCTACGCCGTGCTGTGGGCCGCGCCGTCCGCCGACGCGCCCGTCCGCCCGTCGCCCAGCTCCCGCAGCCCATCTCGCACGGCATCCACGATCAGATCGATCTCCTCGGAGCTGATCGCGAAGTGGGGGGTGAAGCGCACTCCGTTGCGACCGCCATGGATCATGGCGATCCCGCGCGTGCGCAAATACTGTTCGAAGCCCGCTTCACCGACCACCTGGTAGCGCTCCGGATCGAGCTCCGCGCAGACGATCAGTCCCGTGCCGGTGACCTGTGTGATCGCCTGGGGGAACTCCTCGGCCAGGGCCTCGAACTTCTCCTTCAGCTCCCGTCCGCGGGCGCGGATGTTCTCGCGCAGCTCGTCGGTCAGGCTGTCGAGCACCGCGCACCCGACCTCCAGCGCGCGCGGATTGGTGGTCATCGTGTTGCCGTAGACCCCCGGTACGTAGATCTCGGCCGCCTCGGCCGTCAGGGCCAGCACCGAGAGGGGATACTGTCCGGCGTTCAGCGCCTTCGAGTAGGTCTCGCAGTCGGGTGGATCGCAGTCCTCGAAGCCCGGGTAGTCGACGATGCTCAGGCAGCCCTGTGCGCGCAGCGCGGCCTGGATCGAGTCGACGATCAGCAGCGTTCCGCGCTCGCGGGTCAACCGCCGCGCCAAGTCGTAGAACTCACGCGTGATGGCTCGGCCGGGCTCCCCCTCGCCCATGACCGGTTCCATGAAGAGCGCCTCGAAGAAGATGCCTTCCCGATCCGCGCGATCGAAGGCGGCCTGAAGCGCGTCCAGATCATTCGGCGGCACGACTTCCAGGGCATCGTAGTCGCGGAAGGAGGCCAGATGCTCCTCGTAGACGTTCAGGGTCGAGTGGGAGACCTGCGCCGCCCGGTAGGTGCGTCCGTGGAAACCCTCCTCGAGCGCCAGGCTGCGGATCTGCTTGCCGGACTGGCGTCCGTCGGCGGCCGTCATCCGCAGCGCATTGATGTCGCTGACGCGGGCGGCGACACTCACCGCCTCCGACCCGCTGTTCATACAGATGAAGCGCGCGAAGGGGCAACGCCCGCGCTTGTGGCCGATCTCGCCCTTGAGTCGCTCGGCCAGACGCCACTGGCTGAAATGCGGGCTCATCACGTTGGCCATCACCCAGGTGTGCGCGATCGGCTCCTGCAGCTCGGGCGGGGCGTGGCCCAGCCCGAGCATGCCGTAGCCGCCCGAGTCGTGGAGCACGGCGCCGTGGGTGGTGACGACCCAGGGCCCGGCTGCCCCGATCGCCACGTAGGGGTTGATGGCCTCATCGACGTAGAAGTTGACGAAGTCCCGCTGCAGGCGCTCACAGAGCTCTTCTTCGGGCAGCCGCAGCATCTCGCCGAAATCCTCTCGCAAGGCGCGATGGGCAGCCAGTGCCTTCTCGACGGCGCTGCGCAGCTTCTCGTGGCGCGTCCATAGATCCTCGATCGTGGCATCGGACAGTCCGATCGTGCGCCGCGCGCCGCCGTACTCTCTCAGCTCCTGGAGCGTATCCAGGGGTTGGGGTGTCATGGGGGCCTCTCTTTCGTCTTCGGAACCTAGTACTTCCGTGAATGATGCGACCCTACCACAATCCTCATCTCCATGCAGGCTTGGTACCTGGGGGAATCACTGCGCGGCGCGACGGACCATGGCGTGGTCGGCGGCGAGGGCCGGCAGAGCGCCATTGGCCGGCGTAGCCGCAATCCTGTAGAATATCCGCAGAAGCGAAACCAACACAGGAGTGTGCCATGAGACGTCGTGATGGGGACCTTCGTTTGGCGGGATGGGCGCCTGGGACCGTGGCCCTTCTTCTGGGCCTACCCCTTCTCTTGGGCCTCTTTCTCGGCGGGAGCGCCCGCGCGGATGACTACGAACCGATCTGGGCGCGGGCCTTCGGGGATGATGCGCTCGAGTCGGTCAACGGCGTGGCGATCGATCCGCTCGGGCGGGCCGTGATCGCCGGCCACTTCGCCGGCACGATCGACTTCGGCGGGGGCGCGCACGTCAGCGCCGGCAGCTATGATGTCTTCGTCGCGAAGTTCAATGCGGACGGAAGCCTGCTTTGGAGCCGCACATTCGGCAGCGACGGCTACCAGGTCGCCATGGATGTGGCCTGTGATCCGGACGGGAGTGTCTACGTCACCGGCTACTTCGAGAACAGCATCGACTTCGGCGGTAGCACCCTCGTCAGTAGCGGCGGCTACGACATCTTCGTCGCCAAGCTCGATCCCTACAACGGGTCGCACTACTGGAGCCGCGGGTACGGCAGCACAGATTCGCAGGTTGGCGCCGCCATCGCCGCAGATGCGAACAAGGTCTACGTGGCGGGTTACTTCCGCAATCGAGTCGACTTCGGAGGAGGGCCGCTGGTCAGTGCGGGCTCCGCGGATGCCTTCCTCGTGCAGTTCGACAACGGCAACGGGATCGAGCTCTGGAGCCTCGGCTTCGGCGATGCCAGTCCGCAGTACGCTCGCGGGGTCGCGCTGCACCCGACCGGCAAGGTGGCCATCACCGGCTCGGCCGTCGGGACGATCGACTTCGGCGGCGGTCCGCTGATCAGCGCGGGCGATGCGGACGTCTTCGTCGCCAAGTTCAACAGCTTTGGATACCACGAGTGGAGCGATCTCTTCGGAGATGCCAGCTACGAGGAGGGGACCGATATCGCCTTCCGTCCCTACTACGAGTTCCTCGTCATCACCGGCAGCTTCTACGGATCGATCAGCTTCGGGGGCGGGACCCTGGTGAGCGCCGGGGACCTGGACGCCTTCCTGGCCGAGCTGGACACGATCGGTGATCATCTCTGGAGCCGCAGCTGCGCGGGTACGCAGACGGTCAGCGCCAGCGGTCTGGCGGTCGGCTCCTACGGGCAGGTCGCCCTGACCGGCTACTTCGAAGGGTCCGCCGACTTCGGGGGCGGGCCGCTGGCGGCCGGGGGGGACGTGAAGTCTTCTTTGCGGCCTACGATCCGCACGGCGTGCACGAGAGCAGCCAGGCCTACGGGGACGCCGCCAATCAGGCGAGCTATGACATCGAGTTCGACGACGAGGACGAGATCTACCTGGGCGGCCGGTTCCGCGGATCGATCGACTTCGGCAACGGGCCGCTGACCTCCGCCGGCGACTACGATGCCTTCCTGGTCCGGTTCGGCGCCTCGGGGTCAGCCGTCGGGGAGCAGGGGGTCGCCGCGGATCTCCGCCTGCGCCTGGGGCCGAACCCAACCGTCGGCGGCGCCGAGGTCCGCTTCGTGCTCCGCGAAGCGGGCTGGGTGCGTCTGACCGGCCACGACCTGGAGGGCCGTCTGCGGGCGACGTGGGTGGACTGCTTTGCCGCGGCGGGGGAGCACCGCGTGACGCTGCCACCTCAGGCGAGTCGCAGCGGTGTGCACTACCTGCGTCTGGTCACCGGTAGGGGCCGGCAAGTCGCCCGGATCGTGCATCTGCGCTGATCCTCCGGTTCGACTCCTCCGGGCGATCGTCGCGGTGGATCGCACCCTGGATCCATCGAACCGGTGCCGGCATGCAGGGCCCACCGAGCTGCCGCTATCAGCGCACCACCAGCAGTCGCCGCGCCAGACGCTCCTGACCGATCCGCAGCACCGTGAAGTAGACCCCCCCCTCGGCCATCCGCCCATCGGCGCCGCGGCCATCCCAGATGGCGATGTGCACGCCCGCCTCCCGGCGTGCCTCGACAAGCCGCCGGATCCGCCGTCCGGCGACGTCGAAGATCGCCAGGTCCACCTCGCCTGCCTGCGGCAGGTCGAACCGGAGTCGCACACCGGCGCGGGAGGCGGGGTACGGATTGGGGGCTGCGGCATGCAGCGCGAGCCGCGCCGGTCGTGGCTGCCGCCCATCGACCGCCGAGGGCGACGGTCCGTCGGGCAGGATCTGGAAGTCGTCCACATACCAGCCCTCGAGGCCGTTGGACCCGTCGCTGCCGAAGCGCAGGCGGATCCGTGCCGAACCGGCAATGCCGCTGAGGGTGACGCGGCTCTGCGTCCAGGCACGACGTCCCGAGTAGACCGGCGTATCGAGCGGGAACGGCCCCGGATCGCCGCCATGGAGGATGCGGTAGGGATAGCCGCCGAAGGGGGCGATCTGGATCCACGCGCCTCCGTCGACGGAGATCTCGAGCAGCGCCCCATCGTAGGCGTATCCGGGCTGTTCCTGCTCGACCTCGGCTGCAATCCAGTGCCAGAAGGAGAGAGTCACCGGGTCTCCATTGAGTTCGACTGCAGGCAGTTCCAGCGCCCCATCTCCGTAGTCCCCATAGTCGCCAGGGCCTTGCGCGCCGAACTTCCACGCCCAGCCTCCGAGCGGGGTATGGTTGCGCTGCGACGAGAGATGCCACTGGTCGACGAAGCCCCCCGTCACAACGTAGTGCTGCCAGTCGCTGCTGCCGCTCTCGAAGTCGGCCGTGAGCAGCGGCTCCAGCACCCAGAAGTCGTAGAGCACCTCGGGCGCACTCGGCGGGTCGCGTCCCTCGAGACCCGCGGCATCCTCGGCGCGCACGTAGTACTCGACCAGCGTGTCGTAGGGCTGTCCGGGGATCTGGGCGCTGAAGAACGCATTCCCCAGCGGGGTCATGGGCAGCTCGACCCAGTTCCCGCCACGCAGGCGGTAGACCAGTAGGACGGCCTCCAAGGTCGAGTAGTCGGTCACGTTGGTCTGGATGCTGTAGGGCCCCTGATCGTCACCGGTATTGGGGAGGTTGGTGGTCTGAGTGATCTGGGGCGGCCGATCGTCGATCAGATGGAAGTCGATCTCGGTCGTCTCGCTTTGCGCGATCACGACTCCCGCCACGGTGTCCGGGGCGAAGCTGACGTGGTCCGCGACCAGCGTGTAGGTTCCCACGGGGATCGCCGCCTGGTAGCCGCCGTCCGCATCGGTGGTCAGCTCCTCCTCGAGCTCCAGGACGGTGACGGTGGCTTCGGCGATCGGCGCATCTCCGTCGCTGGCATTGCGCACGTCGCCACTCAGGATGCCGCGCGGCTCGTTGGGAATCGGCGTGAAGAGGATCGCGCGGCCGCTGGTGACCGTAGCCGCGCCGCCGCCGTAGCGATTGAAGTAGCTGTAGCAGACGCCATCGGTCTGGTCGCCGTTTTCGATTCCGATCGTGCAGTAGTGCTGGACGTGATCCGGGTTGGAGAAGGCGTCGTACTGGAAGAGGATCTCCCCATCTCCGGTCGGCGTCTCGTAGTGGGCCGGATCGAAGAGGATCACCTCGAAGTTGACCGCCGAGCCGCCGGCATTGTTGCGCATGCGACTCCACTGCACGATGTAGCGGTGATTGGCGGCGTCGTACCAGTGGAACACGCGATCGGTGCCCGACTGGTAGAGATTGTCCCACAGCGGAGCGATCATGTAGTCCGGTGCGCCGGCCGCCGGAATGTTCCAGTTGCGGCGGTTGCACAGGTAGGTGGACCCCATGGCCATCCAGCCATTCGAACAGATCGTCACGCGATCGAACGTCTCGCCGTAGTAGGTGAAGGGGAACGGCAGATCGACCGTGCGGGAGTCGTCGCCGCCCATCGGCGAGAAGTCATCGAGGCCGACATCGGTGCCCGGCCCGCCGTGGTTGGCGGCGATCTCGACCCATGCGTAGGTCGGCGCCTGTTCGTAGGCGGTATCGGTATCGTCGAAGGCGTAGTACCCATACGCGTCCGGCCCGGTCGGGTCGGTGGAGGCGACGCTGCCGATCTCGAGCACGAAGGGCACGCTATCGCGGCCGCCATCCGCGAAGTCGACCACCAGGAGCATATCGGCCAGATGGCCGGGGATCGCTTCGGAGTCGACGGAGATGGCATAGCGATCGGCGTCGTTCTCGGCGGTCTCGTCGATGCCGATGTCTCCATAGATGCCGGCGGGATCGGTGACCGTCACCGATCCACTTCCCGAGAGCAGCGCGGCGGAGACGTCCGCCGCGGGCGCGTCGCCCAGATTCGTGATGGCCACACTCAGCTCACCGCTCTCTCCCGGATCGATGACGCCGCCCATGCCGTAGGGCGTGTGATCGTCATAGCAGAACGCAGGCGCGACGACCGTCAGATCGAAGAGGGACCGCCAGCTCTCTGGGCCGGACTCCAGATCGAGGGCCAAACGGATCCGATGGCCGTTGGGGGTGGCCGGGTCGACGACCAGGTCGAAGTCGTCCTCGCTCCAGGCGTTCCACCCGGCGTCGATGTCGCCGAAGAGCTCGCTGTCGTCGACGATGGTCACGTAGGGGTCGTCGCTACGCAGCGTGCCACGCACATCGGACGCCGGCAGCGTGCCGAAATTGCGGGCATTGACGGGGATCTCGAGGGTCTCGTTCGGATTGACCTGTCCGTCCCCGTTGCCGTTGCTCTCGCCACTGTCGTCATCGTCGATGGTGTGCCCGAGATAGCCGACGTAGAGGTCTTCGGCGGAGACCGGGACACTCGTCAGGTAGGGGTGGAGGTCGTGCTTGGTGACGGTGATCTGCATCTCGCCGGGGAGATAGGCGGCGATCGGCACGTCGACCATTCCGTCCGCATCCGTATACGCGACGCTGTGCGTGCCGCCGCCGTCCCAGAGGCAGACGCGGGCCCCGCCCACCGGATCGAGTCCGCTGCGGACTTCGCAGTGTACGGAGTTGGCGCCGATCGGGATCTGCGGGGGGTGGGCCACGCCGATGGCCGCCGGCACGGCGGTCCAGATCTCGCCCGCCGCATCACCCATCAGGTTGTTCAGATGCACCCAGGTTCCGTAGGCCCCCGGATCACCGACGCTGTAGTTGATGTAGAGCTCGTACTTGCCGCGCGTGAGCGACTCGCCGAAGGTGAAGAGGTCCTCCCAGTAGATAGCGCGCCAGACGCCGTACATCATGCAGTTGTTGTAGCGCGTGTGCGTGCCGGATGTCGCGGTGCCGATGCTGGCGATGCCGCCCTTGACACCGTCGGGGGCCGTGCCGGCGCGGATCCAGGCCTCGCTGCGCGCTGTGCCGCCGGCGTAGGATCCGGTCGAGCAGGTGATGTTGACCGCGTAGGGCATCTTCCAGCCGTTCTGCAGCGCGTAGATGTCGCCGGTGCCGAAGCCGCTCATGCCCAGGTAGCCGCGATAGGCGAAGGCCGTGACGCCGCGGTTGAGGGAGGCGCTCATCTGACTCTCGAAGGGGCTCGAGAAGATCGTGTCGA
>WJJG01000085.1 GCA_014729815.1 Candidatus Eiseniibacteriota bacterium
CCCCCACAGAGCGCCAGAAACAGCCCCGTCCACCAGATGAAGTCGCGCCGGTGACCGCGATGCCGCTCGACCTTCCCGGCCAGCACGCTCGCGAGGTAGGGGTCCTCCGCAGCGTGCATCTTCTCCCGGTACTCCGAAACCATGCGATCCTCGAAGTAGAGCCTCTCGTAGAAGGCGGCGCCCACGGCCGCGCAGAAGAGTGCCTTGAGCCAAGCGCCATTCTTGGCCTGTCCCCATCCCGGAACGAGGAAGGAACGCACCATCACCCAGGTCGGGGCGTCCCAACCGCTGCCCACCCGCAGCGAATCGCCCGGCTGCTCGACCGGCCCTTCCACCGACCTCTCCGCCCCCGCGCGGTCCACAGCCTGTGCAGGCCTAGCGGGCTCGACGTTGCCACCGGACTCCACGGTCTCGCTGGGCGAGACGTTTCCGCGGGGCTCCATCGTGTCCGTGGGTTCGACGCTCCCACCGGACTCCACCGTCTCCCCGGCGTCGACGCCCCTTCCGCGCTCCGCGCCCGGCCCCAAGCCGACCGCCTCCGCGGCCGCGACGGCCATCGCACGGTCGAGCGCGTCCACGGACTCGACCGTCGGCGCACGGTCGACCGCCTCCGCGGATTCCACGGCCCTCGCACCAACTCCGCTGCTCGCAGCCACCAGACCCAGCCCGGCGGCCAGCAACAGGAGTACGCTCGCTCTCCGGCGTGATCGGCCGCGATCAGCTCGCTCCGCACCAGCGCGCCAGGCAAGAAACGGGGGCGATGCGACGGCGGAAGCATCCGCCGTGCATCGCCCCCCAATTGGCGGGAACGCGTGGGAATCGAACCCACCTCGGACGCCACGAGACGCCCGACACAGGCTTTGAAGGCCCGGGAGCCCACCAGGACCCATTCGCTCCCATCCGATCTCGTCACCGATGTGATCGGCAGAATAGGGAACGCTTTTCCGCATTGTCAACGCGCTCCATCCGGCGCGAGCACGCCCGATTCCGATCGCAGCGCCTCTCGGGCCCGCAGGCGCAATTCCGGATGGGCGCTGCCATCGTTGAGCAGCGATTGCCAGAGATGGCGCGCGGCCTCTACGTGTCCCGCACGCGCCAGCGCGCCGGCCAGATTGCCCCGCAGCATCGGATGTGCCTCGCGGAAGCGCCCCCAGCCCCCCGCGGCTGTGCAAAGATCCACGACCGCATCGTAGCGCCCTGCGCGCCCCAGGCGCCCCGACAGCTCGAGCAGCGCCTCCTCCGACGCGCCCGCGGCGGCGGCCGCCCGCGCGGCCTGCTCGCCCGTCTCCCAGTCGCCCGAGGCCATGGCGAGAGATGACCGAATCCATTGCACCGCCCATGATTGCGGAAATCTCCTCACAAGCTGGTCGAGAGCGGTCGCCAGACTCGTCTCCTCTCGCGGGAAATCAGGATCCAGATAGAGACGGACGTTTTCGGGCCGGTTCGGATCCCGCTGCAGCGCTCTGCGGATCAGCGGCGCCGCCCCTTCCCGGCGCCCGGTGAACCAGAGGAGCTGCCCGCGCTGTGAGAGCGCCGCCGCGCTCTCGGGGGCCAGCTGCTCGAGGCGCGCGACGGGAGTTTCGGCCTCGGAGAAGCGCTCGAGCGCCAGCAGGGCGCGTGCGCGCGCCTCGAGCAGGTCGAGGTCGATCACCTCTGACGCCTCGGGGGCGGCAAGGTCCGGCGCAGTACCGTTCGACGGCTCGGCGGGCCGGCGCAGAGCGGCGCCCCGTTCCGCAGCCCGCAGCGCCAGGGCCGGTTGCCCGCTGATCAGATGGAAGCGAGAGCGCTCCAGATAGAACTGCGGGGTTTGCGGCTCCGACTCCCATCCCTTCTCGATGAACTCCGCGTAGTCCTCCTGTGTCAGGTAGGCCTTCTCGGGCTGATCGAGATCGCCGAGGTAGATCTCCACCAGCTCTCCGAGTGCCGCCAGTCGCTCGAGCGCCGTGGGATGGCCCTCCTGCAGGGAGAGCGCCGTGCGATACGCCTCGCGTGCCGTCTCGAGGTCTTCGCGATGCTCCGCCACGCGGCCCCGGGCGACCTGGAAGTCGGCATCGATCCGCATCTGGGACTCGGCCGCCTGCAGCTCCACGGCCGCCTCCGCCATCCGACCCCGTCCGAGGTGACAGAGCGCCAGCAGGAAGTGCGCGCGCCCATCGCCGGGATCCTGCGTCAGGATCTGCTCGAGCAGATCGGCCGCCGCCGCCCACTCCCCCTGGCGCAGAGACGACTCGACACGCAGCGCAAGATCCGCCTTGGCCGCGAAGCGCCGCAAGCCATCCGCTGCCCAGTGGCCCGGGTGCGACTCGAGAAACCGCGCGGCGAAGGCCGCGAGCTCACCATGCGAGAGGCGCTCGGGCCGTGTCCCGGCCGGCCACTGGCTCCAGACCTCACGCGGAACGGGCACATGGACCGGTAAGGAGAAGCGTCGCCGATGCCGCGCCTCGATGGGATAGAGACGCCAGCTCCCGGCGGGTACATACCCCAGGAAACGCTCGCTCAGTCGTGCCGCCCAGCGCACGGCTCCTCCTTTCCGACTGCGGGCATGGCGCCGCAGGGTCCCGTCTGCCGCGGAGGCGAGATCAGGTGTCGCTCAGCGCCAGCGCCTCGATCTCCACGCGTGCCGACTTCGGCAGCGCGGCAACCTGGAATGCACTCCGTGCGGGATGCGGGGCCGGGAAGAACTCGGCGTAGACCTCGTTCATCGGCGCGAACTCATCCATATCCGCCAGGAACACCGTGACCTTCACCACCCGACTGAGGTCACTGCCTCCGGCCTCGAGGACCGCTCGCAGGTTCTGCAGCGCCTGCCGACACTCGGCGGCGATGCCCCCCTCGACCAACGCACCGCTGGCCGGATCGATGCCCAGCTGCCCGGCCGTAACCAGCAGCGCGCCTGCGTCGAAGCGGATCGCCTGACTGTACGGACCGATGGCGCCCGGCGCCTTCGGAGTGCGCACTTCCTCTCGCATATCCCCTATCCCCCTCAGCGCCGATCAGCGAGACGATTCCGCGGATTCCGCATCCGCCAGGGCCCGCAAGCGCCTCAGCCAATCGGACGCATCCGTCTCCCCCGGCGCTTCCACGATCGCGCGCACGATCGGTTCGGTATTCGAGGGCCGCAGGTGCAACCAGGCGTCCCCCGCGACCCACTTCAGCCCATCCGCCTCGCTCGCCGGCGGGCCCCAGGCCGCGCGCAGCCGGGCAGCGAGCCTCTCGAAGCGTGCCGGCGCGACTGCCAGCGTCTCCTTGTGCATGGCGCGCACGGTCAACGTGCCCAACGCCTGCTCCAGCGCGCCGGGCGGTCGCCCATCACCGGCCGCCAGTTCCAGCAGCAATGCGATGGCCACGCCCGCATCACGGCCCCAGTGCACGCGCGGATCGATCACCCCGCCATTGCCTTCTCCGGCCATCAGCGCCCCGACGGCGCGTGCCCGCGAGACCACGTGCGCCTCGCCCACCGGTGTCCGTTCGAGGGGGACGCCGAATCGCTGCGCGACGTCGTCGAGCATCGCCGATGTGCTCAAGTTGGCCACCAGGGGGCCTCGCTCGCCCTGCATCAAGCGCGCGTATGCGCACAGCGGCAGGGTCCACTCCTCCCCCAGCACGCGATCGGGCAGCACCAGCGCGCAGCGGTCTCCATCCGGGTCGAGTGCGAAGCCGAGATGCGCGCGCTCCTCGGCGACGCGCCGCGCCAGCGGGGCCAAACGCTCGGCCCGCGGCTCGGGATGCGCCGGCAACTCGCCGTTCGGTTCGCCGGCGATCCAGGTGATCACCACGCCCAGTCCTGCCAGGAGGGGACTCACGAGCACGGGCCCCGCGCCATGTACCCCGTCGACCACGACCCGCAGACCGCACGCCCGAATCCGCTCTTCGTCGATCCCCGCGCAGATGCGCGCCACGTGATCGGCGATCGCCTCCTCCCCCGCTGCGCTCGTGCCCGGGCCTGCCCCCGCCGTCGTCCCTGCCGTGCGGCAAGACGACGCGGCGGCCAAGTAGGCACGCGCCTCGGCGGGGGGGCGGTGGAACGCCGCCAGCAGGTGCTTCATCCGACTGGCCGCCAGGAACGTCCCCTCGGGCCCCACGAACTTGAGCGCGTTCCACGCCGGAGGATTGTGGCTGGCAGTGACGACGAGACCGCCGCGCGCGCCCGCCGCCTCGACGGCCACCTGCACGGTCGGGGTGGGCACGATCCCCAGGTCCCGCACCTCGGCACCCGCCGCAGAGAGCAGAGCGGACACGGCTCCGGAGAGCCGCGGCCCCGAGGGCCGCGAGTCCCGCCCCAGGACGATCGGGCCCACGCCGACCTCCTGCAGGAAAGCCGCTGTCAGGCGCGCCGCGACCTCCTCGTCGAGACCGTCATCGACGATCCCGCGCGCGCCGGAGATACCCAGAATCAGTGTCGACATCGCCCCCCCTGGCCTCACTCGCGCGCAGTCTACCCCGCTCGGGCCCAACGGGAAAGGCCCCGGCCCATCAGGCCGAGACCTCTTCCAAGCCAGCCGATGAACGGACTCGAACCGTTGACCTGCTCATTACGAATGAGCTGCTCTACCAGCTGAGCTACATCGGCCCGGATGACCGGGAACGTGGCTGTGCAGCCCCCCAGAATCGAACTGGGGACCCCCAGATTTTCAGTCTAGTGCTCTACCAACTGAGCTAGGGCTGCACGTGCGGATGCGCGAAGAGACTAGGCAGCGCGCGCTTCCGCGGTCAACTCCTTTTTCGGCGGTCCCGTCCGCGCCGGCGGTCGCGCAACTTCCGACGCTCGCGGTTCGACCAGATCGGAATCGCGATGGTGAACACCGCGCTCCACTCTCCCTCACTGCGCACACTGATCTCGCCGCCATGTTCCTTGACGATCTGATGCGCCAGGGCGAGTCCCAAGCCACTGCCCGAGGGTTGCCGCGTCTCGAAGGGCGCGAAGACCTCCTCGATCAGCTCCCCCCCCGGCTTCTCTCCGCTGTGGGCCACCTCTAGCAGGGCGCGATCGCGCTGGCGATAGGTCTCCACGCGAATCGTGTCGCCCTCGGAGATGTAGCCCAGGGCATTGCGCAGTACATTGACGATCACCTGCCGCATGCGCTGGCGGTCGAGCAGCAGATCGGGCAGGCGATCCGAATAGGTCTCCTCGAACAGCGCGCCGCGAGTTACGATCTCGTCTCGAAGCTGTCCTACACACTCCTGCACCAGTTCGTTGAGCTGGTGCAGGGCCATGCGTGGTGCTGCCGCCTGGGCCATCTCGATCTGCTGCTCGAGCAGCTCCTCGAGACGCCGCGCCTCGGCGGCAATCAGCGCGGCGTTCTCCCGCTGGGGATCGTCGGGATCCAGATCGTGCTCGATGCGACGCGCGAACCCCCCCATCGCTACGAGTGGATTGCGGATCTCCTGCGCCAGGCGGCCGCTGAGCTCGCCCAACGCGGCCAGCTTCTCATGCTGCAACAGCGTCTCCTGCGTCTCGGCCAGGCGCCTCTCGGCCGCGCGGCGACGCTCGTAGAGACGTGAGGTCTGGATGGCCATCGCCGCGTGACCCGCCAGCAGTCCCAAGAACTCCTCTTCGGCTTCGCCGAAGGCGGATCGAGGCCCCTCGCCGCGGCCAACCGAGCATCCCAACACGGCCACGACACCCAGCGTCTCGCCGAAGGCCACCAGCGGGGCCACGATCGCCGGGACGGCATGGAGCAGACCGGTCAGCCCCAAAGAGCGCTCCGCTCGCAGATCCGGCAGCCGGAGCACCGAGCGCCGCTCGAGGCACAGTCGGGCCAAGGCGTCGGCGGCTTCCGCCGCCTCGGCGCTGCTTTCATCGCCCTGCAGCGTCGTTTCGGCGACCCGTTGGAGCTGCTCCTCGGTGGCGTTCCAGGTCCAGATGAATGCCCGCGAGGCGCTGCATGCGCGGGCCGATCCACGCGTGACCGTCTTGAGCAGCTCGCCCAGGCTGGCCACATTCAGCCCCCGTTGAATCGTCTCGCCGACCACCGTCCGGCCGGTATCCAGTAGCTCCCGGCGAGCGCGTCCCGCTTCCAGGGCGATGCGCAGACCGAGCTGGCTCAGCAGGCCCCGCGCCACATCGGCGCTCTGTCGATTCGGCGGACAGCGGCCCGAGGTTCCCAGCACCGCGACGCCCTGCGGTCGTTCGCCATGGGCGATCGGCAGGATCCAGAAGCGCTCCCCTAGGAGGGCGGGCTCCAGCGCTTGTCGAAGCTCCTGCGCCGCCGCGCCCGCGACGATCAGCCCCTTCTCGCCCGCTTCGAGACCGGACGTCAGCGCGTGGCGGCTCTTGCGCTCCAGGGGCAGCTCGACGCGGGCCGCGAAGGCCTGCAGTTCGCGCCGCTCCGGCGTCCCGTCGGAGATGGCCGCACCCAGGCCGCGCAGCAGAGCGCGCGCTTCTTCGCGCACGAAGAGCAAAGCGCCGCTGAAGCAGGTCAGACGCGCATCCACGAGCGCCTCGGCGGCGCGCTGCCCGGCCACGCGCAGATCTGTCGCTCCCCGGAGCCGCTCTTGCCACTCCAGGAATGCGGACAAAGCCCTAGGGGGCTCCGTGGGGGGTTTGCTATACTCGCGCCTCGTGTCGAGGGCGGGATCGTTGCGTTTCCTGCGACTCGGCTTCGGCTTCTTCGAATTCATAGGCGAGATCCCCCCGACACGATCGCCGGTTCAAGTGATCATCTCGATGGGCCGCTACGGACCGCGAAGCGCCACGCGCGACCGGTCCCCCACGGTCCGTCCGTTGCCCGGAGGAAGCTGACGATGAGCCTGCTCAAGCGTGACACCGACGCAAAGTCCAAGGCCGCGCCCCAGTCCCGCACCGGCCAGCAGGTCCAGGTGCAGCTCGGTGAGCAAGAGGCCGAGGGCATCTACTCGAACCTCGTGCTGATGACCCATTCGCCGTCGGAGTTCATCCTGGACTTCGCTAGGCTCCTGCCCGGGGTTCCCAAGGCCAAGGTCTTTGCGCGAATCGTGATGACCCCGCAGAATGCCAAGTCGCTCCTCAGCGTGCTCCAGAAGAATCTGGAGAAGTATGAGGAGAAGCATGGAAAGATCCCCGCGCCGAGCGGCTTCCCTCCGCCCACTAGGGAGATCGGCTTCCGGTAGCGCTTCTTTAGTCTCCGGAACCAGTTACGGCGCAGGGACATGAAACGGCGCCCGTCCGCCGCCGCGGCGACGCAGTCGCCCGCGGGGCGTCGGGAGCACCGGGAGGATCCCAGATGCAGTTCTCCCAACGCGCGCAGCAGGCCCCGGCCTCTCCGATCCGCAAACTGGCGCCCCTCGCCGAGCTCGCCAAGCAGCGCGGCATCCACGTCTATCACCTGAACATCGGGCAACCGGACATCCCCACACCGCAGGTGATGTGGGATGCCCTTCGTCGCGCGAAGATCGACGTGCTGAGCTACAGCCCCTCAGGCGGCATTCCCGAGTTTCGTCGCGCGCTGCTCGAATACTACAACCGTCTGGATCTGGGCATCGAACCGGATCACCTCATCGTGACCACGGCCGGCAGTGAAGGGATCCTCTTCGCGCTGGCAACCGTCTGCGATCCGGGTGACGAGGTTCTCGTCAGCGAGCCGTTCTACGCCAACTACAACGGCAACTCGGTTCTGCTGGGCATTCGGGTGGTGCCGGTGACTGCGCGTCCGGAGGATGGCTACGCGCTGCCACCGGTCGAGGAGCTGCGCGCGAGCATCAGCGCACGCACGCGCGCGATCATCCTCTGCAATCCTTGCAACCCGACGGGACGCGTCTACACGCAGCAGGAGATGGAGACCCTGGTGGCGCTGGCGCGCGAGCACGATCTCTACCTGATCTCCGACGAAGTCTACCGCGAGTTCTGCTACGCCGAAACCTCACCCCGCTCGGTGCTCTCCTTCCCCGAAATCGCCGATCGGGCGATCATGGTCGACAGTCTCTCGAAGCGCTTCAGCGTCTGCGGAGCGCGCATCGGCTGCCTCGTCTCCCGCAACAGCGATCTGGTCGGAACGGCCATGAAGTTCGCCCAGGCCCGGCTTTCCCCGCCGACGTTGGGGCAGATTATGGGCACCGCGGCCCTTGCGCTCCCACAGGCGTTCTACGACGAGATCATCGCCGAATACCGCTTGCGTCGCGATGTGGTCCTCGAGGAGCTCGGTCGCATTCCCGGTGTCGTCTGTCGCCAACCGGAGGGCGCCTTCTACGTGATGGCCAAGCTGCCCGTGCCGGACGCGGAGGCCTTCGTGCGCTGGCTGCTGACCGACTTCCAGCTGGAAGGTCGCACGACGATGGTGGCTCCGGGCGACGGGTTCTACGCCACGCCTGGGGCCGGTGCCAGCGAGGTGCGCATCGCCTACGTGCTCTGCGAGGACGATCTGCGGAAGGCTATGGCCGTGCTGGCCGCCGGACTGCGCGCCTATCAGCCGGCCGAGGCAGCAGCGCAAGAAAGCGATTGACCAGCGGGCGGGGCGCCTGATCCGCACGTCGCACGACACCCGAGCGGCGCAGGCAGCGAAACTCGGGCGCCCGCAAGCGCACCAGACGCCGCTCGGCCAGCTCATCGGCGACCAACGCCCGCGAGAGCGGCGCGATTCCCAGCCCCAGGGCCACCAACTGCTTCATGGCCTCCGGTGAGGACACCTCCATCGCCACGCGGGGCTCCAGTCCGGCGACCCGAAACGAGGCGGCCACCATCTCGCGCGTGATCGATTCGCGCCGATGCGCGATCATCGGCTCGCTAGCCAGCTCTTCGAGCGACACGCGCCGTCGCCGCGCCAGACGATGGTTGGGAGCAGCGACCACGACCAGCGGTTCCCGGTGGATCTCCCGCCCGGTCAGCTCCGGCTCTTCCGCCGGCAGGGTTACCAGCGCCAGATCTAGATCTCCCCGGCGCAGGCGTGTGCAAAGGGGGCGCGACCCTTCGACCGTGACCTCGATCTCGGTGCCCGGATGCCTCCGGCGCATGCGCTGGAGGATCGGGGGGAGTAGAAAGACCGCCATTACGTCGGTGGCCCCGATCTCGAGCTTGCCCTGTCCGCGCCCTTCCGGATCCGACCAGTCGGCCACCAGCTCATCGACGCCGCGCAAGAGCTCCTGGGCACGTGCGTAGAGTTGCCCCCCCCGCCGCGTCGGGCGGACGCCCCGTGCGCCCCGCATCAGCAGACCCTCGCCTACGGCCCGTTCCAAACCTTGTAGCTTGGCACTGATTGCCGGCTGGCTGCGACCCAGCTCCCGGGCCGCGGCGCTGACGCTTCCCAGGCGCACGGCCGTCACGAACGCCCGGAGCTTCTCGATCTCCACCTCTGGCCCCCTTCCGCCCGCGGGGTCCGCCCCCGCGTGCATCGCTTCACCCGTTCCCATGGATATAGGAAAATACTATAGCTAGTATACTAATTATCGACTACCCCTATCTTCGCCGAGTCCCCTACCCTACGGCCGACGTCGGCGCGGCGCGCGCCACCGGCCCAACATGCGGCAGACAGGGAAAGGAGCGCACAGCATGGCTCAGAAGACGATCGAGGCGGCGAGCGGCAAACTGGGGATCCTGACTCCCGGTCTCGGGGCGGTGACGACCACCTTCCTGGCGGGTGTCTTCGCGGCGCGCCGCGGCCTCGGGAAGCCGTTCGGCTCTCTGACCCAGATGGGCACCATCCGGCTCGGCAAGCGCACCGAGAACCGCAGTCCGCGCATTGCCGACTTCGTGCCTCTCAGCGGCCTCGATGATCTGGTCTTTGGCGCCTGGGACATCTTCCCCGATGACGCGTACGCCTCGGCCCTCAAGGCCGGGGTCCTGCATCCCGAGCTGGTCGAGGCCTTGCGGGAGGACCTCTCCGCGGTTCGGCCGATGGCGGGGGTCTTCGATCCGCGCTTCGTCAAGAAGCTCGATGGACCGCACATCAAGTCCGGCGGCACACTCTGGGACAAGGCCGAGGCGTTGCGCGAGGACATTCGCGGATTCCAGCAGCAAAGCGGGGCCGACCGTCTGGTCATGATCTGGTGCGGCAGCACGGAGACCTTCCTGCAATCCTCCCCCGTGCACGAGACCCTCGAAGCCTTCGAGGAGGGCCTGCGGCACGACCACCCCCAGATCGCGCCCAGCATGGTCTACGCTTACGCGGCTCTGCGGGAAGGGATTCCCTACGCCAATGGGGCCCCCAATCTCTCGGCCGACATCCCGGCCCTCGAGGAGCTGGCCAAGCAGACCGGGGCCCCGCTGGCCGGTAAGGATTTCAAGACCGGCCAGACCCTGATGAAGACGATCCTGGCCCCCGGCTTCAAGGCCCGCCTGATCGGTCTCTCCGGATGGTTCTCGACGAACATCCTCGGCAATCGCGACGGCGAGGTGCTCGACGATCCCGAGTCCTTCAAGACCAAAGAGGAGAGCAAGCTGGGCGTGCTGGACTGGATCCTCCAGCCTCATCTCTACCCCGAACTCTACGGCGACCTCTATCACAAGGTCCGCATCAACTACTATCCGCCTCGCGGCGACAACAAAGAGGGGTGGGACAACATCGACATCTTCGGCTGGCTGGGCTATCCGATGCAGATCAAGATCGATTTCCTATGCCGAGATTCGATCCTGGCCGCGCCGATCGTGCTCGATCTGGCCCTCTTTCTGGATCTCGCGCGACGCGCCGGAATGCAGGGCATTCAGGAGTGGCTCTCCTTTTACTTCAAGAGTCCGATCCACGCTCGCGAAGTCTATCCCGAGCACGACCTGTTCATTCAGCTCATGAAGCTCAAGAACACGCTGCGGCACCTGCAGGGCGAGGAAGTGATCACCCACCTCGGTCTGGAATACTACGACTAGGCGGAGTGGGATCAGGCGTGGGCGCAGACCGGATTGCGCAGTCAATCGACGCGTCCCAGCCAGGCCTCCATCCGATCGCCGGGCTACAGGAAGTAGAGCGGCTGGCGGAAGGCGCCCCCGCCGGCCAGCCCACCGGTGGCGATCAGCTCGCCGGGAAAGCAACGTTCTCTGCGCAGTGACGTATGCGAGGATCCATCGCACGTCGAAGGTCATCTCCGCCGTGGAAGCGACCTGCCGCAGCGCCGATCGTCAGCCAGCGCATCACGTGTCACTTTCTTGCTCGACGACCCCGTGTGTGGAGGGCTGACAACGCTGTGGCGGAGGCGTCTTCCAACGCCGATGCATCCAGAACCAGGCCTCCGGATGTCGCCGCACGAACCGCTCGAGCACCCGATTGTACCGCTCCATGAGACGTCGGATCTCGACGTCCTCGGGCTGGCGAGGATCGGTGTAGACCGGCGGATGCAGCACGATCTCGTGCTCGCCCGGCGCCACGTAGCGATCGAAACAGAAGACGACCGCCGCTCCGGTGCGGTAGGCGAAGCGGGCCGGCCCGACCGGCGTGGAGGCCGCCGCCCCGCAGAAGTCGAGGAAGAGGCCGTCGGCTCCCGCGTCCTGGTCTCCGACTATGCCCAGCCGGCCGCCCTCGCGCAGCAGACGGATACATCGGCGCAAGGCGCTGCCGGTGGGAATCACGATCATCCCCACCCGCCTCCGCATCTGCTTGGCGAATCGATCGACGAGCGGGTTGTGCTGATCGCCGACCACCACGCCCAGCGGCCGGTCGTGGAATCCCAGCGTCGCGCCCAGAATCTCCCAGCTCCCCGCGTGCGCCGTCAGGTAGATGACGCCCCGCCCACTGGCGGCAGCCGCGCACAGATGTTCGGCGCCGCGCAGGCGCACACGAGCGGCCAGCTGTTCGACGTGCTGTGAAGCGAAGAGGGCAAACTCGACGAAGGAGATACCGAAGTTGCGATAGGTGCGCCGAGCCACACGCCGCCGCTCGGCGTCTCCCAACTCCCCGCCGAAAGCCCGGTGCAGGTTCTCCAGGGTCACCCGACGTCGCAGACGCAGCAGATCGAAGGCCACATCTCCCAGACGCCGCGCGCACCAGAGGGACACACGCAGCGGCAGGTGGCGCAGAACACCAAGCAGGACTCGCAGAAGCGCATACTCGCCGTAGTGCTTGATCCGCGGACGCCCAGGCGCAGTGGTTGCAGTCCTCATCCCTCCTCCGGGCGCAGCTCGAGGCGATGCGCCGCTAGGGCGTCCCGATGACCGGCAGATAGCGACCCTTCGCGTCTCTGCGCACGCGACCGGCTACCTCCAGTCCGGTCAGCATCGAGAGCAAGCGTGCCGTGGCGATCTCGGGGAGCGCATGCGACAGCCCATCGAGTCCCAGGCGGCCTTGACGACCCAGATGACCCAGGATGCGACCCTCCAGCCCTGAGCGGCGCGACGCCGGCGTTGCCCCGGATCGCAGCGCCGCCGGGCGCGCGCCCTCGGGCTCCTCGCTTCTGCCCGCGCCGTAGCGCTCCGCTGCACGCCGCCCCTGCTTGCGCCGCGCTGCAGACGCATCGCGCACGGCCTGCAGCAGGTCCTGCGCACAGCTAAGCGGCGCCGCTCCGTCGCGCAGCAGTCGATTGGGCAACTCGGCGCCGGGAAGCACGGGATCGCGCGGCACGCAGATCACCTCCCGGCCCTGTTCCAGAGCAAAGTGGACCGTATGCCGGGCTCCACTGCGCAGCGTGCCCTCGACCAGAACCACGACATCGGCCAACGCACTGATCACCCGGTTGCGTCGCGGAAACCGCCACGCCAAAGGACTCTCGCGCCCGCCCCATTCCGAGACCAGCGCCCCGCGCATCGCCAAGTCGGCCGCCAGACCGGCGTGTTCGATCGGATAGCAGCGCTGCAGTCCACACGCCAGTACCGCAGTCGAGTCGCCCCCGGCCAGCAGAGCGCCCTCGTGGGCCGCGGCATCGATGCCACGCGCCAATCCACTGACGACCACGATGCCCGCCCGGGCGGCGTCCCAAGCCAACATGCGGGCCATTCCGCAGCCAGCAGCGCTCGCCGCACGGGCGCCGACGATGGCCACGCTGGCGCGCTCCCAGAGATCGGCCACCGCTCCCGGCGCGAGACAGCTTCGAAGCCAGAGCCCTGCGGGCGCCTGAGGGATGGCGGCCGCACGTGCGGGAAAGCCCGGGTCGGAATGGGAGAGCCGAATCGGTGGCGGGAGCTGATGAAAGCATGCCGGATCCGGCCTCTCCCCTTCGGGCGGCAGCAACTCGATCACGCCTCCTCGGCTCCACGCAGGTGCTGGACGAGATCCCGATCGGGCTGTGGCAAGGACTGAGCGGGATCGATCGCCGTCCAATCCAGTCCCCACTCCCGGTCGGAGATCCTTAGGGCGAGGCGCTCCTCCTCTTCTTCACTCAGTCGTCCCTCGGCACCCATCAAGGCCGAAGCTCCGACGAGACGCTCCAACCGCCGCGCGTCGTCGGGCTCGAGGCGCCGCATCAAGGCCAGTGACGCTTCGCGCTCGGTGAGCGGCATGGCATGCAGCAGTTTGGCCGCCGCCAGGGCCCGGTCGCGTCGACAGAACATCAGCACCGCGCGGGCGGCTTCCTCGGCGATCGTCTGGTTCGCGTCGCGCAGGAATCCCATCACCTTGCGCAGCGAACGCGGAGCGGCGATGCGGCCTAGGACACGCAGCGCCGCGGCGCGCGTATACCAGAGGCCGCCATGCAGCAGGCGCTCGACGGCCGGTGCAGCCTCCAGACCAAAGCGCGCCAGGGCCGTGCCGGCCCGTTCGCGCAGATACCAGCTCTCGACCTCAAGGACTTCGGTCAGCCGCGGCACGGCCTCTTCCGCCGACGCCTGCTCCAATCGTTCAATGTGCCGTCGGGCGACTTCGAGGTCACCCTCTTCCATTCCGCGGTCGCCCCGGCGCATCGGACTGCGCAGAGGATCATCCGTCCGCTCGTCCACCGCTCTGCTCCTCCGACTGCCCCCCCTCCGGGATCCGCGCTCCCGCACGGCGAGGGATCACCCAGCGGTGCGGCCACGGACGCCGCCCGGCAGCGCCGGGGGCTGGCGTACGATCTGGTGCTGTGGGTCGCCCCGAAGCGTTTCCCGGTGCCGAACCGACGTGAGGGTCGCCCACGCGCTGCTCGCTCGCAAGCACCTTCTCGCTCAGCCTGCGCAGCAGCGCGCCGAGCCCCTCCCCGCTCTGGGCGGAGATCAGCAGCGGCGGTTCCGCCGTCAATCGGGGTAGCGCGTCGCGCGCCTCCTCTGTGAGAAGATCGGCCTTGCTGTAACAGACGATCCGCTCGCGTCGACCTAGCGCGCCGCTCCAGCGGCTCAATTCCCGCAGCAGCGTCTCCAGACTGCCGAGCGGATCCGGATCGAGCACATCGATCAGGATCAGGAGGACGCGCGTGCGCTCGATGTGGCGCAGAAAGCGCTGTCCGAGGCCGCGTCCAGCGTGTGCGCCAGAGATCAGGCCCGGCAGGTCAGCCATCACCAACCAACGCTCCCGGTCCACCGGTACGATCCCAAGCACGGGCGCCAGGGTCGTGAACGGGTAGTCGGCGATTCTGGGACGAGCGTTCGAAAGGCGGCTGAGGAGCGTCGACTTGCCGGCATTCGGCAGACCGACCAGACCCACATCGGCCAGGAGCTTGAGCGTCAGACGCAGGCGGCGCGCCTCCCCCGCGCCTCCTGGCTCCGCGATGCGCGGCGCGCGCCGGGTCGCGCGCTTGAAGTGCGCATTGCCGCGGCCGCCGCGGCCGCCGCGGGCAAGAACCAGGCGCTGACCTCGGTCAACGGCATCCGCCAGCAGCTCGCCTGTGCCGGCATCCACGACGAGCGTTCCGGGCGGTACGCCCACGTGCAGATCCTCGCCGCGCGCACCGGTCTTCTCCTTGCCCTGGCCCGGCTTGCCGGCACCCGCTCGGAAGCGGGGCACGTGTCGCAAGTGGCCGAGCGTACGCCGGTGTGGATCGACGACCAGATGGACACTGCCGCCATCCCCACCATCCCCGCCATCCGGCCCTCCGCGAGGAACGAACTTCTCGCGCCGAAACGAGATGCACCCATCCCCCCCGCGTCCGGCTTCGACCTCCACGATGCATTCGTCGACGAACATCGGTCCTTCTCTCCCGAACCGTCGGCCCGCGGATGGGTCATCGCGCGCGGCGCGCGTCGCTCAGCCACGCTTGCCGTCGCCCGACTTCGGCTGCTGTGCGGCATCCCCGCCCGCCTGCGACTTCTCTCCCGGGCTCCCGGAGGAGGAGGAGGAGTCCCCCGATTCCGACTTGGAGCCTGCTGCCGGCTCGGACTCCCGGCGCGCCTTCTCGCGATACTCCCTCTTGCGATAGTCGGTGATGTAGAAGCCGCTGCCCTTGAAGATCAAACCCCCGCCCGGGGTGAGCACGCGCCGCACCGCGCCCCGGCACTTCGGACAGCGCTTGCGGGGCGGATCCTTGATCCCCTGGAACTCCTCGAAGCGATGTCCGCACTTGCGGCATTCGTAGACGTAGGTCGGCATCCGATGCGTTCCTTCGACGTTGCGAGCGACCCGCACGGCCCGCTCTCGTTCTTCTTTCTAGGGGTAGCCTGATCCGGGCCAACCGCCGTGCAGCCGCGCGCCCCGTGGCGCTTCCCGGCCCGACCGATCGCCCGCCGGGCGCGCCGGCGGTCGTGCGCCCCGGTCCGCTCCGATCGCCCTGCAGCCCGCGCACCGGAGGGCACATCCCGCCCTGCCCATCCCTGACAATCGGATGCCGCGCGGCCTAGGCGGCCCCTTCTCCGAAGCGCGCCCGCAGGGCACGCGCGACGTTGGGCGTGACGAACTGGTCGGTCGCGCCCCCGTTGCGCGCCACCTCCTTGACCAGCGTCGAGTTGAGGTAGATGAAGTCCTCCCCGGGCATCAGAAAGACCGTTTCGATCTCCGCCCAGAGGCGCTTGTTCATCAACGCCATCTGGAATTCGTACTCGAAGTCGGAGATCACGCGCAAGCCGCGCACGATCATGCGCACCCCGGCACTGCGCGCGAACTCGACCAGCAGGCCGCGGAAGGGCCGCACCGCAGCGCGGGCGCGAAAGGCTTGCGGGAGGCCTTCTTCGATCAGCGCGATCCGCTCCTCGATGCCGAAGAGCGTCTGCTTGTGGTGCCGGTCGGCCACCGCCACGATCAGCTCGTCGCAGAGCATCAGCGCCCGGCCCATGATGTCGAGATGGCCGCGCGTCACCGGATCGAAGGTTCCCGGAAAGAGCGCCGTGCGCCTGACCGAGCGGCTCGCGTTGCCCATCACTGTCCCCCTTCGTCGTGGCTCCTGTCCGACTCCCGCGCGGCGATCGACAGGCAGGTGTCGCCGTACCGGCGCGCCGTCGCGCTCCGCCAGCCGGCGGGGACGCGTGGTGCGGGCGCGTCCGCCCCGTGTTCGATCACGATGCGGGCATCGTGCGACCACTCCAGCGCCGGCGCGCGGACCATCATCTCCAACAGCCCGGACGCATCAAGCTCATACGGCGGATCCGCCATTGCGAGCGCGATCGCTCCGTACGGCCCGCGCGCGCCGGAGAGGAACCGCTCCACCTCCGCGCGCACGATGCTTGTGTGCCCCTCGGCCCCACATCGCTGCACGTTCTCGCGCAAGGCCGTCAGGGCGCGACTCGAGCGCTCGACGAACAACGCCCGCGCGGCCCCGCGGCTCAACGCCTCGAGCCCCAGACTCCCGCTGCCTGCGAAGAGGTCGAGGACCCACGCGGCCCGCAGCGGCGTTCCCAGAAGCGAGAAGAGCGCTTCGCGCACGCGCGCCTGTGTCGGACGGTGCGCGCGGCCGGTGGGTGCGACCAGACGACGCCCCCGCCAGATGCCCCCCACGATCCTCATTGGGCGCCCGGCTCATTCGGACGACGGGGCGCCTCCTCGCCGCGCCGATCCGCATCGTCCGGTCGGCGGGCCGGCGCATCCGGCTCATGAGCCGAATCATCCGCCTCGCTGCCCGCGTTGCCGCCCCTGCGCGGCAGCCGCGGCGAACGCGAGGCGGACGTGCGCCGCCCCGCGGCCCCGGGCTTCCGGCCGCGCGCGGAATCGGATCGCTCATCCTCCTCCTGCAGGAGCTCCAAGTCGATCTCGCGCTGTGCGTCGCGGACTACGCGCCGGAAGGTCTGCAGTCCCGATCCGATCGAGCGCGCCACTTCTGGGATCCGGCGGCTGCCAAACAGCAGCAGGACAGCCAGCAGGATGATGAGAAGCTCTTGCGATCCGACGCCGAACATCGCTCCTCCAACGCGGAAACAGGCGTTTACTCTAGCACAGTCCCCACGGTGTGCCACGGTCGTTCGCGTGTTCCAACCCTCCGTCTGCCCCCCCCAAGCGGCGTGTGGCGTGGCAGTTCCCACCGTTGGCGCATCCCATCCATGCGGCAGCCTGCACGTTCTCTCGTGCGCGCTGCACGACCGCCGCGCATCGGCCAACGCCACGGCTCGCGCCGCCCCACGCCGCGCACCAGGGTCTCCGCATGCTGTTGCCCGGCAGTCGTTTACGCATTCCTGGCGCAGCGTCCGAGGACGCCCCGCGGCACGCCTTCTGCTGTACCCCCAGGCGCGCGAGTCGGTCCCGTGGCTCCGGCGGCTCGTCCGCCGTCGACGGGTGTCGTGGAGGGAGAGGAGAGCGGCGGAGTCGCCGATCTAGATAGGGTTAGGAGGTCTCTCATGCACACCCGATCTCAGCCGCAGCGGCTCCGCGGTCCCCAGGGCGAAGCCGGGTTCACGCTGACCGAGTTGATGGTGGCCATGATCATCATGGCCGTCGGACTGCTGTCAGCGGGCAGTCTCTTCGTCTTCTCCCAGCGACATGCGTTGCACGGCCGCACCGAGACGATCGCCGTCTGCCTGGCCGAGGAGATCCGCGAGAAGATCCTCAGCGAGAACTTCGATGATCTGAAGACGATGTTCGACAACGTCGATACCGACATCCCCGAGTCGCTGACCCTCCCGTGCACCGACTGGGCCACCCACGTGCATGAAGGTCTGGGCCCGAGTGGTCGCGGCGCCGTGCAGGTTCTCGACGAGACCGAAGATCCCGAGATCACCTCGGGAATGCGCACGGTGGTGGTCGTGATCTCCTGGGATGAGCGCGGAGAGACCGCCGAGGTGAGTCTGCGCTTCTCCGTCTCACAGGTGGGTGTGCAGTCGCAGGCTGGTGGCGGCGCCTAGCATCCGCAGCGCACCTCAAAAGAGCCATGGCTGAGCAAAGGAGCCCAAGTCGATGCAAGCGCGCAGGGAAGCTGGAAGCAGATCGTCCGCGAGCTCCCGGATCTCGTTGGGGGGAGAGGAGGGATCCGCGCTCCTTCTGGCCGTCCTCGTAATGGGAGCCATATCGGTCCTGGGAACGACCATGGTGCTGAACTCGATGACCGAACGCCAGATCGGCACATTGCAGTGGGAAGAGGCGCAGGCGCTCTCCGCCGCCGAGACCGGCGTGGCCTTCGCCGTGCGTGCCATTCATGACATGGATGCGCCCCTCGCAGACGAGGATGGAGATGGGCGCCCCGACTTCCAACTGGCGGCCAATCTCTCGAATGGCAGCAGCTATCAGGTCGTCGCCGAGACGTCGGACATGCTGCCCACAGATCATACGGCGTACCGCTCGGAGTTCTTCACCGTTCTCAGCGAGGGCCGTCGCGGCCAAGCCATCCGCCGCGTCAGCGTCGAGCTCGGCCACGAAACGTTCCTGAAGTACCAGCGCTTCTGCGGCGACGACACGCCGGGCTACGATTGCGGGTCGGTGGTGGCCGGCGAGGTCTACGCCAAGGGCGATCTGTGGATCCCGACCGACTGCGGGACCCATCCGGTGGAGTTCCTCGAGCCGGTGATGGTCCGTCAGACGGTCCGGAATCCCCAGTCGGCCGTCTTCCACCGCGGCTACTCCGAGTACGCCGACCTGATCGATTTGCCCAACTCGGTCGACTTCGCTCACCTGCGCAGCCGCGCGCGCGGCTTGCTGACCCGTTGCGACTGCGAAGGGCGAGGCGAGGTCGGCATCTACTTCGATCTCGGGGCGGGGAGTTTCCCGCTGATCGCCACGGAGGTGTCGGCTTCGAAGACGTTCAGCTCCGCGTTCGATGACGATGATGACGATGATGATGATGACGATGGAGGGAACCTGCCGGCACTGCCGACCATAGAGGAGCTCGATCTCGGCGAGTTCGACTTCTTCGATGCCCATACCCGTCCCGGCGACACGCTGGTGACCTATGCCGGCGTGGAGATCCGCAACCCCTTGACCAACGATCCCCTGCGCGCCGCGGAGTTCAACGGCCTGCTCTTCTGCGAGGGCGATCTGCCTTTGAAGGGGCGGCTCGACGGAAAGAGCGGCCGCTGCTTGACCATCGTCGCCAACCACGAGATCCATATCACCGGGGATCTGATCTGTGGTCACACAGGTTACGACCTCAAGACCGGTCTTCCGACGGGAACCGGTGAGCCGGTGAACCTGGGCCTGGTCGCGCGGCGCTGGATCCGCATCAGCCCGGGCACGAGTCGGATCCTACGCATCGACGCCGCGCTGCTCTCAGTGAACGAATCCTGGCTCGCCGAGGGGGATCTCGCCGATCATCCGGCGGCCGCCATGACCGTGCATGACCTGGACCTCGATGGCATCGCCGGCGAGAGCCCGGTCAACGACGATCCCTACGTCGGTCGCGGGTGGGACGAGCTGAACATCACCGCGGACACCTGGGTGCTCAACTTCACCGGTCCCCTGATCACCTGGAAGCGGGGCGACTCGGGACCCTGGAAGGATCCCGACGTGTTGGCCAAGGCCAGCGACATGACCCGCCGTTACAGCTACGACCTCGATATCCAGTCGTATCCGCCCCCGTGCTTCCCGGTGCCGATCAATCTCTGGAAGGAACTGAGCTGGTCCGAAGTGCGCGACACGCAGAGGGAACTGCTGTCCTACGTGCTCATCGAGCGATAGGAGGCACTCCCATGAGAGCCACACCGCCCAGAACTCGGCAGTCCGGATCGGCGCTGCTCATCGCCGTCCTGGTCTTGGGCGCCATGTCGGTGGTCGGGACGGCCCTGATCCTGACCTCTGTCACCGAACGTCATACCAGCAGCTACTTCAAGGGCAGCCTGCAGGCCCTCGGAGCCGCGGAGACCGGTCTGGCCTTCGCCAAGCGTGCCATCCAGGACATGAGTGCCACGATGGGCGACTACGACAGCGACGGTCGCCCGGATTTCGGCCAAGGGGACACCCTCTCCTGGGGCGGAGCCTACGACTTCGTGGCCGAGGCGTCCGACATCCAGGGCATCGGCATCGCAGCCTACCGCTCCAACGGCTTCGCTATCGTCTCGGAAGGGCGCTACCAGTCTGCCGTGCGCCGCGTTAAGGCGTTGATGGTGCACGACAGTTTCCTCAAGTACGCGCGCTTCATCGCCGCCGCCGGTACCGGCTACGCCTGCGGGGCACTCCTCACCGGCGAGGTCTACGCCGGGGGCAACCTCAACCTGGCAGGGGGTTGCGGGGCCGATCAGATCCGCTTCCTGGAATTCGTGGCCACCGTGGGCGACGTGATCAATGCCAACGAGGCCATCTTCGAGCGCGGCTACGTCAGCGATGCAGATCCGATCGACCTGGAGAACTCGGTCGACTTCAGCGAACTGCGTGACCAGGCCCAGGGCACCGGTGCCGAGTGCGACTGCGAAGGCATCGGGGAGGTCGGGATCTACTTCAGCCTGCCTGGCACCGATCCCCTCGGAATCGGCAGCAACCCGCTCGACCTCTCGCAGTTCGATTTCTACGACACCGACCTGATGCCCGGGGACACCGTTGTCACCTTCAACGGTGCGGCGGTCACCAACACCACAAACGGCGGCATGCTTACCGCCAGTGACTTCAACGGCATCATCTTCTTCGAGGGCGACGCGCGCGTCGAGGGCACGATGGATGGTCGCAGCGGGCGCTCGCTTTCCGTCTACGCAACCGATGATGTGATCATCTACGATTCGATCTACACGGGACACACCGGATTCGATCCGGGCACGGGCGCTCCCAGCGGGTCGGGCAACCCGGTCAACCTTGGCCTGATTGCCAACGACTACGTCTTCCTCCATCGCAACACGCCGCGCGTTCTGCAGGTCGACGCCGCTCTGATGGCCTGTCACTCCAACTGGCGCGTGGAGGGCGGCGGCGTCAGCGATCATCCCAGCTCGGCGCCGGGTCCGCTCGATCTCGACTGCGACGGCATCGTCGGCGAGACACCCTACAACAACGACCCCGATCCGGGCGCGGGCTGGGACGAGCTCAACATCACCAGCCAAACCTGGGTGCTCAACATCAACGGCCCGATTATCACCTACAACGGTGGCAGCGCCTGGCCCTGGAATGACGGCACCGTGCTCTCGAATGCCGACGGTCCCACGCGGCGCTACAACTACGACATGGACGTCGTCGACTTCCCCCCGCCCTGCTTCCCGGTACCGCTGAACCTATGGAAAGATGTCAGCTGGACCGAGGTCTTCGAGACCGAGAACGAACTGACCGACTACCTGCCCGACTAGGCGGAGGAGACTCACATGTCAGACTCACACCACTATGAGCCAGCGCATCCGGCGAGGCGAACCGCCCTCGCCCCGCGCCCCTTCCGGCGCTTCGGGTGGCTCTCCGACGCAGGCGGCTACTCGCTGGCCGAGTCGATGGTCGTGCTCGTGATCATCGCCATCGTGCTGGCGATCGCGATTCCCAACTTCGTGCGCATCTCCGCCCGCGATCGCGTAGAGACCGCGGCGCTCGACTTCGAGCGGACCGTGATCCTCGCGCGACAGAAGGCCATCGCCAAACGACGGCCATACCGCGTCAGCATCAACACCTATCAGGGCAGTTACTACGTGGAGCGCCAGGAGGGCCTTACCTGGGTCCGGGATCCCAACGAAACGTTTCAGCTCCATGATGCGGTGGAGCTCGATCTACTGATGGGCGGCAATCCCGCCAACAGTGTGCTCCTGCTTGAAGCGCAGGGCACGATTGCCAGCGACGATGCTCCGGCGAGCGTCTGGTTCTTCAACGATCGCGGAGATTCGGCAACAGTCCAGATCGTTCGCACGGGCAGGATCCGGACCCGCGTGGACTGAGTCAGGGAGGATCGCCTCGTCGACGGAACGAAGACATCCAACGGCACATCGGAATGGATGGTGATCCCATGCAGAATCGCAAGCATCTGAGCTCATCCCCTCCGCGGGATGCGCGTGCTCGCCGGGCGGCGTGCAGCGCCCCGGACCGGCCGGGGGGCCGAACGACGCTGGGCTTTACGCTGGTAGAGATGATGGTCGTGGTTCTGATCCTGGGCGTGGTCGCCGGCGGGATCTACCGCGTGCTGCAGTCCAGTCGTGACAGCTACGAGCAGCAGAAGGTCACGCTCGAGATGCAGCAGAATGCGCGCGTCGCGATCGAGGCCCTCAGCGATGACTTCCGACATGTCAGCTACGGCAAGGACCCCACCCAGCCGTCCATCGAATACGCCGGTCCCGATTCGGTCCTCTTCGTGGCCGACGTCATGCCGCTCATCACCGGTGCCGAGGAGATCAGCTACGCCCTCAGCCCCGACGGAGACGTCGACACGCCCAATCCCAATGACACGATCCTGATGAAGACCGTGCGCGACAGCTCCGGAGGCCTGCTGTTCCGCGAGGCCCAGTCCTACGGCATCCGCTTCGGAGGACTCTCCTTCCGTTACTTCAACGGACAGGGCGTGGAGCTCTCCAATCCTGTCCCGCAGCCGGAGCTGATCGGCGAAGTCCTCATCGAGGTGACCGCCGTCGAGCCACGCGCCCATCGCCGCACCGGCAACTACATGGAGCAGACGTTGAGCAAGACGATCTACCCGCGCAACCTCCCCTTGACGCCGGCGCGGAGCCGACCTTCGACGCCCAATGTCGGGCCGCTCAACGTCCCCAACTGCGAGAGCGTCACCGTCCCGTGGGAAACCCCGACGACGAATACCGACGGCACCGATCTTCCGCTGAGTGACATCAGCCATTTCTCAGTCTACTTCGGGACCGACCCGGACACGATGTCGCTCTACTCCCGGGTGGCGCGGACGATCAACGAGTGGACGATTACCGGACTGGAGGGCGGGCATCACTACTATATGGGTGTGAGCTGCACGAGCCGCTCGGGCGTCGAGAGCTACCTGGGCATGGATGACCTCGACCTGACCAGCCCCCTGGTGCCCGTCGCGCCCACGGGTGTGACCGCCACAAGCCTCGGCAGCGGAGACGGGTTGCGCCTCGAGTGGGATCCGGTTACGCAGGCCACGGACGGCAGCTCGATCACCACCACGGTCGATTACGCCGTTTATCGTGACACCTCTCCGGGATTGGCGCCGGATCCCGCGTATCTCCTAGGCACCGTGTCGGTCAATACCTCACTCGACGATACGACCCTCGTCGCCTGCGACGAGTACTACTACATCGTCACCGCCGAGGCGTGTGGGAATGAAGGATCGCCTTCGGATGAATTGATGGCTTCACTGCCGGCACGTCCCGACTGCGTCTCCGACATCGTCGGATCCTTGACGGAGACCGCCGGGGAGGTTCATCTCAGCTGGACGCTGCCGACCAGCCGCATCGACGGCACACCCCTCGATCCGGCCGACATCAGCATGGTACGCATCTACGTCGGCAGTCAGGCCTACACCTACAGCGACTCGATCGACGTCGCCGGCAGCGCCACGAGCCACACGCTGACCAATCTCGAGAACTGCGCTCTCTACTACATGAATGCGCGCGTTATCGATGATTGCCCGCACCTCGGAGAGCTCTGCTCCTTCAACGAGATCAGCATCCAGACGTCCGCGCCCTGCGACCCCGAGATACCGGACGCCGTGCAGGGGCTGACCGCATACGCCATCGAGAACAACCTCTATCTCTCCTGGCCGCCCAACACGACAAGCTGTGATCTCTACGGCTACCGCGTCTACTACGGAACGCAGCCTGGCGGGCCCTACGACGGCACGGGGGCCACCCAGGGCTCCTCTCCGATCACATATGAGATCGGGCAGGTCCAGCAGGCCGACTCCTGTCGGGCGACTCTCAGCGGCCTGAACGACTGCCAGTCCTACGCCGTGACTGTCACCTGCATCGACCTCTGCGATCCGCCCAACGAGAGCGGTTTCTCTCCGGAAGAGGTCGACCAGACCGACTGCATCCCCTGTCACCTCGACGCGGGATGCGTGGATTATCTCTGCACCGGGTCCAATGATGGGGAGGTGCGCCTCGAACTCTACCCGACGGATGGCGCCGGGGCCGATCTCACCGAGCTGACGCCCACCTGGACTGGCCCGGCCTCGGTCCAAGAGGTTTGGGCGGGGCGACCGCTGATCAAGATCTGGGCCGGAGACGGAAGCGCCGGCGAGGATGGCAACATCGGAGCCCAGCCCTCCGGCACCATGCTCGATCTGACCGACTTCGAGGTCCCCTCGTACGCGCAGCAACACGATGGGATTCCCTGCATGCTGCTCTTCAACCAGGGCCAACAACTGCAGACAATGGAGTTGGCCTTCCGGGCCGGCGGGGGAAGCTGCCAGGCCGATCCCCGACAGATCTACGAAGCCCTGGAGTTCGAGGACTTCGATGATGGGAGCGCACCGAACTGGGATGTGCACAGCGGCAGCTGGAGCATCAACGATGGTGAGTTGTATCAGGGAGACGGCTATGGCGTGGCCTTGGCCACGATGAATGTCGACTGGAGCGACTTCGTCCTCGAAACGAAGCTCAAGATCACCTACGGCGTCACTCCGTATGTCGTCTTTCGCTACGTCAATAGCTCCAACTTCTACATGTTGGGCTTCAAGCTCAGCACCAACACGGTCCGCCTCTGCGAATACCGCTACGGCTCGTTCTACGTGACTTCCCAGGCCTACTACCCGCTCAGCAGCAATACCTGGTACCTGGTGCGCGTCGAAGTCGAGGGCGACACTGCGCGGGCCTATGTGAACTGCGAGCTGATCGTGGAGGTCACGGACGCGAGCATGCAGCCCAGCGGGCGGATTGGGTATCGGCACTACTACACGAAGGGATACTTCGACGACCTGCGCGTGGGAAATGCCAACGCGCTACCCTGACCCCAGTGGCACGAGGATTGGAGGTCGGGAGAGGCTAGCGCTTCTTCCGGCCTCTGCTTGCCTCTCTTCTGCTTCCCCTTGACCTCATTCCCCCGCCCCTTGGTACGCCTCGCGCTACCTGGGAGGGCATGAACCCTCGACTCGCC
>WJJG01000086.1 GCA_014729815.1 Candidatus Eiseniibacteriota bacterium
GGCGAGTCGAGGGTTCATGCCCTCCCAGGTAGCGCGAGGCGTACCAAGGGGCGGGGGAATGAGGTCAAGGGGAAGCAGAAGAGAGGCAAGCAGAGGCCGGAAGAAGCGCTAGCCTCTCCCGACCTCCAATCCTCGTGCCACAGCCGACGGCGCCTAGCCCTGAACCTGGGCCACCTGGGAGGCGCGCAGCTTGCGCACCTCCAGGCTGTAGCGCTTACGCTTGCGCTCGTAGAAGTTGGCCCGCTCCTCGCTGCGGGTGCGGCGGTAGCCGTCGACCAGCCGCTCGCACTTGCGGACGACCTCCTCGGCGACGAGCAGGCGCTGCCGCCCGTCGAGATGGCCGCTCTGGAACGACTTCTCCAGGGCGTAGACGCGGAACTTCTCCGCGCTCCAGGCCCGCGCCGAGGGCTTACGCCGGAGCGAGCGGCGCAGGATTGGTGCGCCCTCGAGTCCGTAAACCGGATAGCGCGCCGAGATGCGCAGCCAGAAGTCGTAGTCCTCACAGGCCTCCAGGTTCTCGTCGAAGAGACCGCACTTCTCGACCACGCTGCGCTGGAGCATCACGGCGGACGTGCAGAGCGGACTCGAGGTGAGGGTCTGCTCGAAGATCCACCCCTCTCCCGAGATCTGGCGGAGCTTGGCTCCGCGGGTGCCGCGACCATTGCCGCCGGCCGGGCACTCCCCGACGCAGGTCACCAGGGCTGCGGGGTGTTCCTGGCGGAAGCGCATGTGGGTCTCCAGGTGCCGTAGATCCCACACATCCTCGGCCTCGAGAAAAGCCAGCAGCTGCCCGCGCGTCTCGAGAATCCCACGATTGCGCGCCGCGCTCAGTCCGCGATTGGGTTGGTAGTGGTAGATGATTGTCGATCCGTGAGACGGAAAGGCATGCGAGAAGGGGCGCAGGGCGGCCGGATTCATGCCGGCGACGATCTTGCGGGCGTGCGGCTGCGCACCGAATCGGGAGAAGAGATAGACAGGGGTGCCGTCCGTCGATCCATCATCGACAATGACTACATCGCGTTCTTCGTAGGTCTGCGTGAGTACCGACTCGAGAGCCTCCGCCACGTCATCGCGCTTGTTGAACGTGGGGAGCACGACGGTGACTCGAGCCATCCTTCCCTCCTTCCATGAAGGGCCCGAGCATTCCCTTGCGGAAAGGAATGCAGGCGTCCATGCGTGTCACGTCGCCGCTTGGTCAGAGATGTGCTATTCGGGGATCAGCTCGGCTCGATCCACGCACCCACCCTGTCCTCCGCTGTCTCTCCTCGGTGTTGGCGCCATCCTAGGGAAGTCGTTTCGTAACGTCAAGAGAAAACTCATCTTACTTGTCACTTAGCGTGACCCGACAGAAAATCGGGAACGAGCCGCGCGCGGTCGGAAGGCATGCGATCTGCGAGCTGCACGTTGTTTGACAGGCCGCGCCCGCGAAGCTAGCTTCGTCACGCCAACGTCGCTGTCCGCACCGCGACGTTGCTGCTGTCCGCCGGAAACGTGCGGGAAGCGCGAGAACCAAACGGGAGGAGCCATGTTGGATCGAACGGTAGGGTCGGGTGTGGTACGCACAGCCCGGGGCGTGCAGTATCGATACGAAAAAGGCTTGTGGTTCCTGGTGTTTTGCTGCGTGTGCATCCTTGCAGTCGGGTGTAGTGGCAAGCAGGTCACCCGGCTGGAAGAGGATACGACGGTGGATCTTTCGGGGCGCTGGAACGACAGCGACTCGCGTCTGGTGGCGGAGGCAATGATCGAGGACTGTTTGTCTCATCCCTGGATCACACAGCACATGCAACGCGACGCCGGCGATCTTCCCGTGGTCATCGCCGGTGCGGTCCGCAATCTGGGAACCGAGCACATCGCGGTCGGCACGTTCGTCGCCGATATCGAGCGTGCGCTGATCAACTCGGGCCGGGCGCGCGTAGTGGCCAGTCCGACCGAGCGGGGGGATGTGCGCCTCGAACGCGCCGATCAGTGGGCCAATGCCAGCCAGGAGACGGTCAAGCAGCTCGGCCAGGAGCTCGGAGCGGACTACATGATGGTCGGAACCATCAACACGATCACCGACAGTGAGGACGGCAAGCGCGTCGTCTTCTACCAGACCGACCTGTCGCTGATCGATATCGGGACCAATCAGAAGGTTTGGGTAGGACAGAAGAAGATCAAGAAGTTCATTGGGCGCGGCAAGTACAAGCCATGAGCGGGCGGCTTCTCCTGCGCAGGAGGCTTGTCCGATCGATCGGCGTGATTCTCCTCGGGATCGCGCTGGGCGTCCTGCCGCTCTCTTGCGCTTCGTATACAAGCCGACTCGGACCGCTGCGTGGGATGGTCTCCGCGGGCGAACTGGACGATGCACTGGCGCTGATCGCCGAGCACGGCGAGCCGGGGGAGCTGCTGTATCACCTCGAGCGCGGGGCCCTGCTGCACCACCTGCAGCGCTATGAGGAGAGCAACCAGGAGCTCGAACGGGCGGCGCAGGTCTACGCCGACCGCTACACCATCAGCGTCAGCCAGCGGGGCCTGACCTTCCTGCTCAACGATGAGATCGAGGCCTACGCCGGTGAGGTGTACGAGGGCAACTACCTCCACTACTACCGGATCCTCAACTTCCTGGCCCGCGGGGCGCCGCGCTCGGCGGCGGTGGAGGCCCGGCGCCTAGCGCTCCGCCTCACGGAGCTTCAGGAGCGTGCACCCGAGCCCGCCCTGGCGGGAGATCCGTTCCTCGAGTATCTGAGCGGGATTGCCCTGGAGGCGGTCGGGGAGTGGAACAGCGCCCTGATCGCCTATCGTCGGGCCCAGGCCGGCTACGAGGCGCAGGGCGCCGCGCTGGGCCTCGATGCCCCGCCGTCCCTGCAATCCGATATCTTACGGACCGCCCATCGCGCGGGCATCGCCCCGGAGGAGATCGGTTTCGGTGCGGCCGAGGCGGTCGGGGCGCGTCCGCGGCAGGCAGCCCAGATCGTGCTGTTGCTGGAGACGGGCTGGCCGCCCCAGAAGGTCAGCGAGCATCTACGCATCCCGATCTTCCGGCAGGATCCGGCTACAGCGGGGGACGCCGATGCGACTTGGTCCGCAGGAGTGCGCTTGGCCGAGCGCTACGATCGCTACCAGGCCACCGGCGTCTGGGGCGCGGCGGAGCGTGAGATCGACTACTGGCTCGATGTGGCCGTTCCGGTCCTGGCGCCCTCGCCGCAGGTCCAAGGCTGCGAAGGGCGGAGTCGAATCCGGCGGGTGGGCGATCATCCGCCCGCGGGTGCGGACGATCGTGCGGACGAGGCGGTTCGTGGGGGACAGGGTGCGGCGGGCGTCTACGGCCCGCTGTTCGCCGAGCTGGTTTCGGTGGCGGATCTGGGCGCGCTTGTGACGCGCGCCTACGCACGCGACCGGCTGGCGGTGATCGCCAAGGCGGCCGCCCGCGCGCTCCTGAAGTACACCGCCCACCGGCAGGCGGAGAAGCAGTGGGGGGCGCTCGGCGGACTCCTCGCCAACGTGGCGGGGGTCGCTACCGAGAAGGCCGACACGCGGGGCTGGCTGATGCTGCCGGGGGAGATCTGTCTGGCGCGCGTCACACTGCCCGCCGGGGAATACGAGGTGGAACTGGAACTGCCCAGCGCGCACGGCAGCGTCTTGGCGACGCCAACGCGCCGCGTGCGGGTCGCTCGCGGCGAGATCGCTGTGCTGAGCTGGCGGAGATACCGGTAGGCACAGATTGTGACCCGAAGATTGGTGAGAGGGTAGCGGGGCGCAGCGGGCCTCTGGCCGTACGCTCAGGCTGGAGGTTGGAGAGACCGTGCGCCCCGGGCGATCGCCGATCCGGGGGATTCTCGATCCCGA
>WJJG01000087.1 GCA_014729815.1 Candidatus Eiseniibacteriota bacterium
CGCAGCGCGAAGCGTTCACGGAGACGGGTGTGCGTAAGGTAGACGCGCCCACTGGCGTTGACACGCGTCATGAGCGTCTGATTCAGGCGCTCGAGCTCTGCCTCCGTCGGCGGCGCAGCCGAGGCCGCAGGCGGGCGAAAGCGAAAGCAGATCGTATTGAGCGGCACCGGCGCCAGGCGCTCGAACTGCTCGCTCTGATCGACCCACTGCCGGAAGAGATCCGCCAGGCGGAGATGCTCGCGCAGGCGCGCGCGCAGTCCCTCGGCACCGAAGCTGCGCAGTACGAACCAGAGCTTGAGGGCGCGGAAGCGGCGCCCGAGCGGAATGCCCCAGTCGCGGAAGTTGGTCACCTCGGCGTCGCGGGCGGTTTTGAGGTACTCCGGGGTGATCGCCATCGCACGGGTCAACGTTTCCACATCGCGCGTGAAGTAGGCCGAGCAGTCGAAGTTGGTAAAGAGCCACTTGTGCGGATTGAAGACGAAGGAATCGGCGCGCTCGATGCCGGCGAGGATCGCGCGCCGCTCGGGCAGGATCGCGGCGCTGCCGGCCAGGGCGGCATCCACGTGCAGCCAGATCCGCTCCTGGGCGGCGATGCGGCCGATCGGCTCGAGCGGATCGAGGGCGGTCGAGGAGGTCGTTCCCACCGTCGCCACGATCGCGCACGGGCGCCGACCGTGCGTGCGATCGGCGGCGATCTGCCGCCGCAGCGCTATGGGATCCATGGCCAGGGCATCGTCGACGGCGATCGGGACGACATGCTCGGCGCCGAAGCCGAGCAGCTTGGCCCCCTTCTCCACCGAGGAGTGTCCCTCGGTGGACGTGTAGATGCGCAGCGGAGCGTCGCCAGCCCCGGCGGCCACTCCGCGCTGCCCGACGGCGTGGTCCGTCAGCCTCTCGCGGGCGCAGATCAGGGCCACGATGGTGGATGTCGAGGCCGTATCCTGAATGACCCCCCGGAAGCCCTCCGGCAGCTCGAGCAGCTTGCGCAGCCACTCCATGACCTGCTCCTCGAGCTCGGTGGCGGCGGGGCAGGTCTGCCAGAGCATGCCGTTGATGCCCAGGGCGGCCGAGAGCATCTCGCCGAGGATCGAGGGGCCGCTGTTGTTGGCCGGAAAATAGGCGAAGAAGCGCGGATGATTCCAGTGCGTGACGCCGGGCAGGATGATCTGCTGGAAGTCGCGCAGGATCCGCTCGAGCGGCTCTCCGTCTTCCGGGGCGGCCGCAGGGAGCCGGGCGCGGATCTCCCCCGGTGCGACTTGCGCGAGCACCGGATAGCGTTCGGCGTGCTCCAGATAGTCGGCGATCCAATCGACGAGCTGATGACCGGTCGTACGGAATTCCTGCTGATCCATGGGTTCCTCTCCCTAGGGAAGGCTCTCGCGGACCGGATGGAAGCCATCGATCGCCCGGCAGGCGGTCGCCGATCGCCCGCCGCGCGGCACGCCCGGCGGCACGCAGTCCACGATCCCGGGCCGCGGGACCCGCCGCTATGCGGAGTGCACGCCGCGCAGGCGGGCTGCGGATACCGGCCCCTGTCGGGGTCGGGAAGAGCGTTCGACGAATCTCACCCAACGCCTCCTCGGTGACATCCGTGGCGGCCGAGGCTCGGGGCGGCGGGTCCCTTGCCGGCCATGACGCGAAGCCTGCGGCCCCCGCCGCAGGCTTCGCAGTATAGCGTAGGCTCGCGCAGCGAACAGGTCCCTCTATCGGATGACGACCAATCGGCAGTCATGATTGCTGAGGTCGCTGCGCAGACGGAGGAAATAGACACCGCTCTGCACACGGCGGCCGCGGGAGTCCCGCCCGTCCCAACGCAGGTCGTGCACGCCTCCGGGGCGGCGGCCGTCGAGCAGACTGCGCAGGCGACGCCCCGCGATGTCATACACGCCCAGATCGACCTCACTCCGGCGCGGCAGGATCAGGCGGATCACAGTGGCAGCGGTGAACGGATTGGGTCGTGCGGCGAGGAGTCGCACGGCGTCTGGCACGGCTTCCGGCTCCCGTGTTGCACTCGGCCCCTGCTCGTACGTGCGCTGCGCCACGGTCGCATTCTGCAGGAACGCCTCCCGGCTCTCGCCCCCGATGATCGCGAAACTCACTGCCTGAGTGTCCCCCGGGCCCAGATCGAAGGGCCCGGCTGCCGTGACGACACTATAGTCGGCCGCGCCGAAGCCGGTCGTGTCGAGGAGCGTGTACTGCGGCCCGGCCGCCGAGAGGAATCCGTACTTGTCGGCGTCCAGCATGTGTGCTTGGGGATAGACGAACGTCTGGTTGTCGATCAGCGATGCGTTGCTCAGCGGGGGCCCTCCGAGATCGTCCTGCAGCAGCCGCAGCCCGACATGGATGTCGGGCGGCTCGTTCGCATCGTGCATCGCGACCAGATTGCGCGACGAATCGGCCCATCCCAGATTGCGAGTGTAGTCGGCGATATCGAAATCGAGGAAAACGCCGACGTAGACATCTTCCTCGAGCAAGGCGGTCCGATTGGTCACCGTGTAGTGCAGGATCACGAAGTCGTCCATGGCCTGATTGCCCTCGCGTGCGAAGGCCCAGGACTCCTGCTCGACCAAGAGCCCGCGCGGCTCGGCGGCGGCCGAGTCGGTGTACGCAGCCCACATGGACTGATCGGGGATGCCCTCGCAATCGATCCACAGATGGCCATCCGGGTCGACGGACGTCTGCCACTCGCGGTCGGGATCGTCATCGTAGTCGCGATTGGCGACATAGGCCGAGTCGAGCCCGACCCACAGCCCGCCCAGGAAGAGGTGGTTCTCGCCCTGACGCGCGCGGGGGTAGACGAAGCCCGAGCCCTCGGCCTGCGTGCCGTCTGTGAAGCCGACGATCCCTTGCGCGGTCACCGTCAGGAGGCAATTGCCCACGTCGTGATCGGCGTAGCGAGCCCCGCAGGGATTCGGATCGCAGTCGTCCCGCTCGGCGTGCCAGATACCGCCCAGGTCCCGGCATTCCGCTGCGGTGACGACTGTGCAGTCCCAGTCCAGGCAGCAGACGGCGTCCGTGCACGGATCCGGATCACACGGAACGCCTTCCCCGAGGAACTCGCCCCCCAGGGCCAGGCACTCGTCCTCCGTGACGAACTCGCACCCCCGACCGGGCGTACAGCAGGCCCCCGGCTGCGGCGGCGGTTCCGGATTCTCGACCGCCGTATAGAAGACGTCCCCGTGGGTCGGATCCGTCCCGGATCCGGTCAGCGCCACGTGAGCTGTGGCCGCATCCGTGTCGACCCAGATGTAGTCTCCCGTCCAGTTCCAGGTGGTCACCGGCGGCATCGGCGGAGCGATCGGGGTGTTTGCGCTGAAGGCGCCGGCGCCCGGGTGGAGCACGGCGAAGAAGGTCTCCATCTGCAGGTCATTGGCCGGATCGTTTCGATTGTCGTACCAGACCACATCGACCGTTCCATCCGGCTTGAAGTCGAGCCAGGGGTGCGATTGATCGAGGAAGTTGCCGATCGGATCGTCGTTGACTCGCAGCGGCGGGTGGCTCCACGTCTGGCCACCATCGAACGACTCGACATAGAAGATGTCGCCCTCGTCGGGGCCGATGGAGAAGAGGTTGGTGTAGACGTCCCCCTGTCCGTTGCGCACATCGCGCCACAGGAAGTAGGGTCCCGCGGCCCAGCCGGGATGGGGATACCAGGAGTCGTTTCGCCCGGGCTGATCCCCGATGTCGATGCGGTAGTCACTGAGCTGCCAGGTGGTCCCGCCATCGAGACTGTGATTGCCGTAGATGTCATACCCGCTCCCGGCGACGGTTGAATTGCGGTCATCCATCCAGGTCACGTAGATGTGCGCATCGACGTCGATGCCCCCCACCACGAGGCGCGGATGACAAGAGTGCCGTCCGATGGCCGGCGCCGGTGGATCGCCCAGATCGAGCCGCTGTTCCCCCATCCAGTTTCCGCCTCCACCGATCGAG
>WJJG01000088.1 GCA_014729815.1 Candidatus Eiseniibacteriota bacterium
AAGCGGGCGGCGCGTACCGCTATCGTCCGCTCCCGCTGTGGCACGCTGCCAGCGCTCTGCTCGCACGCGCCGCCGAGGCGGACGCGGGGGAGGCGATGCATCGCTACCGACTGGTCGGGCACTTCGCGCTGCGCGCGAGTGAGGGGGTGGCCGTGCGCATCGCCGCGGCGGCGCTGCGCGGTTGGACCGCCGCGGGAGAGCCGGTGTCGCTCGGATCCCCCACGATTTCCTTGGGCGGGGGATGGCGGCTGGTCTTCCCGCCCCTGCTGTCCGAAGTCGAGGGGCGGGTCAACAAGCGGTTCATCGCCAGTCGTCTGGTCTTGCGGGGAGTGGACCTCGACCGGCTGGCCGGCGTCTGGCTGTGTGACGCGGAGGGTGAGGAGATCTATCCGATCGCCGTCGATCGGATCTCTCCGCGCCGGATCGAGCTGACGATCGGCAACACGGCGGTCGACGAGGGCCCGTGCGATCTCTGTCTGCAGGATCCGAGCGGGCGCGTGCAGCGCTTCGCCCGGGCCATCACCGCCGCCTATCTCGACGAGGTGGCGCCCGGCGATACGAACCGCGGCGCGAAGCCGGAGCGTCCGGAATAGGCGGATCCGCGATGGCGCGTTGGGAGACGTCGTGAAGAGAGATTCCGACAGAAGAGTGGCGCGGCCGGTCGCCGCGTGGCTGTGCCTGCTGCTCGGGTTGTGGGTCCATGCCGGGGCCGGGGCGGAGACCCTGGGACGCAACGGTGGTGTTCGGCTCCTCTTGCACGTGGAGCCGTACGAGATGCCCCCCGGGGGGATCCAGGCCGATCCATGCACGCTGCTCACGCCCCTGACGGATGTCGAGCAGATCGTGACCGAACATGCCGCCATCGGGGATACGGTGCGCGTCTGGGCCTATCTCTACACACCGCGCGAGATGCTGGTGCGCGGTGTGGGTTTCGCGATCGAGTACGAGGGCATCGACTTCATCGTCTCGGGCGCCTGCGCGCCGATGATCGGTCAGGACCCCGAGATCATGGGCACGTGGCCGGAGAGCGGCAGCGAGATCGCTGCGGTCTGGATGCCCGAGGCGCCGCGCACGGGACACCTGGCGCCGGTGGCGTGGTTCGTGCTCCGGGCCCTGGAGTCGGACGCCTACTTCGGCGTCGGTCCAGGAAACAGCCCCTTCAGCGGCCGGGTGGGCGACGACAACCTGCCCCCGCGCGAAAACCGTATCTGGGACTACGGCCGCATCGGCTTCGGGACGCGCGCGGGCAAGCTGCCGATACCGGATCCGCGGACGCTGCCCTCCAGCGGCGGCGCGGTCGAGATCCGCATGCGTTGACGGAGCCGGTGATCCCGCGCTCGACCCGCATCCCGTCCGATCGTCCGAGGCACGCGCTTTCTCACCGCGGACCCACGTGCGAGACGCGAGGCCGCGTGCATCCTCATCCCAGATTCAGGTCCGAGGCGGAGACCCGCCTGCCGCATCATCCCAGCTCCACATCCGAGAATCCGACCAGTTGCACCTCCAGCTGCAGTTCGATGCCGTGCGCCGCGCGCACGCGCTGGCGACACAGCCGGATCAGGGCGAGGATCTCCTCCGCACGGGCGCAGCCGAGATTGAGAATGTAGTTGGCATGCCGCGTAGAGATCTGCGCATCACCGCGGCGTGTGCCCGCGAGGCCGCTGGCGGCGATCAGCCGACCCGCGTTGACGCCGGGTGGGTTGCGGAAGACCGACCCGCAGCTCGCCCCGCGTGGCGTCCGCGCGCGCCGCTGGATCCGGTTCTCCGCGATTCGTTCCCGCAGCCGCTCGGGGGCGGCACGCTCGAGGGCGAACTCGGCCTCCAGAAGCAGGTGCCGGGTCGGCTCGGCGCCCTTGAGCGCGCTGTGACGATAGGCGAAGGCCATCTGCTCGGCGGTCCATCTTTGCTCGCGCCCCTCGGGATCGAGCAGTCGCGCACCGCGGAAGACGCCGTCGATCGATCCACCGAACGCACCGGCATTGTTGACCACCGCGCCGCCCACGGTTCCCGGAATCCCGGCGGCCCACTCCAACCCGGCCCAGCCCGCGCCGGCCAGCTCCTCGGCCACGCGCGACAGAGAAGCGCCCGCTGCGAGCAAGGCCCGAGCAACGCGGGCGCCCGGTGGCGGTTGGGTCGGGGCGTCGGGAAGTCGGAGCATGAGTCCCGCATAGCCGCGGTCGGATACGAGGAGGTTGCTGCCGCCCCCCAGGGCGAAGACCGGCAGCGCGCCCCGGCGGGCCAGGGCGAGGTCCTCGCGCAGCTCCTCGAGATCGGCGGGGTGGCTGATGAACTGCACCGGGCCACCGACGCGCCAGCTCGTGCGCTCGCGCAGGGGCACGTCGCGCTCCCAGCGAGGAGGGAGACCACTCATCGGCGGCGATTCCCGCTCTGCGAAGCTCGGATGACCTGGAATCGTGCTCGACTTGCGGGAGGTCGGACTCGAACCGACACGGGGTCGCCCCCACGGGATTTTGAGTCCCGCGCGTCTACCAATTTCACCACTCCCGCCGCTGCGATCCGTGGAGCGATCGCCACAATCCATACACTGTAGCGCAAGCCCCGATGGGCGATCAACGGCGCGCAGCGGCGCGCGGCGCCGATTCCGCTTGACCGGCGAACCCGCGGGTCGCTAGCATCGATCTGATTCGGGGCCGTAGCTCAGATGGGAGAGCGCATGACTGGCAGTCATGAGGTCGAGGGTTCGATCCCCTTCGGCTCCAAGCGGATCATCCAGGGCGCGCGTACCGTAGGGTGTGGGCGCCTTGCGCTTCGCGATCTTCTTGGGAGTTCTCGAAAGCCACAAGCGCTTCTCTGGCAGAACGATAGAGCCGTATCCGAACCCTTTGGATAAACTCGCGACACGCCCGCCACCTAGTCGGGATCCATCTCCCCACGCTCCCGAATCAGCTGTTGGACCAGGCCGTAGTCCCGCGCCTCCTCGGCCGTCATCCAGAAGTCGCGATCGGAATCGCGCGTGATCGTTTCGAGGTCCGTTCCGGTCAGATCGGCCACGATGCGATTGTAGCGATCGCGCAGTCGCAGGATCTCCCGCGACGCGATCTGCAGGTCCGACGCCTGCCCGAAGCTCTGTGATGAAGGCTGATGCAGCAGGAAACGCGAGTGGGGCAGCGAATAGCGGTGGCGCTTGTCACCGGCCAGAAAGACCAGCACGGCGGCGCTGGCGCAGAGACCCGCCACCAGAGTGCGCACCGGGGCGCCTACGAAACGCAGCATGTCGTAGATGCCGAAGCCGGAGTCGGCTTCTCCGCCGGGGGAGTTCACCAGCACGGTGATCGGCTTCTCGCGCGACTCGGCCTCCAGGATGAGCAGTTGCTGGTAGACCTTGCGCGCCAGCTCATCGCTGATCGATTCGCAGACCAGTACGGTGCGCGTCTTGAGGACCTTCTCCTGCAGCTTGTCGTCGTCGCCGCCGGAGCGCTCCTCTTCGCCTTCGTCGTCGTCGTCTTCCTCGGGATCTTCCTGATAGCGCATCCACAGACGCCGTGAGTCGTTGAGTCGCGACATGCCGCTCTCCTCTCGCATCACGCGTCGCGCACGGGCGCGTGACGCAGCCCGAGTCCGTTGCTGGATCCCCAATAAGGATCGGCGTCCGCCCGCCGGGGCCTTAGTCGCCAGCCCCGTGAGCGGTGGGGAACGTAGCATCGCGTTGGAATGCGTCCAAGGGGGAAGTGGGGCGTGCGGGGGCGGACGTGCGGTGGTAGCGGGCCCACCAGAGCGCGCGGCCGGCGCGCTGCCACTTCTCCGAGTAGCTGGTCGGCAGCCGCTCGGGATCCTCCGCCGACCACGGCCGGGGCGCGAAGAACTCGGCATGCGCCGCGAACTGCTCGCGGATGACCTGCCGATATTCCGGATGATCGGTCGCCACGCGGAATTCGCCGCCCGGCGGCACCGCGCGGGCCGCGAGCTGCAACAGCGCGGGGCGCACGATCCGGCGCTTGTGGTGCCGTTTCTTGGGCCAAGGATCGGGGAAGTAGAGATGGATGCGCTGCACCGACGCGGGGGGCACCCAGCGATCGAGCAGATCGAGCCCGTCGGCGCGCATCAGGCGCACGTTGCGTACCCCGCGGTGTCGCACGCGGGCGACCGCCTTGCGATAGAACCTTGCGGCCCGCTCGGCGCCGAGGAAGTTGCGCGCCGGGGAACGTTCGGCGATGGCGGCCAGGAAGCGCCCCTTGCCACATCCGATCTCGATGTCCACCGGGTGATCGTTGCCGAAGAGCGCCCGCCAGTCGAACGGCGGCTGGTGGCGGAACGGATCGATCTCGAGCCGGTTCTGATCGGGGTCCATGCGCGGAGGATAGCGTGCGTGAGAGGGGGCCGAAAGCGTGTTGTCGGCACCCAGTAGTTTGGATACTCTGCGAGCATGGGCGGATAGGGGGAGAGGATCTTGCAGCAAGTCGCACGCCTGGTCGTGGTGGTCTTCCTGATCCTGCTGATCGGCAGCGTGCTCTTCGCGGCGATCGAGCGGGTCGGCTTCTTCGAGGGCCTCTACTTCACCGTGGCCACCGTGACGACCGTGGGCTACGGCGACATCACGCCGCAGACCACTGCGGGCAAGGCTCTGGCGACCGTGCTGATGTTGGGGGGCGTCGGGGCGGCCCTCTACCTGTTCAGTCTGATGGTGGCATTCCTGGTCGAAGGGCGTCTGCTGCACGTCCTGGGCACGCGGAGAATGAAGCGCATGATCGGCAAGTTGCGGGATCACTTCATCATATGTGGGTTCGGACGCCTGGGGCGCCGCGTGGCCCAGGATCTCGAGGCGGCCGGCGCGCGGTTCGTGATCGTCGAGCATGACAAGAGGCAGGCGATCGAGGCGCGTGAGTGTGGGTATGCGGTTGTCGAGGGGGATGCCACGCTACCCGAAACGCTGCGCGAGGCGGGAGTCGAGCGCGCCGCCGGCCTGGCGACGACCATCTCGGATGACGCCGAGAACATCTACATCGGAATCACCGTCCGCTCGCTGTGCAGCGAGCTGCCGGTGTTGTGCCGCAGTTCGAGCGAACGCGTAACCGATCTGTTTCGGCGCGCGGGAATCGAGCGCACGATCTCCACCGAGGCCATGGGCGCGCGACGCATCGTCAACACCCTGCTGCGCCCGCATGTCGTGGGGTTCATGGACGAGATCACGCAGCTCGTGGCCGGCAAGCCGGCGCTCCACGCGGTGCGCGTTCCACCGGCAGCGTCGCTGGTGGGGCAGACGATTCGTAGCTCGGGGCTGCGTGACCGCTACGGGGTGGTCGCGCTCGCCATTCGGCGTGGTGGGAGTTATCTGCCCAATCCCGGTCCCGACGAACGGCTCGCGGCCGATGACATCCTGATCCTGGTGGGGACCCCCGAACAGGTTGCCGAACTGCGCGCCACCGCCGGGAACGTCCGTGGGGAAGAGGAGTCGTTTGGGGCACGCGCCGAATCGTGAGACGTTCGAGAAACACGCGCACGGAGGAACCGCATACGTGAAGCTCTCGGTGATCATGCCGGTCTACAACGAACGCGCCACCATCGCGGAGATCGTGCGACGCGTGCGGGCCGTACCGTTGGAGAAGGAGATCCTGATCATCGATGACGCCTCGACCGACGGCACGCGCGATTGGCTGCTGACCTGCAACGAGCCCGACGTGCGGGTCTTCCTCCAGCCGCTCAATCGGGGCAAGGGCGCCGCCGTGCGCACGGGGCTGCAGCAGGCGATCGGCGACATCGCTGTCATCCAGGATGCCGATCTGGAGTACGATCCGGCCGACTTTCCACATCTCGTGGCGCCGATCGTGGCGGGGGAGGCGCAGGTCGTCTACGGCTCGCGCTTCCTGGCGCGCGGGCGTCGGGCCACCGCGTTCTGGCACTTCGCGGGCAATCGCCTGCTCACCGCGCTCTCGAACCTCTTCACGGGACAGCGCCTCACCGACATGGAGACCTGCTACAAGGCCGTTCGCATGGATCTGCTGCGGCGCATCGAGCTGGACTCCGACGGCTTCGACATCGAGCCGGAACTGACGGCCAAGATCTCACGCCTGGGTGTCGAGATCCGGGAGGTGCCGATCTCGTACGACAGCCGGGGCTACGGGGAGGGCAAGAAGATCGGGTGGCGCGACGGGCTGCGCACGGTGCGCGCCATCTTGCGATACGGTCTGGGGCGCAACCGGTAGCTGCGCCCGGGGCGGCCGCGCCTGGGCAGGCGGAGTGCTGCGAATGCTGATCGACCTGCATCTGGACACCCTGGCCCAGCTCGCGCCAGGCGACGACCTGAGCGCCGGTGTCCCGCGCCTGCACGTCGATCTCCCGCGTCTGGCGCGGGCCGACGTGCGAGCAGCCGTCTGGGCGATCTGCACCGCCGACCGCCTCGCGGGGCCGGCGGGAACCGCGCTGGCCCTGCAGATGCTAGCGCGGGCCCAGGCCGTGTTGGTCCACGAGACCGATCGGCTGCAGCTCGTCCGCAACCAGGCCGATCTGGAGCGCTGTCTGGACGGGCACCGCTTGGGCATGATTCTGGGCCTCGAGGGTGCCCATGCGCTGCTCGGCGAGATCGCGCTGCTCGACGCCTTCCACGCGCTGGGCGTGCGCGTGCTGACGCTCTGCTGGAACAGCGACACGCCGTTTGCCAGCGGATGTCGCCCCGCAGGCGGAAACGACGGGGGGCTGCGTCCGGCGGGGCGGGCGCTACTGCGCCGGTCGGCGGAGCTGTCCCTGATCTGCGACCTGGCGCACGCGTCTCCGCGTACGCTGCAGGATGCGCTCGGAGTGGTGCCGCGGCCCTTCCTGGTGAGCCACACCGCCTGTGCCGCCTTGCGCGCGCATCCGCGGAATCTGACCGATGGGCAGCTGCGCGAGGTCGCCGCAGCCGGGGGGCTGGTGGGCATCACCTTCTGTCCCGGATTCCTCAGCGATCCGCCGCAGGCGGCCTCGCTGGAGACGGTCTGTGATCACATCCAGCACGCCCTGGAGATGGCCGGTGAGGAGGCGGTGGCCTTGGGCAGCGACTTCGATGGTGTCACGGCGTTGCCGCAGGGGATCGAGGGCGCCCAGGCGTGGCCGCGGCTTCTGGAGACCATGCGGCGCCGGGGATGGAATGGGGAGACGATCGCGGCGGTGGCCGGCGGGAACGCTGCGCGCGTGCTGCGCCGCGGATTGCCGGCGGCCGGAGGCGAAGTGGGCGCGCGGGCTGGGTCGTGAGGAGTCCGACCCGCGAAGGGGGGAGCGTGTCGCCGACCGTGGATGAGCCGAAGTGGCGCCCTCCGGATGTCGATCCGGCCTGGCGGATCTACGTCAACCGTAGCCTGCGCCTGGCATCGATCCGCGCGATCGGTTTCGACATGGACCATACGCTGGCCTGCTACGCCCCCGAGCCGTTCGAGGCGTTGGCCTTTCGGCAGGCGGCGGCCAAACTGGTCGCGTGCGGCTATCCGCGGGCCATCCGACGCATGCGACACGACCGTGGCCTGGTGCAACGCGGACTGATCGTGGATCGGCGCTGTGGCAATCTGCTCAAGATGGACCGTCACCGCTACGTAGTGCAAGCCTTCCACGGGACGCGCAAACTGCCGCGGGAGATGCGCAAGGCCCGGTATGCGAATCGGCGGATCCGCATCGGCGCCCGCTTCGCGGCCATCGACACGTTCTTCGCGCTGCCCGAGATCACGCTCTACGCCCAACTCGTCGATCTACTCGACCGAGCGGCCGAGCGGCCGCACTACAGCCGCATCTACGACGACGTCCGGGCCGCCGTAGACGAGGCGCACGCCGATGGCAGCATCAAGCGCGCCATCGCGCGGCGGCCGTTGCACTATCTGCAGACCGATCCGCAGCTGGCTGCGACCCTCGAGCAGCTGCGCAGCGCCGGAATGCGTCTCTTCCTGCTGACCAACTCCGAGGCGAACTACACCGGTCTGATCATGGAGCGGCTCCTGGGTCGCAGGATCTCCGAACGACCGCAATGGTGTGACTTCTTCGATTCGATCGTCGTCCGCGCGGGCAAGCCCGGATTCTTCACGCGGCGTGCCGCACTGGTCCCGCTGGCGGCGCGCGCGCTGCGGCTCAAGGGCCGCCAAACCTGCCGCTTCTTCACGCGCGGATCGGTGGGCGCCCTGGAGGCGGAGCTGGGGGTGAGCGGGGCCGAAGTGCTCTACTTCGGGGATCACACCTATGGCGACATCCTCAAGTCGAAGCGTAGCTGCGGCTGGCGCACGGCGATGATCGTCCCCGACCTCGAGGAGGAGATCCAGCATCTGGAGCAGACGCGCCAGGCGCGGGCCGAGCTAGCCGTCCTCGAGCGTCGCATCGATCAACTCGACGCGGCGCGCGACTTCCTGACCCGCGCGGCGGCGGGACAGTTGGCACCGCAAGGCGTGCGACGCTTCCTGCGGCAGCGCGGCCTGCGCGGTGGGAGCCGGGCGATTCCCGAGCATCTGGCGGCGATCGAGCGCCAGATGCAGGAGCTGGCCGGACAGATCCGCACACAGGAGGCGGGAATCGAGGCGCGCTTCCACCCGCACTGGGGTCCGCTCTTTCGCGCCGGGCGCGAGATCTCACACTTCGGCCAGCAGGTGGAGAAGTTCGCCTGCATCTACACCAGCCGCGTGAGCAACTTCGGCTACTACCCGATGGAGAAGTATTTCGTCGCCAGCGCCGCACCGATGCCGCACGAGCGCTAGTCCGCGGCGCGTGATCCCGGCGCGGAGTGCGGCGTCGAACGGGGCCGCATGCGGCACGGCGCGCACCCCCCTAGGTGATCTCGCGGTAGATGGCCTCGCTGGTCGCCACCTGGCGGGAGGCGTCGAACTCGGCCTCCATCCGCGCGCGTCCGCTGCGCCCCATGGCCGGCCACTGCTCCGGATGGGCCAGCATCCATTGCAGATTGCGGATCAGGGCCGCCAGGTCGTATTCGGGGCTCAGTAGACCGCTGGCGCCCGCGGCGACGACCTCGGGGATGTCGGCGTGGCGTGTCGAGACGATCGGCAGACCCGAGGCCTGGGCTTCGATCAGGCTCACCGGGGCCCCACCTTCGCTGTCGCCATCGGCCGAGGTGCGGGAGGGGGCCAGAAAGATGTGCGCCTGCGTCAGGGCCGCCAGGTGCCGTTCGTAGGGCACGTAGCCCTCCGACGTCACGCGCGCCGAGAGATGATGGTGCTCGATCCGTTCTCTCACCCGCCGCCGCTCGGGACCGTCTCCGAGGATCCGCAAGTGTGCGCGGGGAAAGCTGCTCGCCAGGGCCGCGAAGGCGTCGACGGCGTCGGGCACACCTTTCTTCGGACGTAGGCTGGCGCTGACCAGGATCTCGATCGGTCCCTCGCGCGGGGGATACCGTTCGGCGAAGGGGATGCGGCTCAGATCGATCCCCAGGTGCACCACGCGGATCTTGCGCGGGGGGCAGCCGAGCGCCTGCAACCGGCGGCCCAGGGCGGGACCCTCGACCAGGAAGAGGCTTCCGGCGCGAAACAGGCGCCGGTAGAGCAGCCGCCACCAGGGATAGCGGGGCAGGCGTCCGGCATCGCGTCCGTAGAAGGAGGTGATCAAGGGCAGCCCCGCGGCGCGGGCCACGGGTACGGCGCGCGCGCCCTCCCACCCCATGTGCGCATGGATCAGTGCGACCCGATGGCGACGCAGCGCGGGGAGGTAGCCGCGGGGGGTGAGGTCGCCGCGCAAGAAGCGCAGGCGGTCGGCGAGGGGACCCAGCCGGCCGGGAGAGGCCGGCACGCGGACGATCGGCTCGAATGGGAAGGCGGCGGGATTCTCGAGTCTGCGCGTGAAAACGATCGGCCGCGTCGTGCGGGCCAGTGCCAGCTGGCTGTGGATCCAGGAGCCAGTGCGGAAGAGGTATGGGGTGACGAAATGCGCGACCGTGATCATACTTGCCTGTGTGTTCGGCGTCATCGGGCCGCCAGCCTACCAGCCCCGGCGCTGTGGAGCAACACAGCGGGCGCGTTCGGCGTGCGCGGCGGGACCGGCCTGGGGCCAGCGTTGACACGGTTTTTCGCTGCGTGCTATCCTCCCGCGCGAATTACGACTAGCAACGTTGTCCCGATTCGTGTGGGACGCGATACGTTGGGGGTACGCATGAAGGTTGCAGTCCCAGTCGCCGCGACCCTGGCGGTCCTGTTCCTGGTTCCGAGCGCCTGCGCCGAGGATCCGATCGGTCGGATCAGCCTCGGCGGAAGCGGTGGCTATTCAACCTATCAGCTCTCCGACGTCAACGACCGCATCTCGATCGGCAACCAGTGGCTGCGCGACCAGGGCTGGAAGACGATCGACGAGTTGAGCCACGGCTGGACCTTCTGGTTCGACGTCAAGATTCCGGTGCCGCTGCTCTCGCAGTTCTTCGTGACCGGCGGCTATGGCGTCTCCTCCGGCTCGGCGGGAGGCCTCGACTACAACGAACTGATCACCGTCGATGTCTCGCAGGAGACCTACCACGCCCGCCTGCTCTATGTGTTGCCGTTTCGTCCCCAGGAAGACGTGCGGCTCTTCTTCGGCGGCGGTCCGTTGCTGATCCAGAAGCAGGAGGTGCGTGCCTCGCACACGCGCCGGACCAGCGCCGGGGGGGGCACCGGGCAGGAGACGCGCGAGCGGACCGAAGAGGTCTACTATGACGGCGATGGGCTTGGCTGGCAGGTGGGTCTGGCCGCGGAATACATGGTCCAGGATCGCCTGACCCTTGCGGTGGATCTGAGCTACCGCTGGGCGGATGTCGAATACGGCGACTGGTCGGCCGAGGAGAACGTGATCATCAACGATACCGATCCTCCCGAGTTCGAACAGGGGGATACGGCTCTCGATCGGCTCGATTGGGAGAACAGCTACGTGCAGCGTGGTTTCCTGGATGCGGACAAGACGCGCGAGAATGAGACGAACAGCCTGGGCGAGGGGAACGAGCACGAATACGGCCCCTCGCGCACGTTCCTCGAGCAGGTGCCGAAGGACGAGCTGCAGATCGACCTATCGGGGTTGCAGGTGCACATCGGCCTGCGCTTCTACTTCCTCTAGCCGCGCCGGCGGCGCCGCGGGCGTCGCGCGCTGGGACTTCGTATGAAGATGCGCGTCATGCTCGGCGGCGGCCTGCTGGCCGCCGCTGTCCTTGCTTGCCCTGTGCGGTCCGAGGTGCCGGAGGCGTTTCCCCTCTCGGAGGTGCGCCCGGGCCTGCGCGGCACCGTCTGGACCGTCTTCTCGGGCTTCGAGCCGGACAGCTTCACCATCGAGGTGCTGGATCGGGTGCCTGGAAGCCGGGCGGGGGGCGACATCATCCTGGTGCGCGCGCTGGATGACCGCTTGCAGCGCACCGGCATCGCGCAAGGCATGAGTGGCAGCCCGGTGCTCTGTGAGGGCCGGCTGCTGGGCGCGCTGGCGTTCGCCTTTCCCTTCTCCACAGAGCCGATCGCCGGCGTGACCCCCTTCTCCGAGATGCGCGCGGCGCTCGACCCGGCCTTCACCGAGATCACCGCCGGCCGCCGCGACGCCGGAGCGGAGAGCGGCCCTCTCTGGCCCGAGGGGCGCCCGCCCGATTACGGGACCTGGCGCGCGCTGTGTGCCGATCCCGCGCGACTCGCGCAGCGCTGGCCCGGCATCGGCGCGCTGGGCGAGGTCGGGCCGGCCGGGATGACACGCCTACTGCTTCCACTGGTCTGCGAGGCCCAGGCCCTGGAGGCCGCCCGCGGCTGGATGCCGCTGTGGCGGCGCTACGGGCTCCTGCCGGTCGCCGGCGCGGTGGGCGCGGGCACCGCCGCCGAAGGACCGGCGCATGCGCTGCGGCCGGGGGATGCGCTGAGTGTCGATCTGGTTTCGGGAGACATGCGTGCCTCGGCCATCGGGACGGTCACCTGGGTCGATGGCGACCGCATCTGGGCATTCGGCCACCCGTTCCTCTTCGGCGGGCGGACGGAGCTACCGGTCAGCCGCGCGCGCATCCATGCGCTGGTGCCCAACCGCGCGGTCTCCTTCAAGATGGGATCGGGCTCCGAGCCGGTCGGCATGCTGGTCGCCGACCGGCGGTCGGGTGTGGCCGCGGTGCGGGGGGGGCGGGCGCGCACCGTCCCGCTCCAGTTGCGCGTGCGCGGCCCGCAGGAGGGGTCCTTCACCGATTATGAGTTCGATCTGGCCTACCATGCGCTCCTCACGCCGGGTCTGGCGGCGCTGGCCTCGGCCTCGGCGCTCAGCGCCCACCGCTTCGAGTTGCGGGTGGCGACGATGGCCAGCGATCTGACGCTCACGCTGGAAGGCGGACGGCGCCTGCAACGCGAGGACCTGTTCCGCTCGCTGAGCGTGGCGCAGACCGTGGGGGCCGCGGTGTTGGCCCCGGTGAGCTATCTGGCAATCAGTCCCTATGCTGACTTCCCCCTGCGGCGGATCGAGCTCGAAGTCGTCCTCGATCCGGAGTTGCGCGCCGCGAACATCGACCGCCTCCGGCTGACCAAGAAGGCGGTGCGCCCGGGCGACTCGCTGGCGGTCGAGATCCGCCTGCAGGAGCACCTGGGCGGCACGACCAGCGAGCGCGTCGTGCTCCGGGTCCCCGACTGGGTGCGCGGGGAGGCGTTGTTGGTGATGGCCGGTTCGGTCGCGGCCTTCACGGAGTGGGACCAGGAGCGGGCGCCCGAGAAGTACAACGCGCGCAACCAGGCCGATCTGCTGCGTCTGATCGAGACCTTCCCGTCGGACGAGACTCTGATCGTGCGGCTCTACGGAGCTTCGCGCGGAGCGATTCTGCGCGGGCAGGAGATCTCCTCGGTGCCGGTCTCGAAGTGGCGGGCGCTGAGCCGCTCGGTCACCGGCGGAGACGTGAGCACGGTCGTCGGAAACAGCCTCGATCAGCGGGAGATTCCGACCGGCAGAGTGATCCTGGGCGGCACAGCGGTCGAGGTGGCGATCGCACGCTAGCGGCCGCGCCGCCCGCGCACGCGAGGAGCAGAGATGAGAACGCTTCGTCCTTGCCCATCGATACTTCTGAGCCTCGCGCTGTTGATCAGCGCCGGCTCGACGGAAGCCTCCCAGACGCAGCAGTTCCTGGCCGATCGAGCCGAAGAGCTGCATCTCGGCGAGTTGGACGGCGTCGGGGTGACGCCCGATGGGGCGCTGATCCTCGCGCCCGTAGCGGAACGGATCTTTTTTGGGGAAGCGGCCTATGTCTGGTCGGTGCTTCCCGATGGGGCCGGCGGCGTCTACGCCGCCAGCGGCAGCGATGGACAGCTCTTCCGCATCCCCGCAGAGGGCACCCCCGCGGTGGCGGCCGAGACGTTCGAGTACGAGCTCTTCGCGCTCACCGGAGACGAGAGGGGGGCGCTCTACTTCGCCGGCGCGCCCAACGGCACGGTCACGCGTCTGGATCCGGATGGGTCGAGCGACACACTGATCGATCTGCCCGAAGGCCTGGTCTGGAGTCTGCTCGCCGCTCCCGACGGACGCCTGTATGCGGGGACCGGTGATCGCGGGGAGGTCTACGAGATCGCCCCGGACGGCGAGACGCGGGCGCTCGGCGCGGTGCCGGATGCGCACGTGGTCTGCATGCGCTGGCACGCGGGCCGACTACTGTGCGGCACCGATGGCCGCGGACTGCTCGTGGCGCTCGATCCGCGCAGCGGGGAGGCCGAGGTGCTCTACGATACCGGCCAGGAGGAGATCGTTGCGTTGTTGCCGAGCGACGATGGGCGGCTGCTCTTCGCGGCCAACGGCCAGCGCGAGGAGGAGGAGCCCGGCAACGCGAGCGGGGGGCCGCTGATGCTGGCGCCGATCGAGGTCCAAGGGGGCGGCGGATCAGACGCGCGCCTCTACGAGCGCCTGGCGAGCGGCCTGGTGCGCGAGATCTGGCGGTGTCCGGAAGAGGATATCCTCGATTTGGCGCGCGCGCCCGATGGTCGCGTGTTGGTCGGTACGGGGAGCGCGGGACGACTCTACGCGCTGGATGCGTATCGCAGCGCCACGCGCTTGCTCGATTTCCCGGAAGCCCAGCTCCTCTCACTGGTCGTGGAGGGGCAGCAGCTCTTCGTGGGCACCGGGAACGGGGGGGCGGTCTACCGCTGCGGCTGGACGGCGGCGCGTGAGGGCCAGTACACCTCGCGCGTCTGGGATGCGCATCAGACGGTGGCCTGGGGTGTGGCCGACTGGATCGCCTCGGGGATCGGCAACGTGCTCTTCGAGACACGCAGCGGCCACCTGCGCAATCCGGACGAGACCTGGAGCCCCTGGGCTACGCTCGCGGAGGGACGGATCGCCAGCCCGGCGGCGCGCTACCTGCAGTGGCGCGTGACGATGCAGAGCGCCGCGGATGGCGACCTGCACGTCCGCGCGGTCCGCGTGCCCTACCGCGGTCCCAATCGTGCTCCCCTGCTGGCGTCGCTCTCGGTTACGCCGCAGGCGGGTGCGCTGGAGTCGGTCGGCGGAAGCCAGGCGCTGCGCCAGCAGCTGCCGGGCGGGGTGGAAGTGGAATACAGCCTCAGCGACAGCGATGGGTCGTCGTCTCCCTCTCGCTCGGGGCTCTGGGCCCGAACGCTGCGCAGCGCCAGTTGGGAGGCGTTCGATCCGGACGGTGATCCCTTGCGTTTCGAGCTCCATCTGCATCCGCTCGAGGGGGCGGGAAGCGTTCGACTCGAGGAGGATCTCGAGCGGGCGGCCTTCACCTGGGATGGCGCGGCATGGCCCGATGGCTGGTACGAGCTGCGCGTGGTGGCCAGCGACGCGCCGGGCAACGGCCCGCAGGAGGCGCTGCGCGCCGAACGCCGGAGCGCGCCGTTTCGGATCGACAACACGCCGCCGCGCTGGGAGCGCCTGGATTGGGTCCGCCAGGGCGAAGACTGGGTGCTCAGCGGCGTGGCGCGAGACGCCGGCGGGCGCCTGGCCGAGCTGCAGATCTCGCTGGATGGGGCCGCATGGCGGCCGATCCATCCGCGCGATGGGATCCTGGATAGTCCGCGCGAGGAGATCCGCGCCCCCCTGCCGGCGCGCGCCGATGGCGGCCGGCCCGAGGTCGTGGCCGTGCGCGCCGCGGACGAGGTCGGCCACCTGGCCGTCGAGCGCCTCGTAGTGCCGGAGGACTGATCGGCGCGGGGCGAGACGCGCCAGATGATTCGCCTGATTCCGCAAAGGATCGTGCGCGGGTCCCGCGCGCGGGACCCGTCGCCGTCGGACGGACCCCGCGCTGGGGATCTCACGGAACTCGCAAGACCAAGCGAAACCACCTAGTAGGACTTGCCCCAGAGCACTCGCTGGGATGAGGTCGCTGCGCAGGCCAGACAGTGTCCTTCCTCGGGGCCGGGGGCATCTGGGGTCGTTAGGCGATCAGAAGGCCGGAAGGGAACCGTGCGGATCGTGGCCTTCGTCTCCTGGGCCACACGCGTCTCGCATTCTGGCCGCCCGCACCAATGGGCCCAGGCGAAGCCGGACGCCTCTCGCATGTACCGCCGAAACTCCTCGTAGGTGTCGATCGAGCGGGTATGGGCGTCGCGGAAGTCGCGCGCCCGCGCGAAGAGGTCGCGTTGCAGGGTCGTCAGGCTCGCGGCAACGGCCTTGGCGAGCTGCTCGGCGGCGATCGTCTGCTTCTCCCGCGTGTCGCGACGCACGAGCACGGCCCCGCGCTTCTCCAAGTCGCGGGGTCCGACCTCCAGGCGCAGGGGAATGCCCCGCAGCTCCCACTCGGCATACTTCCAGCCAGGCCGGAGTTGGTCGCGATCGTCGATGTGATAGTCGACCTGGCCCTCGAGTTGTCCGCGCAGCGCATCGACGTACGACAGGACGGCGCTCTTCTGCTCGTCCGAGGACCAAATCGGCACGATCACCAGCTGCGTGGGCGCCATGCGGGGCGGCAGCACCAGCCCGCGATCGTCGCTGTGCGCCATGATCAGCGCGCCGATCAGGCGCGTCGAGACGCCCCAGGAGGTCTGCCAGCAGTACTGCCAGGCCTGGTTCTCGTCCTGGTACTTGACCTCGAAGGCACGGGCGAAGTTCTGCCCCAGGTTGTGTGAGGTCCCGGCCTGCAGCGCCTTGCCGTCCTGCATCATGGCCTCGATCGAATAGGTGTGCAGAGCGCCGGCGAACTTCTCGTTCTCGCTCTTGCGCCCCATGAAGACCGGGACGGCCATCTCCTCCTCGGCGAAGCGGCGGTACATCTCCAGGATCTGGCAGGTCTCCTCCTCGGCCTCCTCGGCCGTGGCGTGGGCGGTGTGGCCCTCCTGCCAGAGGAACTCGGTCGTGCGCAGGAAGAGACGCGTGCGCATCTCCCAACGCACGACGTTGGCCCACTGATTGATCAACAGCGGCAGGTCGCGGTAGCTCTGAATCCACTTGGCGTACATGTGGTACATGATCGTCTCGGAGGTCGGCCGCACCATGAGCGGCTCTTCGAGCTGCTTGCCGCCGCCATGGGTCACCACGGCGCACTCGGGCGCGAAGCCCTCGACGTGTTCGGCCTCCTTGCGAATGAAGCTCTCGGGGATGAAGAGCGGGAAGTAGGCGTTGCGGTGACCGCTGGCCTTGATCATCCCATCGAGCGTGCGCTGCAGCCGTTCCCAGATGGCGTAGCCGTTGGGGCGGATGACCATGCAGCCACGCACGGGGGAGTAGTCGGCGAGCTCGGCCTTGGTGACGATGTCGAGGTACCACTGCGAGAAGTCCTTCTCGCGGGGTGTGATCGCATCCTGGGACATCGGAGACTCCCTTGCTTGGGGATCCGCACGGCGGCGGATCGCTGGCGCACGTCCGAGTTCTGGGCAGTCTTCCACAACCCCCCAGGGCGAGTCAATCTCGCCGCGGCCATTGCGGGTTGCCGCCTTCCGGGGACTTGCCTAGACTCGCCGGGATCGCTCCGGGACGCGGAAGAGGTACGCAGGCGCGGAGGATGCCGGTGGCCGCGGAAGCACTGCTGGAAGTCGCCGATCTGAGCAAGGACTACGGTCCGGTGCGCGCGGTCGATCGGGTCAGCTTCACGGTCCACCGGGGAGAGATCGTCGGCTTGCTGGGTCCCAACGGCGCGGGCAAGAGCACCGCGATGCGGGTGCTCGTGGGCTATCAGGTACCCAGTGGCGGCGCCGTACATCTCGCGGGGGGAGAGGTTTTTCGAGAGGGTGCGCGCGTAAAGCGCTCGCTCGGATACCTTCCGGAGAATATGCCGCTCTATCCGGAGATGCGCGTCGACGAGTACCTCGCGATGGTCGGCCGCCTGAAGCGACTGGATGCCCGGGCCTTGCCCGCGGCGCTGACCCGCGTGCGGACGATGCTGGATCTGGAGGCGATGTGGCGCCGGCCGTGCGGGCAACTCTCCCGCGGCTACCGGCAGCGCGTGGGGCTGGCGCAATGCCTGATCGCCGATCCGCCGCTACTGGTCCTCGACGAGCCGACCAGCGGTCTCGATCCGAACCAGATCGCCGAGCTGCGGCGTCTGCTCGAGCATTGGCGCGCTCAGAAGGGGATCCTGCTCTCGACGCACATCCTGGCCGAAGCGCTCCTGCTCTGCGATCGTGTGCTGATCCTCAGCCGCGGGAGGCTGGTGGCGTCGGGGAGCCCCAAGGCGTTCGCCGGGCGCGATGCCGCAGCCCCCGTGGCGACCGTGGTCACGATCCGCGGCGGCCGCGGGCGGCCGCTGGAGAGCTTCCGGGGAGCGGAGGAGCCGCTCACCGAGCGGCAGGAGGGCGATGGCGGACTGTGGCGCATCGAGGGCCGGCTGGCTCGCGCCGGGCGCCTGGCGCTGATGGCCTACCTGGCCGAGCGCGGTTGGGATGTCGTGGAGTGGAACGCGGGGCTCTCGGCGCTCGAGGAGATGTTCCGACGTGTGACGCTCGAGTCCGCACCGCCGGGGGAGGACTAGGATGGGCAATGTCTGGACCCTGGCCGCACGGGAGTTCCGTGCGTTTCTGCGCTCGCCCCTGGGCTACTCGCTTCTGGCGGTCTACGCACTGGTCTCGGGACTCATCCTGATGACCCTGCTCTTTCTCTTTCGGGAGCAGATCCTGCTCTCTGCGCAGCAGGCGCATCTGGTGCGCCCCGCAGCGAGCGGCCCGAGCGTGCAGCTCTCCGTCGTGATGCCCTACTTCCTGAACGTTGCCAGCCTGCTGCTCTTCATCATCCCCTTCCTGACGATGCGCAGCTTCGCGGAAGAGAAACGCCAGCGGAGCCTCGAGGTCCTGATCTCCTATCCGCTGCGCACCTCGGAGCTCGTCTTCGCCAAGTACTTGGGTGTCCTGGCCTTCGCACTGCTGCTCTTCGCGATCAACGGCCTGCATCTGGTCCTGCTCGCCGTGGTCAGCAATCCGGCCGCGCCGCCGCTGTTCGCCGGCCTGGGCGGACTGGCGCTGATGGCGATGGGGCTGACGGCGATCGGAGTCTTCATCTCCACCCTGGCGGGGGGGCAGGTCGAAGCGGCGGTGCTGACGCTGGGCGTCCTGCTGTTGCTGGCGATGCTGGGCGGGCTGCTCAAGCCGGGCGGTTCCTGGGTCCAGGAGGTGCTGGCGAATCTCTCGCCGCTCTACCAGTACCAGGACTTCGGACGCGGACTGCTGGCCTGGCCGCGCGTGGGATTCCACCTGGCCGTGGCGGCCGGCTTCCTGGCGCTGGCAATTCGGGGCCTCGACCTGATCAAGTGGAGGGGCTAGGTGACGCGTGGATCCCGATCTCTGCCGCTGCTGCTGGCCGGCTTCTTCCTGCTGTTGCTGGGTGCCGTCTGGATCTCCGCGGACAGCCAGGGCTATCTGCCCCGGTTGGTTCTGCTCAGCGGCGCGCTCCTGCTGCTGTTCTTCGTGGCCCGGCACGCGGGAGAGATCCGCTTCCTGCTTCTGCAAGTGCACCGCTATGCCGAG
>WJJG01000089.1 GCA_014729815.1 Candidatus Eiseniibacteriota bacterium
GGCCTGCACCGAGCTGCGGGGTCTCCGCGCGAGGCACCGCCTCGCCGAAGGCCTCGCGCAGCGCGCGGCGCGCGGCGGCCATGTCGGAGAATCGGTCGCCGGCCCGCGGTTGCGTCAGGCGCTCGATCAGTCCCCCCCATGCGCGGTCCCGCGCCAGGTGGGGAGCGAGGCGCCGGAGCATCTGGCCCAGCGCGTACTGATCGGCGCGCCCGTCGACACTCCAGCCGCGCGCGACCTCCGGCGCCCACAGCTCCGGTGTGCCCCCCACGGTCGCATCCTCACGCGGATCGCTGACGCGCGTGAGGGTGGCCCCGAAATCGAGCAGACGCACATCGCGCGGAACCACATGCTGTGGCGCGTCGAGCAGGAAGATGTTTTCCGGCCGCAGGTCGGCATACACGAATCCGGCACGATGGAGCGCTTCGAGGCATTGACAGAGCCGCCCGATGATCCAGGGCAGTTCCCGAGAGGTGAGGGTGGAGGCCGCGTCGCTCAGCGTTCGTCCGGAGAGGCGTTCGAGGACCAGCACCAGTCTTCGCTCGGGCGTCCATGATGCGTCACGCAGCACGGGCCCCACCCCGGGTGGCAGGGCCAGCAGGGTCTGCATCTCGCGCTGGATGTAGGCGAAGCGATCACACTTCAGGATCACCGTGGACCCGGTCAGAGAGTCCGCGGCCTCCCCCACCAATCGATCCCCATGCTGGCGCAGGGCCCGTTGCCAACGATAGCGAGGTTCCATGTCGCCGAGCATCCAGGCCTCCGCGCCAGCCGGTCGCACGCAGCAGTCAGAAGGGTGTGGTCGACGACCCGGCGCGTGCCGACGGACCGTCGCTGCTGCACCCCTATGGTACATTCGAGATGCGGAGATGGCAACCTGACTGTTCGCATTGGGTGCACATCTACACGAGAGGGCAGCCCGTGGGCCGGCGGAGGCGCTCCCCGGGCGCCGGATCTCGTTCCGGGATGCCGCGGTAGCTGCTTGAGCGGCGGTCAGATGCCCGGTTGAAGAGGCGGCGCCGGTATCGTAGCATGTCCCGCACGTTCCCAGGCCATTTCCGGAGGTCGGCGCCCCACCCGACTCGGGCCGGATCGATCCAGCGGTCCAGCAGAGGGAGGCAGAGATGACGCAGCCACTGCGAATCACCGACACTGTCCTGCGCGACGCGCATCAGTCGCTGCTCGCCACACGGATGTCGACCGAGGACATGTTGCCGATCACCGATGAGCTCGACGCGATCGGCTTCCACTCCCTCGAGATGTGGGGCGGAGCGAGCTTCGACTCGGCCATGCGCTTCTTGGGCGAGGATCCCTGGGAACGCCTGCGCGCCTTGCGCGCCGCACTGCCGAACACCCAGCTCCAGATGCTGCTGCGCGGACAGAATCTGGTCGGCTACCGACACTATCCGGATGACGTAGTCGAAGCCTTCGTGCGCTGCGCGGCACGCAACGGAATCGACATCTTCCGCATCTTCGATGCGCTCAACGATCCGCGCAACATGGCCTACGCGATGGAGCTCGTCAAACGCGAGGGCAAGCACGCCCAGGCCACGATCTCGTACACGCTGTCTCCCGTGCATAGCATCGAGAAGTTCGTCGCTCTGGCCAGCGAACTGGCGGAGATGGGTGCCGATTCGATCTGCATCAAGGACATGGCCGGTCTGCTGGCGCCCTATGCAACCTACGAACTCGTGGCCGCGCTCAAAGCGAAGCTGGAAATCCCGATTCAGCTCCACACGCACTACACCAGCGGCATGGCCAGCATGGTGCTGCTGAAGGCCAGCGAGGCGGACGTGGATGTCGCCGACACGGCGATCTCCTCGATGGCCCTGCTCACCTCCCAGGCCCCCACCGAGTCGTTGGTCAGCGCGCTGCGCGGCACGCCGCGCGACACGGGTCTCGACCTGACCCGTCTGGCCAACGTGGCCCGCTACTTCGCCAAGATCCGCAAGCGGTACCAGCGCTTCGAGAGCGGCATCGCCGGCGTAGATGTCAACGTGCTCGAGTTCCAGATTCCGGGCGGGATGCTCTCGAACCTCATCTCCCAGCTCCGCGAGCAGGGCGCCGAGGACAAGTACATGGAGGTGCTCGAAGAGGTGCCGCGCGTGCGCAAGGAGATGGGCTATCCCCCTCTGGTCACACCCTCGAGCCAGATCGTCGGCACCCAGGCGACGCTGAACGTCGTGCTCGGTGCGCGGTACAAGGTCGTTCCCGAGGAGGTGAAGAACTACTTCCGCGGCTTCTACGGCCGCCCGCCGGCAGAGATCGACCCCCAGATCCGCAAGAAGGTGATCGGCGAGGAGCAGCCGATCGAAGGCCGGCCGGCCGATCTGCTCGATCCGGGACTGCAGAAGGCGCGCGAGGAGATCGGCGATTTGGCCGCATCTGAGGAAGACATCGTCTCCTATGCACTCTTCCCGCAAGTGGCGCGCGCGTTCCTGCAGCGCCGCCGCCAGGGGATCGAACGCAAGGAGCTGCTCGCGGCGGCGATCGCCGCGCAGCTGTTGCGGCAGAATGAACGCAGCCAGCTCTCGGCGGCGGAGGGGAGCGCGCTGAGCGCCTGGCGGATGTCGGGACGCGGCGCGCGCGGTGTCATCGGAACGGGAGTCTAGTCATGGCCCGGAGCTTCACCTTGCGCCTCGAAGGCGCCACCTACGAGATCCAACGTCGCGGTCGTGCGATCTACGTGAACGGCAATCGCTTCGAACCGAAAGTCACCCCCGAGGGCGTGGTGATCGGGGATTCCACGCATCGCATCGAGATCGCAGGGGATCGCGCTTTCGTCGATGGCATCGGCTATGCCATCGAGACCGAAGGTTTGGAGCAGAAGAAGCGCACGGGGGTTGGAGGACCCGGCGCCGCGGCGGTCGATGCGCCCGGCGCGCTGACGGCCATCATGCCCGGAATGATCCTCAAGGTCCTCGCCGGTGAGGGGGACCAGGTCGCCGCCGGCGATGTGGTGATCATCCTCGAGGCGATGAAGATGGAGAACGAGATCTGCGCGCCCAAGGATGGGGTGGTTCAGGAGATCCGCGTGAAAGAGGGCGAGAACGTGCAGCAGAATCAGGTTCTCGCGATCGTCGAGTAGCGCGCGAAGGAGCTGCGGTGAGAGCCCATCCCCCTCCCCGGGATCGCGACACCCGTTTGCGAAAGCGCCGCACCGTGCGCGGATGGGCCTGCGGCGTGGCGCTGGTCTGCATCCTCTGCAGCCTCGCGCCCGCCCGAGCGACGGCGCACGATCCGGAGCGGTACTGGACGCTGAATACGGCGCTGCTCGTCGAACTGCATCTCTACGAACCATCGTCGGGCGATCCGCTCGATCCCGCACAGGCGGGGGCGGCCTCGCGGAAACTGACCGGCGAGGTGTTCGACAGTCCCGACTTCCAGCAGATGCTGCTCTGGTTCCCGAACCGGGAGACCTCCTACCTGCTCGATCTGGCCAGCGGAGACGCCTGCGCCTACCCGCGGGCCGATCTGGCCGGCAATCCGACGCCCGGCGCCCATCCGGTGGAACCCCCCGCGGGCAGCGGCGAGCGGCTCGGCAGCTTCTTCACGCAGCCCGACGGCAGCCTGGCCTTCTCGACCCCGTCCGCCGACCTGCTCGTGCGCCCCGCGCCGGAACTGGTCGGCGAACTGCCGCGCGCGGAGATCGAAGCGCGCCTGCCCGGCTTCGCGAGCAAGGTCGCAGCCTACGAACCGAGCGCGGCGGCGCTCACAACCCTGCGCACCATCGCCACGCCGACCGAGATCGTGGCGTTCTTCGGCACCTGGTGCACCGCCTGCCGCGAGGAACTGCCCGCGCTGGCGAAGACCCTCGATGCGGCACACAACCCCCACCTGTCGCTGCGCATGGTCGGTGTGGACGAGTACCTGGCGGAGCCTCACGAGCTGCTGATCGCGCTCGAGGTCAGCGATGTCCCGACGATCCTGGTGCGGCAGGAGGGGGTCGAGCTCGGTCGCATCGTCGATGCGCCCCGCCGTTCCGTGGAGGCCCACCTGGCCGAGCTGTTGGCGGCGGATCCGCGACGATGAAGCGCGACCTGCGGCTCGGCATCGCCTACCTGCTTGGGCTGGTCATCGCCGCCATCCTGGCCGTGGCGGCCTTCTTCAAGGCCGCCGACCCGGGGATGTTTGCCGAGCAGATCAGCGCCTATCGGGTGACGCCGGCCTCCTGGTCGATCTACCTGGCCTACTTCTTCGTGGCTGTCGAACTGGCCCTGGCGGCTGCATTGGTCGCGTTCGTCTGGCCGCGCCTGCTCTTCGCCGGCACGATCCTGCTCATGCTGGGCTTCATCGGCGTCACGGCCTACGCCTGGACACACGGCGGATCGGAAGGCTGTGGCTGCTTCGGGCGCCTGGTCGACCGCGGGCCGTTCCACGTGATCATCGAGGACTCGTTGATCGTGATCGCCTCCCTCCTCTGCCTGCGATGGACGCGGGGGTTCCGTACGCGCGCCTGGCGCTGGGCGCTCTTCGGCATTCTGATGATCCCGGTGGTCGTGCTCACCGTCTTCGGTCCCTCCCTGCCGCTCGACTCGATCGTGATCGGCATCGGCCCCGGCAGCGACCTCAGCGCGCTGCCGATCGAAGACGCCGGGGCGCCGCTCGAAGAGGGCACGGTCCTGCTCGTGCTGCTCGACGACGGATGCCCGGCCTGCCAGGCGGGACTGCCGCGGCTGCGAGAGATCGCGTCGGATCGGCGCGGACCGCGCGTCCTGGCGGCCTATGCCGGCAGCGCCGCCGAGGCCCAGCGCTGGCGCATGCGGCAGCTCCCGAATTTCCGCATCGCCCACGCGCCGCAGAAGGCCCTGCGCCCGTACTACCGCAGCCTGCCGGTGACGCTGCTGCTCGAGGAGGGGATCGTGCAGCGGGTCTGGTGGGGGCACATCCCGGCCGCGAGTGCGATCCCCTGATCCTGCGCTCCGCGCCGAGCGGTCTCCTCCGCGACCGGCCCTACTTCCAGGCCAGATGAATGGCCGCCACCCCGCCCAGCAGCCGCCGATAGGTAACGTCGCGGAATCCCGCCGCGATCATGATCCCGGCGAGTTGCTCGGCATCGTAGAAGCGCGGGATGGTGTGGGCGAGATAGGCGTATCCGGCGTCCGACCCGGAGACGCGCCGTCCCAGGGGGCGCACGCAAGTCCGGACGTAGAGCCGCACCAGACGGCGCAGGAGCCGCCCGCGCGGCTGGCTGGTCTCGAGCGTGACGAAGCGCCCCCCCGGGCGCAGCACGCGGTGGAATTCCGCGAAGGTCCGCGTCAGCGTATCCCGGTTCAGATTCAGATTGCGTGTGCCGAAGCCGGTGGTCAGCAGGTCGAAGGTACCGCCGGGGAACGGCATCCTGCGTGCATCCCCGAGGACGAAGGCGATGCCGCACGCCGCCGGCTTGCGCGCCGCATGGGAGAGCATCGGACCGGAGAAGTCGTAGGCGGTCACCTGTGTGCCTGCCCTCGCCCGGCGCGCGAGCGCGAGGGTCAGCTCGCCGGTGCCGGAGCAGACATCGATCCAGCGCGTTCCGCCCGCGCGCGCGGCCAGGCGCGCGGTCCGGCGGCGCCAGAGCCGATCGAGCCCCAGGGTGAGGATGTGGTTCACCCGCTCGTACGTTGCGGGCACCTCGTCGAAGATCTCACGAATCCCGTGACGCATGGCTACGTGACTTCGCCCGATCCCGGCGCGGCGCGAGGTGCCGAGCGCTGCGGGACGTGCCGTCCCCCACGCGGTGTCGAGCAGGGCCGCGACCGAGAAGGGTGCCTTTGGGAACTGCGCGGAGGCATTCAGGACAGCTCGTGCGCGCCGCCGCTCCCGGCCGTGAGCAGGAACTGCGCGACGACGTAGGCGACGTAGATCAACACCAGGGGCAGGCCGAACCAGCGCCGAAACGCCCCGCGCCGCACGGCGGCGAAGATGTAGAGGCGGAAGAGCACCAGGATCAGGATCATGGTCGGCAGATGCAGGTAGAGGAAGATGCGAGGCACCTGCGATCCGGCCTCCACGATCGGCAGATGCGCCGCCGTGGCCGAAGCCCCGATGACGAAGAGCACGTTCAGCACGTCGGCGCCGATCACATTGCCGATGATCAGCTCCTTGTGCCCCTTGACCAGACTGGTCAGACAGACGACCAGCTCGGGTAGCGAGGTTCCCATGGCGACCAGCGTGGCGGCGATCACCACTTCGGGCACGCCCCAGCGCACCGCCAGGACCGACACCGCGCAGATCACCACGCGACTGGCAAGGATCACCAGGGCCAGACCGAAGACGATCGAAGCCAACAACCAGACCGGACCCCGCGCGGACTCGGCCGGCGGACCGCCGGGGGGCACATGCTCGAGCACCGCGCCGTCGGCGAGCTGCCTCTGGAACGGCTCCGCCGCCCGATGCTGACGGCTCCAGCGGACCGAGATCGCCAGGTAGGCGACGAGCAGGGCCAGAAAGAACAGCCCCACCGGTCGGCCGAGGGCGGCCGCATCGCCCACCAGGACGAAGCTCCCATAGCAGAAGGCCGCCAACAGCAGGGCGCAGCCGAACTGCACCCAGCCCTGGCGGTTGAGCACGAAACGATCAGCGGGGATCGTGGCCAGCAGACAGCCGAGACCGAAGATCAGCCCCGTATCGGCGATCACCGAACCGACCGCGTTGCCCAGGGCCAGTCCGGCCTGCCCCGACCAGGCGGCCAGCACCGATACGGCCGCCTCGGGACTGGTGGTGCCCAGCGAGACGACCGTCGCGCCCACGATCACCTTGGAGATGCCCAGGCGGTAGGCCAGGCCCGCGGCGCCCTCGACCAGCAGGTCGGCGCCCTTGACCAGCGCGGCCAAGCCGATGCCGGTGATCAGCAGCAACAGCAGCGTGCCGAGCGGATCGAACCAGACTTGCGGGATCAGGGCTTCCACGGCGCGGGAGTCTACCGCAGACCGGAAGTGCGGGAAAGGCGCGCGACGCAGGGTGCGCCTTTGGGGCTGCCGTCGCCGGGCGCATCGGCTATGCTGGCGGCTTCGTGCAGTTGGCTCCGAATGCGGGGCCCGGAGGCGGCTCCGGGCAGGGGCCCGCAAGATGAGGAACTTTCGCGGTCGGAGGCGGACGAGCGGATGACGAGGCAGGCCGCGAGCAGCCGGCGCGGGATCTGGGGGCAGATCGTTGCGCTCTACGAGTTGCTGAGTTCGACGCGCTTCGCAATCCTGGTGGTGATCGCACTGGCGATCGCCAGCATCCTGGGCCTGGTGATCATCGATCAGATCCCCTTCCGCGGCGAGATGGCGCGCATGCGCTACGCGGAGCGCCTCGACGAGCCCCTGGTCTGGTTCCTGGTGCACATCGTCCCGGCCAGCCCGTTTCGATCCCTGCTCTTCCGCGTCCTGCTGGCCCTGTTGTCCCTGAGTCTGCTGGCCTGCACGATCAAGCGCGGGCGGCGCCACTGGCGAGAAGCGTGGGTGATCGATCCGCCCGATGCGCAGCGCTTCCGCTCCCCGAATGCCGTCGTCTGGCAGAGCGCCGCAGCCGATCCCGAGGCGCCACTGACCCGGCTGCTGCGCGGCCGACAGTTCGCGCTGCGCCGCGCGGCGTGCGGCGAGGCGACCTGCCTTTCCGCGAAACGGTTCGGCCTCTCGCGCCTCGGTCCGGTCCTCACCCACGTCGGCTTCCTGGCTCTGGTCGTCGGCGGGCTCTGGATGGCCTCCAGCGGTAGCTCCCGGATGCTCTGGCTGCGTCCGGGAGAGACCGCGACGCTGCCGGAGGCCTCGCTGCGCCTCACGCTCGAGGAGTTCCAGATCGAGACCACACCCCGAGGACAGATCGCCGACTACTTCTCGCACGTCGCGCTCTTCGAGGACACCAGTCTGGTGCGCCGCGCGACGATCGAGGTCAACAAGCCACTGCGTCATCGCGGCTACAGCCTCTACCAGACGTCGTATCGCCAAGACCCGACACGGGTGCGCTCGGCCGACCTGCTGCTCGATCTCGCCCAGCTCCTCTCGGGCCCCGAGGGGGACGACGCGGCGGCGCCCGGCGACCGACCGACGCACGGCCGCGTCGAGACGCGCTTCGACGAGCCGCTGAATGTGCGCATCCCCTGGGGCCGGCGGGTCTCGCTGGGTCCGGCGCCCTATGCGGCGGAGATCGATACTTTCTTCGCCGACTTCCGCATTCTGGCCGGCGGCCCCGGTCTGGCCTCCGAGGAGCCCCGCAATCCGGCGCTGCGCCTGCGCTTCTTCGCCGGCGACAGTCTCGTCGGCGCGAACTGGTACTTCGCGTTCCACCCGGAGATGTCTGTCGGATCGGGCCCCGACCTGCCCTTGCGCTTCATCAGCTACGATCCGCTCATGACGACTGGGCTCGAGCTCTCCACGCACCCCGGCAGCGGATGGGTCTGGGCCGGAATCGTCATCATGACCCTGGGCACGCTGCTCAGCTTCCTGCTGCGTTACGAGCGAGCGTGGCTGCGTCTGCGCCGCGTGAGGGATGGCTGGGAGATCACGCTGCTGCACCAGGGGTCACCCAAGCAGGCGCCCGAATACGCTCGGCGGGAGTGGGAACGATACGTCACTCCGCTGGCGATCGAGATGATGCGGCGCGTGGAACCGCGGGGGGGCCGCCCTGTTCGATGGCCTGGGATGGCTGAGCCGGGAGCAGGGTCGGGCGCGCAGGGGACCGCGCCGCGACCGTCCGGCAAGGAAGCGGAGAGAGCATGACCGGACATTCCCTCGATGTGCAGATCTTCACGGTCGCCTTCGCGGTCTACGTCGCCGCCCTGCTGCTCTTTCTCGGGCGCAGCGCGACGCAGCGCGCTTGGGTCGGTTGGGCGGCGGTCGGCGCGCTGGGCGCCGGCACGCTGCTGCAGACGATCGCCCTGATCGTGCGCTGGCGACTGAGCGGCCACGCGCCGCTCTCCTCGATGCACGAGTACGCCAGCGTGATGTCCTGGATGGCCGCGGGCTCGCTGACGATCCTGGTGGCGCGCACGCGCAGATTCGAGATCGGCGCCTATGCCAGCCCGGTGATCATCGCCATCATGGCGATCGCCTCGCTGATGCCCAAGCAGATCAACCAGCAACTGGTTCCCGCCCTGCAGAGCTACTGGCTGCACATCCATGTCAGCATGGCTGCGCTGGCAGAGGGCGCCTTCGCGCTGGCTTGTGCGCTGGCGATCGTCTATCTGGTCAAGGCGCGCAAGGCCGACGCGCGGCCGGAGGAGCTCGAGCGGCTCGACACACTGACCCACCGCACGATCTCCGTCGGCTATCCGCTCTTCACGCTCGGGGCGCTCTTCGCCGGGGCGATCTGGGCCTACAACGCCTGGGGCACGTTCTGGAGCTGGGATCCGAAGGAGGTGGGCTCCTGGATCATCTGGCTCTTCTACACGGGCTACCTGCACGCGCGCTATCAGCGCGGCTGGCGGGGACGCAAGGCCGCGGTGCTCTCGATCATCGGCTTCGTGATGGTGATCCTCTCCTTCGTGGGCAACCTGTTCCTGGGCGGGCAGCATTCGTACGGATAGAAGAAAGGCATCCGGCGGGAGCCGGATGCCCTGCGTGACTGCTCTTGGTTCCCGGACCGCTCCGCGTCAAGGTACGCACACCCGATCCGCGCGCGGTTGGTTGCCGCGGTCTCGAGATCAGCGGTTGACGGGTGGCCGCCGGTGCTCGGGATCTGCGCGTGCGTCCTACTCTTCCTCGTTCTGCGGATTCGGATGCGCGACGGCCGCGAACTTCTTCTCCTTGTCCCAAGGCTTGTAGGTCGGGCTCTCTTCGTTGTGGCAGGTCAGGCACAGCTCTTCGGTCGGCTCGATCATGCCCTGGGTCATGGCCTTCTCGACATCGCGCATGTGCGTGATCTTCCAGTCCTTGGCCGGCCCATGGCACGTCTCGCAGCCCACGCCATCGGCCTTGTCGTACTTCTTGCCGAGCAGCTCCGGATCGACCCCGTGGGCCGTGACGTGGCACTTGAGGCAGGCCTCGGCCTCGTGGGCGGGCTGCTCGAGGCCCATCTCCTTGGCGATCGCCTGGGATTGCTCGCTCAGCAGCGTCTCGTAGGCATCCGCATGAGGACCGTTCTGCCACTTCACGTACTGCTCGCCCTTCGCCGGCTTGCTGTGACAAGCCTTGCACGAAGCGGCGCCGATGTAGCCATGCTCCTCGGCCTTCTCGGCCTTCTCGCCCGCCTGTGCGACGAAGTGCGGATGTGCCAGCCAAGCGGCGGCGCCCACCAGCAAAACGACCGCGCCGAGGACTGCGATCTTTCTCATCTGCGAACCTCCCTATGATGGTCCTCGTGAAGCCTCACAGCAGGGACCCGAACACGCCTCACCGCGCCCGGCGGTCGGCAGCGACCCACGAGCGCTGGAACGCCGGGAGTCTACACCGCGTCCCCTCCAAAGAAAACCCCTCCCGAAGACGGGTTCCGCCCATCGCGCCCCCCGGCAAGCAGAGTCGATGCAGCCGCTTGCCGGGACGGTGCTCTACTCCCACTCGATCGTGCCGGGCGGCTTGGTCGTCACATCGAGGCAGAGCCCGGAGACGCCGGGCAGCGGCAGGATCCGACGCCGCAGCTCCTCCACCAAGGCCGCGGGCAGCTCCGCCGGGCGGGCGGTCATGGCACGCTCCGAGAGCACCGGCCGGATGACGACCAGCTCCCGTCCCCGGCCATCGACCGACACCGGCAGCATGACCGTCGGGCACTGCCAGATCTCCCGCATCAGGGCGTGTCGCGCCAGGCCGTCCATGACCGCCGCATCCGCGCGGCGCAGCAGATCGAGGCGTTCGCGGGTGACCGTCGCGGGATGTACGCCGAACTGCGGGGCCTCGGCACGCGAGACGCCCGTCAGGTCGAGACAGCAGCGGTTCACACCGTCGACCTCGCGGTAGATGCGCCCCGCGGCCTGCAGGACCTCCTCCCACCCGCTCCGACCGCGGAGCAGCACGGGCCATTCGTAGCAGCGCAGGTCGCCCTTGACGCCCACCGAACGGATCGGGATCGCCGCCGCCTGCAAGCCCCAATCCGCCGCCCGTTGCCGGGCGGCTCGCGAGATGCGTGACAGCTCGTGGGCTGTTCGAGCGGCGTCGGCCTGAGCGGTGGGCGGCGCATCGCACGGCTCGCCTGCTTGCGAACCGCTGTGTGGCGAGCGCCCAGGCCGGTGGTGATCGTCGTGGCAGAGGAGCCGCACGGCGAGACCCGGCCCCGGAAACGGATGCCGCTCGACGAAGTCGCGGTCGAGTCCCAGCTCCGTGCCGAGCTCCCGCACCTCCACCTTGTAGAGCTGATCGAGCGGCTCGAGCACCTTGCCCGCGCGGACCATCTCTTCGACCAGCGGCACGCGGTTGTGATGCGTCTTGATGACATCGGCGCGCTGGGTGCCGCCGGTCTCGATCGTGTCGGGGTAGATGGTGCCCTGCGCCAGCAGTGCGTCGGACACCTCGAGACGCTCCATCTCCTCCTGGCAGACTTCGATGAAGGTGTTGCCGATCGCGATCCGCTTCTGTTCGGGATCGACGAGTCCCGCGAGGGCCGCCAGGAACGCCGCGCTGGCGTCGCGGAAGTGGAGATTGCGGGCGATGCCCCAGCTGCGGAAGCGTTCCACGACGCGCCGGCTCTCGTCCTGCCGCATCAGTCCGTTGTCGATGTGCAACAGGTGTACGCGCTCGGGCCCCAGGGCCTCGATCAGCAGGCGGGCGCAGACGGTCGAATCCACCCCGCCGCTGGCCAGGAGGAACACGCGCCCCGATCCGACACGCCGGCGGATCCGGGCCACCTGTTCCTGGGCGTAGTTGGCGATCGTCCAGGACGGGCTGCAGCCACAAATGCGCACGGCGAAGTTGCGCAGCATCTCCTCGCCATGCTCGGTATCGTCGACCTCGGGATGGAACTGGAAGCCGTAGCGCTGCCGCGCCTCATCACCGATGGCAGCATTGCGATGCGCGGCCACCTGTGCTTCGTCGGGTTGTGACTCGCCAGCCACGATCCCCAGCGCCGGGCCGCCCTGTGCCTGACCGGCTCGCCCGACGCCGGGTGTCGCCAGCTCGCGCGGAGACCGGCCCGTGGCCCGGGCCACCTGCGCCGCGGTGGCATGGGTCGAGTGTCCCAGCTCGCGGAAGCCGTCGGGGAGCTCGACCACCGAGTCGCCGTGGCTCATCCAGACGACTTGCTGCGAGCCCAGATCGGCGAAGAGCGGACTCTCGGCAACCAGGTGCAGCATCGCGAAGCCGTACTCGCGGCGATCGTGCGCCACGCTGCCGCCATAATGCTTGGCGATCTCCTGATGCCCGAAGCAGAGGCCCAGCATCGGGACCGGGAGATCGAGCAGACCCGCCGTGTAGTCGGCGCCCTGCCCCGCGGAGCTGAGCGCGGGGCTGCCCGAGAGGATGATGCCGCGATAGCGGCGCCAAGTATCCAGCGGGGCCCGCGGATCGACGATGTCGGCGCGCACGCGCAGGCGGCGGATCTTGGTCGCGATCAGATGGGCGTACTGCCCTCCGAAGTCGGCGACGGCGATCCGATCGTGCTGCATCTCTCTCCCCCCTCAACGCTCACATCCACGACCGAGCGGCTGCGCGGTCCATGTCCTGACCTGCTCAGATCACGCCGAGGCGACAGTACTGCCCGCGCTGCGGGACGGCACCGACTACCGGGTCCCGCGCCAGTCGATTTCGGCTGATGCTCGGCTCTCGGCGACTGCCTTCTTCTCGACCTCAAGCAGATTGGTCGCAATGCGGTTCCTCTTCAGTAGCTCTGCCATGAAGACCGTGTTCGCGACCAACGTCCGCTTCGTGCGGTTGGTATACAGATGCCGGCGCCCCTCTGCCTCGATGTACGAAGGTCCCGGCCCGGCCGGTCCGACCCAGTAGCAATCCGCTGCCGGCGGAATCGTGCACCCGAAGCGACACAGGCAGAACTGGATCGTCTTGGCGCAGGCATGGCCCCCATCCTCGGTCCCCGTGATCACGGCCGCGCCGACCTTGTTGTAGAGCGGATACTGGCCCGTTTCCGGATCGCCTTCCGAATAGGTGCCCTCCAGACGCTCGAATACCCGCTGGGCGACTGAGGAGATGTTGCCGATCCAGATCGGTGTGGCCACGATGAGGATGTCCGCTGCCTTCACCTTCGCCAGGATGGTCGGCCACTCGTCTCCCTCCCCCATGTCCGACGCGACCCCCGGAAGCAGATCGTGGTCGACGACCCGCACGAACTCGCACTGTGCGCCATGTTCCGCCTCATAGACGGCAGCAACACCATCACACAGCGCGCGCGTGTTCGAGACCTCCGGGCTCTTCTTGGGAGTACAGTTGAGAAACAGGACCCGCAGTGCCATGGAGCAACCTCCATCGGGCGGTTCGTATCAGCGTCTGGGGTCGCATGTGGACCGTTGGGCGTCCTCGAATGCGCGCCAGACATCATGGCCGGAGAACGCGCGGATCTGTTCATCCGCTGGTGCTTCCAGGTCGGCGGGAGTATACTTCCGATGTCCATGCAGCATCCAGCGCAAGGGTCACGCTCTCGAAGATCGTTACGGCTTGAACGTGCTCGTGGTCCGCAGAGGCATGGCTGCGTCCTCTGACCACGCCAGCCGCTGCACATGAGGACACCGGGCGCCATGAGACCGGCCCCTACGCGAACGATCCTCCTGGCCGCGGGGATCGGCTTCGTGGCCATCAATGCCTTGGAGCTTCTGCTGACGAGCGCCGACCGCGCGCTAGTCCGCGCGAAGTACAGGGCGACGCTGCAGCCCTGGCAGCGTCCGCTCTACGTGCTTGGCCCACAGAGCGATCTGGTCTACGACCTGCGACCGGGCACCGCCCGCCGGCAACGCACCGCTCCGCCCCATGGCGTCGAATGGCACTACTCGATCAACTCGGAGGGCGGGCGAGGGCCGGAGCGCGATCGCACGGCGGAGCGGCGTGCCACGGGATCCGGATGCCTGCTACATGGGTGTGCGCAGCGGGCTCTGGGCCGCGCTGCGCAAGCGCTTCCCGTGGCTCCCGGGTCGCGACCCACTGCTGCGCCACGAAACCGATTTCCGACTGGGCTTCGCGCCGGAGAGCCGGAAGTGGCGCACCTCACGCGCCGCGCTCATGGGAATCGCCGCCGACTGCCGCGCCATCTCGGCCGAACTCATCGTGGCCAGCCTGCCCGGCTTCGGCCAGCCGTTCGATCACACTTACCCGTACCGCCAGATCCACGAACGCGTACGCAGCTGGTGCCGGGAATGCAGCGTTGCGGTGGTCGATCTGCTGCCGCGCTTTGCCGGATGTGACCATCGACCCTTCCAGGTGCCGGGCGAGTCGCATCCCAACGCGGAGGCCTACGGCATCATCGCGGGCGTACTGCATCCCCTCCTCGCTCGCAGCTTGCACGAGGCAAGGGATGGGAAGGCCAACGGTTCGCCGGTCGGAAGCGGCCGGCAGGCCTACTCGAGATAGCCCAGGGACCGCAGCTTCTCCCGCAGATCGTCGCTCATGCGCTGCGGCTCCGACTGCGGCATCTCGGGCCGCGCATAGTCGGAGAGGCGCACGTCGGCCAGCGAGAGGCCCTCGAGCGCCGGGCTGCCCGGCCAGCGCGGACAGACAGGCAGGTCCAGCAGTGCGGCGAGGGTCGGCGCCACGTCCAGCACGTGCAGCGAGTCCGCGCGGCGCGCCTGCGCGGCGGCTGGCCCGGCCAGCAGATAGACCCCGTCGGGGTGATGCTTGCCGGACCAGAAGGCCTGGGCCCGCGCGCGGACCAGCTCCTCGTACGGGTACTCGCGTCCCTCGAGCAGGATGCGCGGCTTCTCGGGCAGGAAGAGGCGCGGCGCCAGCGTCACGTAAAGCGTCTCGGCGTCCCGCTTGATCTCGAAGAGCGGTCGATCGTCTCCGACCAGATGGGCCTCCCCGAGCGTGGCGGCCAGCTGCGCGAGTAGCGCTTCACGCGCCCCGCAGCCCGGCACGGTCGGTCGCAGGTAGACCTCCAGGTCGACGTTGGTGCCCGAAACGCGATCCCGCAGGTCTAGCGCCGCGAGCAGGCGGAGCGTCCGAATGCGGCAGAACCAGTTGGCCACTTTCTCGCTTGCCGCCTGGAAGCCGTGATCGGAGACCACCAGGATGTTCGCCCGCGCCGGCAGCACGGCCAGGAGCTTGCCGAGGCTGCGGTCCATCTCGCGGTAGATCGCATCGATCACGCCCCCGTAGCGGGCCTGATCCTGCGGCGAGACATCGCCGAACGCCTCGGGCTCCATGTATTTCCAGTAGCGGTGGCAAGTGGCGTCGACCTGCGTGAAGAGCGCGGCGACGAACTCGGGACCGCGCACGCGGATCAGCTCGGCCAGCAGATCCGCCTCCAGCGCCGTGGAGAGCTTGCGATTCATCCAGACCCGATCCCGGGCCGAGCGTTGGCCGAGCTTGCGCCCCACCACCGCCGAGGCTGCCGCACGCAGCGTGGAGAGGCGGATGCCGTGGCGCCAGGCGCTGACCGCCGCGGAGAGGTAGGTGCCCAGCGGCACACGGGAGCGGCCCTGTTCCTGATTGCGGCTCTGCTGCACGATCAACCGGTAGAATCGATAGTCGTCGGGAAAGGTCTGGGTGTCGGGCGCGATCTGGCTGGGAACGATGAAATCCACCGCGGGTCGCCCCGGTTCGGGGGGCCAGCTGAAGTACCACTCGCACAGCCCGAAGCTGCGCCCCTCGCGGCGCAGCTGATCCCACAGCGTGCCGACGCGGAAGTCGCGCTTGCGCTGATTGAAGTCCCAGATGCCGTGTTCCTCCGGCGGACATCCGGTGCAGATCGTGCTCCAGACGCGGGGAGAGATCATCTTGGGCAGGGAGCGCAGCCGCGCGCGATGACCGCGTTCCACGAGACGGGCGAAGTGGGGCAGTTCGCCGCGCCCCATCAGTCGATCGATCAGCGGCCAGCTCGCCCC
>WJJG01000090.1 GCA_014729815.1 Candidatus Eiseniibacteriota bacterium
AAGCCGAGCTGTACGAGCTGCTCGAGGATCCCGGGGAAACGGAGAACCGCATCGCCCGGGAATCCGCCATCGCGCAGCGTCTGCGCGCGCGCCTGCAGAAGCGCCTCTCCGAGAGCGAACCGGCAAACGACGCGCGCGCCGTGGTCGACGACGGTGCGCGGGCACGGCTGCAGTCACTGGGGTACGTGGGCAACCGGCCGGTGCGCGCAGGTCGCGCGGACGAGGATGCGCCGGATGCGAAGCGCCTGATCGCCTTCCACGAGCAGTTCCAGGAGACGCTCGGGCGGTTGACTGCGGGAGACTTCACCGAGGCGCGCACGCGCAGCGCACAGATGCTCTCCGCGCACCCGGAGATCGCGGATGTCTGGATCCTGCGCGGAGACATCGAGGTCGCGGCGGGACGAAACGCGGAGGCCATTCCGCACTACCAGAAGTACCTCGAAGAGACGCGCGCGCTCGGCCCCACGGCGGATGCGGGGCGGCTGCGCGCACAGTACAACCTGGCGAATGCACTGGCGGCGGTTGGAGAGACCCAGCAGGCTCTGACGGCGTATCGGGCGGCGCTGGAGATCGATCCCCAGCATATCAACGCGCGCTACAATCTGGGCCTCACGCTGGGCGAGTCCGGCGCGCTGGATGCGGCCATCGCCGAGCTCGAGCGTGTGATCGAGCTGGATCCCGGCTTCCCCGAGGGGCACTACGATCTGGGCTACGCCTTCGCGCTGCGCGGCGACGCGGCCGCCGCCGAGCGGCACTACAACGAGGCGCTGCGCCGGCGTCCGGACTACGCGCAGGCCTCGCTGCGGCTGGGGGATCTGCTCGCCGCGCGCGGGGGCGCGGCGGCCGCCCTGGCACACTACGAGCGCGTGCTGGACCTGCATCCCGAGTTGCCCGAGGCCTACATGAAGACGGCCCGCGCCCACTTGAGCGGCGGCGACCAGCAGGCGGCCGTCGAGATCTATCACCGGGCCCTGAATCGCTTTCCGCAATGGAACGCAGCGGCCGTGGAGCTGGCCTGGATTCTGGCGACCTCGGCCGAGCCGAGCGTGCGCAATGGACGACAGGCCTTGTCGCTGGCGCGCGGGGCCTGCGCCCATCTCAGCGATCCGAATCCGCGCTGCCTCGACACGCTGGCGGCGGCCTATGCGGCCACGGGGAACTTCGAGCAGGCGATATCGGTCCTCGAGCGGGCGCTGGAGTTCGTGCGGCAACGCGGTCAGGGCGGGCGGCTGCAGCGCATCCTGCAGAGTCACCTGGCCGCGTACCGGCACGGGCAACCGCTCTTTCTCGAATCGTAGCGTCGATCCGCGCCGCGCCTGATGGAGGGCCGCGACGCCCAACGCATCTCGGGAATCCGTAGCAGCCCTCTAGCGGCCCGGGGTGCGGTGGCACTCGTCGCAGCCAATCGGACCGCCCATCTCCTCATGGCATCCGAGACAGCTCGCGTGCTGGGCATCCTCGGCGCTCGAAACGTCGGTCGTGGCTTCCCGCTCGGCGTGACAGGCGCTGCAGCGCTCGAAGTGATGGCAGGTGGCGCAGTCCAGGCCATATCCCTCCGCGTGCGCGAGGTGGTCGAATGCCACGACCGTCGCCTCGCCGAAGCCGGGCGTCACGAAGCCGGTCTGCTCGGGCGGTGTGGGTGGCTCCATTTCCGACGGCTCCGGCCAGCTCTCGCTCGGCAGCGCGATCCCCGACACCCCGGTTGCCGACGCGCCGGCGTGCGGATCGTCCACGCGCTGCGGCGAGTCCCCGACTCCGGTCTGGGGCGTCTCGTGCGCCGCCGCGCCGTGACACAGCCCGCAGTCGGCGCCGCGAGGCCCCTGCTCGTGACAGCGGAAGCAGGCGCCGTGGATGGCGACCTTGTGACTGGCGACACGCTGGGTGGTGGCATCCTGCTGATGGCACTCGCGGCAGCCTTCCAGATGATGGCAGCCGCCGCAGTCCAGCTCGAGCGCCACATGGATGGCATGATCGAACTCGACCGGTGTGTCGGGCTGATACCAGCTATCGTAGACCACCGTTTCGGGTGGCTCGGCCGAGCGCCGGTCCATCTCGCTGTCTGCTGCATCCGCCGCGGAAGCGGCCGGCAGGCGCAGGCCGAACCCGCTCCAGAGCAGTAGCGCCAGGGCACCGAGGCCCGGAAGGATCACTCCCCATCTCCACCAAACGCCACGCATAGCGAACCTCTCCGTCGTTTCGCGATCTGCTCTCGCACCGTTCTAGGCCGGCTCCTCGTGCGCGGTGAAGACCGGCAGATAGCGCGCCGCCAATCCGAAGGCCAGCGCAGCCGCCAGCACCAACGTCGCCGAAATCCAGAACTCCTGCCAGCTCGGGAAATAGCTCGCGCCCGAAGCGCCCATCATCCCCACCAGCGAAACATTGATCCGGTTGGCGACCAGCGCCAGCACGCCGGCCAGCGCTCCCGCGAAGAGGAAGCCCGGCTGGCGCCGTCGTCGCGCACTGGCGAGCAGCACGATCGGTGTCAGGTAGAGCCCCATCTCGATCAGGAAGGCGATGCTCTCGGTGCTCCCGGTGAACGCCAGATCCCATACGCCGCGCGCGGTCAGATCCTGCACACGCAGGATCAGGTAGAGCAGATCCGCCGCCACCAGGTATTGCCCCATGCGCGAGAGCAGCCTGAGCTCCAGTCCGCGCTTGAGGAAGTGTGAGCTGACGAACGACTCGAACATGACCATCGAGATCCCGACCGCGATCGCTGAGAAGAAGAAGAGGATCGGCAGGTAACGCGTCCACCACAGCGGATGCAGCTTCCCCGGCACCAGCAGGAAGAGACTGCCCAGAGACGACTGGTGCAAGGTCGAGAGCACAATCCCCGCGATGAAGATCGGGATCTGCACGATGCGGATGATGCGCATCGCCTTCTCCACCCGGAAGCGCTCGAAGACCATCGGCAAGAACTCGAGGAAGAGGACCGTCGTGTAGAGGATCACGCACCAGGCTACCTCGAACATCGCCGAGTGATGATTCCAGGAGTAGAAGATGTGCGGCATGTTCCAGGGCTTCCCGAGGTCGTAGATCAGACCGAAGATCACCAGGAGATAGCCCAGAAAGGCGGTCAGGATCGCCGGCCGGACCAGCGGATGCAGCGTGCGGTCTCCGGCGATGTGCGCCAGGAAGGCCATCGTGAAGCCGCCGGCGGCCAGCGCCACGCCGGAGACGACATCGAAGCCGATCCAGAGCCCCCAGGGTGCCTGATCACTGAGATTGGTGGCCGCGCCGAGGCCCAGAGCGAAGCGCCGGACGGTGAGGAAAAAGCCCACACCCAGAATGATCGCGATGATCACACGACCGGGCGTGATCAGTTTGCGTGGTTCGATCCTCATGAGCCCTCCCCCGAATGCGCACCCGAAGCGCCGCCGGTCGCCGGGTCATCCGCCCCCTCCTTTGCCAACTGCATGCGGCGGTGGACCACCCAGTGGATGCCGCCCAGCAGCACGCTGCCGGTGACGATCACCCAGGGAATGCGCTTCTGTACGAACCAGGTCAGCTCGGGCAACGCCCGGTGGGGCACTTGGGCGTCGTGCCCCAGCGCGGCGAACTTGGCCGGCGCGAGCATCAGGACATCCGTCCCGCCAGCCTCGTGCTCGCCATAGATGTGATCGGTGTAGCGCTCGGGCTGCGTGCGGATCCGCTCGCGCGCGATCCGCAGCAGCAGATCGCGGGGCCCGAAGCGCGTGGCGCCCGTGGGACAGGCGGCCGCGCAGGCCGGCTCCCGATCCTCATCGAGGCGGTGATAGCAGAGGATGCACTTGCGCACCACCGGCACGGCCTTGCTCCAGGTGTAGCGCGGGACGTGGAACGGGCAGGCGATCATGCAGTAGCGGCAGCCGAAGCAGAGATCGCCGTCATAGACGACCGCCCCATCGTCGCGCTTGGTGAGCGCGGCCACCGGGCAGGCCGAAACGCAGGCCGGCTCGGCGCAATGCATGCACAGGTGGCGCACGTAGACCGTCTCGCCGTTGACCTCGTGCGGCAGGACGATCGTGTAGTTCTCGGCGTTCAGCGCCTCCGGCGGAGGCGCACCGGGGGGCGGGACCTCCAGATCGTTCGCCTCCCGGCAACCCTGCATGCAGGCTTCACAGCCGATGCAGAGCGTGAAATCGATCAGCAGCCCCTTGCGGTCACCGCTGGCTGAGGATGTAGTCATCGCACTCGCTCTCTCTTCCTGCGTGGAGGGTGTACACCGACGTGATCCGCCCGGCCAGCGGCGCCGCAGGATCGCATGCGGTGCGCGGTTGGAGCAAACGCCATCCGAAGGATGCCCTGCGCCCGGGGGGCGCTGGAAGTAAGATCCGCTTGTTCAACAGATCCGTTCTCCTAAGCCAGTCGCCTCTGCGGCCACCTGTCCGGAGCCCGCACTCGGCCACCGGACCCGCGCCACCCGGTTCGAATCGCCTCTGAGCGCGCCGTCCTCCAGCGGACGCTCCCGCGCTCGGCACCCCGTCGCATGCGGGAATCACGCGAAGCCATCTAGACGGCCGCCGGCGCGACCAGCGCGCGCCCGGCGTCGAAGGCCCGGAGGTTCAGCTCGACGAACTTCGGCTTGACCAGCTCGCGGATCGCTTCGCGGTAATGATCCGCGGGGAACTCCAGGAACGAGGAGGCCGCCCCCAGCATGACCACGTTCTGCACGCGCGGATTGCCGAGCTCGCGTGCCTTGGCGAAGGCCTCCACCGCCAATGCCGGGGTGCGCGCCGCCAGCCGCGCCTCGAGCGCCGCGTCGGTGGGGCGCTCGGCCAGGCCGATCTGGACCGGCAGCGGATCGATGCGATGGGGATCGTAGAGCATGCGGCCCGCGGGATGCAGGTAGTGGGCGTAGCGCACCGCCTCGAGCCGCTCGAAGGCCACGATCAGCTCCGCGGCGCCCGGCTCGATCAGCGGCGAGTAGACCCGCTCGCCAAAGCGCACGTGCGAGGAGACGCTGCCGCCGCGCTGCGCCATGCCGTGCACTTCGCTCTTCTTGACGTCGCGACCGGCCGAGAGGGCCACCTGAGAAAGCAGCCCGGTGAAGAGCAGGACCCCCTGTCCTCCGACACCACACACCAAGACGTTCATGAGATGGCCCCCCTGGGACAGACGTCCGCGCACATGCCGCAGCCGACGCAGACCGTATCGACGATAAAGGCCTTGCCCTCGCGAGAGGTCAGCGCCGGGCAGCCCAGGCGCAAGCAGGTCTTGCAGTAGATGCAGATCTCCGGGTCGACTCTCTTCGGCGTCTCGCGGATGCGGCTGACCAGGGCGCAGGCGCGCTTGGTGATCAGCACCGCGGGGCCGTCGTGGGCCAGGAGCTCCGAGACGACCTTGCGCGTCTCCTTGACCTGGTAGGGATCGACCGTGGCGACCTGCTCGATGCCGCAGGCGCGGGCGATCGCCTCGGGATCGACGCAGTCGGTCGGCGCGCCCTTGAGCGTCTTGCCGGTGCCGGGATGCTCCTGATGCCCGGTCATGCCGGTGGTGCGGTTGTCGGCGATGATGGTCAGCACGTCGCTCTGGTTGTACGCCACGTTGACCAGTCCGGTCATACCGGAGTGGAAGAAGGTCGAGTCGCCGATGAAGGCCACGCGTTTGCGCGGATCCTGCTCGCCGAGCGCCTTGTCGGCGCCATGGGCGAAGGTGATCGAGGCGCCCATGTCGATGCAGGTGTCCATCCCCTCATGCGGCGCCAGCGCGCCGAGGGTGTAGCAGCCGATATCGCCCCCGATGATCACCTTGCGCTTCTGGAGCGCGAAGAAGATCCCCATGTGCGGGCAGCCTGCGCAGAGCGCCGGGGGACGCATCGGCAGATCCGCCTCCGGGGTCGGCGGCTCGGCCGGCAGCTCCATGGTTGCGGTTGCGGTTCCCGCCTCGCTCGCCACACCGCCGGACGCCGCCACGGCCCCGGCCAAGGCGCGCTGGACGACGCCCGGGGTGAGCTCGTCCCAGCGCGGCAGGCGATCCTTGCCGGTCACCTGCAGGCCCAGCGCGCGGATCTGCATCTCGAGGAAGGGATCGACCTCCTCGATGACGATCAGCTCGGAGACCTGTGCCGCGAAGCGCCGCACGCGCTCGGCCGGGAAGGGATGCACCATGCCGAGCTTGAGGAAGGAGGCGTCGGGGAAGACTTCGCGCGCGTACTGGTAGGCCACACCGTCGCAGACGATGCCCAGCTTGGCACTCCCCTGTTCGATCCGGTTGAGCGGTGTCTGCTCGGTGTATTCGCGGAGGCGGTCGATCCGCCCCTCCAGATCGACGTGCCGCCGCCGGGCAAAGGCCGGCAGGAGGATCGTCTTGGTCGACTGGCGGTCGTAGCCCTTGACCTCGCGCGCCTCGCGCGGACCGACCGCAACGACCGTGTTCGAGTGCGCGATGCGGGTGGTGATGCGCAGCAGGACCGGGATGTCGAACTGCTCGGAGAGATCGAAGCCCTGCTTGGTGAAGTCGAGTGCCTCCTGGCTGTCGGACGGCGAGAGCACCGGCACCTTGGCGGCCATGCCGTAGTAGCGGTTGTCCTGCTCGTTCTGCGATGAATGCATGCCCGGATCGTCGGCGCTGACGATCACCAGACCACCGTAGGCACCGATGTAGGCCGCCGAGAAGAACGGGTCGGCGGCCACGTTGAGGCCGACATGCTTCATCGTCGCCAACGCCCGGGCGCCGCAGATCGACGCACCCAGGGCGACCTCCAGGGCCACCTTCTCGTTGGTCGACCACTCGCAGTAGACCTCCTCGTAGGTCGCCAGGTTCTCGAGGATCTCGGTCGACGGGGTCCCGGGGTAGGCGGCGGCCACATGACAGCCGGCCTCCCAAGCCCCGCGGGCGATGGCCTCGTCTCCGGAGAGGAGCTGCTTCTCCATGACGCGTGTCCTTCCTGTGCGTGTGCCCTCTGTGGGCGGCTCCGGGGCCACCTTCCACGATGCCCCACGCGCTCGCTCCGGTCCGGGGCGAGCACCCCCGCGCGCCCGCCCAGGGGGGAACACCCCCGCGCACCGCGCGTGCGGAGAGCTACTTGATCGCGCCGCGCTCGTCGATCACCCGCTTGGCCTTGCCCTCGCTGCGCGGGATCGTGTCCTGCGCGACGATCGCCACCGGGATGGTGATCCCGATCAGCTCGTGCAGCCGATAGGCAACCTTGTCGGAGAGCGACTGCAGATGCTTGCTCCCCCGCTCGTAGGCCGCCGGTACGACCTCGACGTCCACGCGGATGTGATCCAGGTAGCCCTTCTTGAACAGATGGATCTCGTAGTGGGGCTCGATCTCCTCGAACTCCATGATCACGCTCTCGATCTGCGAAGGGAAGACGTTCACGCCGCTGACGACCATCATGTCGTCGCTGCGCCCGGTGACCTTCTCCATCGCCACGAGGGTGCGCCCGCAGGGACACTCCGTGCGCACCAGACGACTGATATCGCGCGTGCGGTAGCGGATCATCGGCATCGCCTGGCGCTGCAGCGAGGTCAGAATCAGCTCGCCCTGCTCGCCGAGCGGCAGCGGCTCCCCGGTTTCGCGATCGACCACCTCGGCGAAGACGTGGTCCTCGTTGATGTGCAGCGCACCGGCCTCGCAGCTGAAGGAGACGCCGGGGCCCATCAGCTCGGTCAGGCCGTAATGCTCGTGGGCGTTGATGCCCATGCGCTCCTCGATCAGCTTCTTCATCTCCAGCGACCAGGGCTCGGCGCCGAAGCAGCCGACGCGCAGCGGGAGCTTGCGCATGTCCTTGCCCAGCACTCGCGCGCGCTCGGCGATCGTCAGCGCGTAGGTCGGCGTGCAACCGATGACGGTCGTGCCCAGATCCTCCATCAGCAGAAGTTGCCGCTCGGTCATCCCGGCGCCCGAGGGCACCACGCCGCAGCCCACGCGCTCGAACCCGAGCAGGAAGCCGAGTCCGCCGGTAAAGAGCCCCATGCCGTAGGCGTTCTGCGCGATGTCTCCGGGACGGATGCCCTGCGCCCACATCGCGCGCGCCATGCACTCGGCCCACTGCTCCTTGTCGTCGGCGCTGTAGAGGCCGGTGATCGGCTTGCCGGTCGTGCCCGAGGAGGCGTGGATGCGCACCAGCGCGTTGCGCGGCACGGCGCAGAGTCCCAGCGGGTAGCTGTCGCGCAGGTCGTTCTTGACCGTGAAGGGGAACTTGGCGAGATCCTCGAGCTTCTCCAGATCGGCGGGTTTGACGCCGGCCTTTTCGAAGGCCTGCTGGTAGAAGGGCACCTTGGTGTGCACGCGCTCGAGCGTCTCGCGCAGATGCTGGAGCTGTACTTTGTGCAACTCCTCTACCGGCATGGTCTCCATCTTCTCGTCCCAATACTTCTTCACCTCACGTTCCTCCCTTGGATGTCCTCTCCGCAACCGATCCAGCGTCGCACGCCGATGTGCCGCGAACTCAGGATTTCAGCATCAGCTCCCAGCGCAGGAAGTAGGCGTCATCCTGCGCGTTCTGGTAGAAGTCTCCCGGCTGGAAGCGCTCGATCAGGAAATGCCAGTGAATGTGGGGGTTCATCTCGACCGCCATCTTCCACTGATGGTTGTGGCCCCGCTCCTTCCCGTCGCCGAAGAACGGGTCGCTGTCCCCGTCTGGATCGAGCGACTCGGGGGCGCGCATATAGTAGTAGTTGTAGCTGAGACGGGTCTTCTTCCCGAGGTGGAAC
>WJJG01000091.1 GCA_014729815.1 Candidatus Eiseniibacteriota bacterium
GCCCCAGGTGTGCGTGCCGTGCGCGTGGGCGTACGGGTCATCCTCGGGTTCGTTCATGGTGATATCGTCATCGAAGATGAAATCGTGCTCGGCGATGACATCGACCTCGGCGAAGCAGTCGTGATCGGTGCGGAATCCGGTGTCGATCATCATGAAGCCCACGCGATTGCCTGAGTAGCCGAGCGCGTGAACCGGGGGGACGGTGATCTCCTCGAGCTGCCAGAGGGAGAGGCCGTAGAGCAGAGTCCGCTCATGCGATGCTGCTGCGCCCAGCCGCTCCTGCGAGGCGCGGTGCGGGCCGCCGCGCGGAGCAGTGTAGGCCGGAGGCTCGGGGATGCGCCGGGGATGCGCGACGAGCCCGAGCGGGTTGCCGGCCGCATCGCGCGCAGGGCCGATCGACTGCAGTCTCAGATGGGCGACCGGACGTACTTCGCGCACGCAGGGCAAGGCGACCACGCGCCTCACGCCCTCCCTCGTAAGACGGATGCTGATCGCGTTCAACCAGCGGCTCTCGTGACGCAACCGGCCGTGCGCCGCCACCGCATCCACATAGGGCCGCCACAGCGGACGGTCGTGGCGATCCGGCAGAATCGCCCCCCTCCCGCGCGCCCGGCGCGCCCAGACCTCGGGCGAGATCGCCCGGGCGAGAGACAGGGTCTCCTCCGCCCGCTCGGCGCGTGTGAGCGCGGGGCCGCGGTCGCGGAAGAAGACCCAGAACGGCGCTGACGATGCGTCGCCGGCATCCGGGGCGGACGCCGATCCGGAGTCGAGACTCAGTACGCCCGCTGCGAACGGTGCGGCAAGGAGCAGCAGCAGAAGGAATCCGCTCCCGATGCGGTGTATAGGGACGATTCCTGTACGAACGAGCACCATGCGGCACATTACGAAGGCCTCACATCCAATGCTTTTCAGGGGTGCGCGGCACCACCGGGCTCCGCTCTGTCTCTTCATATACACCAGGATAGCAGATTGCTTGCCGCGCGGCTCCCTAGCCTCGGCCAGGATGACAAATACCCACTATGGACTGTATCATTGTTGCAGCAAACGATCCCGGCGGCTCGGCGTGCGGTCGGGCTATGCGTGCATCAAGTGCGGAGGAGGGGAGCATGTCGACGAATCCGGATCGCGTCTGCTGGCTGCCATGGATCGGTCTTCTGGTTCTCCTGGGGGCGGCCCCGTCGGCGACCGCCGACTGGCCGACCGGCGTGGGCGGCAACAGCGCGCGCTACGGGCAGGTCGACGCGCTGGGCCCCAATGGATCCGATCTGCTCTGGGAGGGCAGCCGTCCGGCGATCGTCTCGCAACAGGGCGCCTGCGAAGGGGATCTCTTCGTCACCAGTCGTATCCAGAGCTTCACGATTCCGACCGGCACATGGGTGGTGGCTCACGAGCTCGAGACGGGGGAGGAACGCTGGGCGATCCAACTGCCCTACAACTTCCCGGAGGTGTCCTGGCGCAGCCGAGCGATGGCCATCCGCGATGGTTTGGTCTACGCCAGTCGCAGTGGTGGGGAGAACAACGAGGAGTACCTCTACGCGCTCGATCCGGCCGACGGGTCGATCGCCTGGCAATCGGAGGCGCTGATCAGCGAGCGCACCACCGAAAGCCCGGCCTTCGCGTCGAACGGCGATCCGATCATCGGCAACTTCACGAGCCTCCTGCGCGTCGACCGCACGGACGGCTCCACGGTCTGGGAGGTGCCGCGCAGCACACCTTCCTCGAATGGTGCGCAGGCCGCGGTCTTCGGCGACCGTGCGTACGTGTGGGAACCGAGTCCCGAGGGGCCGGTGGTGACCGCTTTCGATCTGGCGACCGGCGATCGCCTCTATTCGAGCGAGGCCATCTCAGGAGGCTGGGTGCAGCAGGTCGGTCTGCTCTGCGGGCCTGACGGGACCATCTATGCGCCCCGGACGCAGAACAACCCCGCCACCGACTTCTTCACGGCCCTCGAGGACACGGGGGAAGCGCTGGTCGAGAAGTGGCGTGTGGCGATGGGCTACACACCGTTCGCCTCCTTTGCGGTGGGTCCCGATGGCACGGTCTATACGTACTCGCCCGAGCTGGAGATCCTGCGCCTCGATCCGGACACAGGCCTGGAGATCGATCGGTCCGGGCCGATTCCCTACGACTATCCGGCCGAGCCGCGCATGGCGATCGATCTAGACGGTCGCGTCTACCTGACCAACGGCGGCTTCGACGGCGGCGCCCTGCTCGTCCACACGGCGGACCTCCAGCCGCTCTGGTCGGAGGCGATTCCCGGCAACAACCTGGGAGGACCGGTGCTGGCCGACGACGGAACGCTGATCGTCTGCGGCACCGGTACCCTGGTGCGGGCCTATGGCTCGCCGACCGGGGATGTGGCGCACGAGGGCGTGCCCGATCGCTTGCGGCTGCTGGGACCCGCCACGCCGAATCCGTTCTGCGGGCGCACCGCGCTGCGCCTGACCCTGGATGCACCGGGCGCGGTTTCACTGCGGATCCATGACGCCCAGGGCCGGCTGGTGCGTACGCTGCTCTCGCGGAGTGAATGCGGCGCTGGGTCGCGCCTCCTGCGCTGGGACGGATGCGACGGCACGGGCGCTGCACTGCCCACGGGGCTCTATTTCGCCACGCTGCAGACCGTGTCGCGCTCCGAGGTGCGCAAGCTGATGCTGAGTCGCTAGCTTCAAAGCAAGCGGCGTCTCTGCTCCTGCCGCATGGA
>WJJG01000092.1 GCA_014729815.1 Candidatus Eiseniibacteriota bacterium
AGAGATCGGCGGCCAGATGATCGGCGAAGCTACGGTCGGCTTCGGCATCCCCGGCGACGATCACCACCGGCGCCAGCCGCATCTTTGGCGAACCGCCCACGCCGATCGAGCCGGGAGTCGCTTCGCCATCCGGGCGCAGCGACTCGGCCAGTCGGCCGGCGGCAACCTCTCCGGTCGGGTGTTGCTCGCGCATCGTCAAGATCGAGAAGAGCAGGCAGAGCAACAGCAGGACGCCCAGCATCCCGTACTGCGAGAGGAATCGTGAAAGAGCCACCGCATGCACCGCATCCGCCCCCGAGACCGGCTGCCCTGCCCTACGCGTTGGGCGCGCCCCTCATGATGGCAAGGGGGGGGCGACGGGTCTAGCCAAGATGCGCTCCCCCGCCACTTCCGGCGGCCGCCGAAGCCACCAGGTAGGGCTTGCGACGCGCCAACACGGCCGCCAGGACGAGCAGGCCGAAAAGCACCGCGGCGCCCAGATGCACGAAATCGAGGGCCTGGACCAGCGCCGGGCCGAAGAAAAGATCGGGCCGGTTCTTCAGGACGCGCAGCACCCCGCTGGCGATCAGCACCCCGACGACCAGCGCCCGCGCCAGACCCAGCGCGCTGAGACGCATCCCGCGGCGCCAGTCGCGCAGATAGCGCACGAAGGCGTAGATCGTGATGCCCAGGAAGGGCAGCGCGGCGAAGTAGTGGACATGATGGGTGACGAAATAGTGCGCGAGCCAGCCCAGGCCCGGAATGTCGGCCAGATAGTAGCGTTTGAAGATCGGCATCTGCGCCATGCCCGAGATCGCCAGGGCCGCCACACTCAGGCCATAGACGATCCTGAACCAGCGCGCGGCCACCGGCTTAGGCATCCTTCTTCCTCCCCGCACGCAGGCCCGCCGCCAGCCCGGCCAGCGGCGCCGCCACGAAGGCCCAGGCCAGCTTCTGCTCGAGCCCCAGGCGATCCGGTGCCGGTCCGAGATGCGGCCGCCCCTGGGCCGTATCCGCATCCAATGCGGCGTCGAGCTTCTCGAACGGCACGGGCGATACGTAGATCGTGTTGGTGCCGCCGTTCTCGGTCTCGCCGTAGAGATACCCCCCCATCCGCTCGGCGAGCTCATGGGCGCGGGCGACGATCTTCTCTCGCGGACCGATCTTCTGCACCTCGAGCGGGCAGATCTCCACGCATGCCGGGAGCTGCCCCTGCTCGATCCGGTCGTAGCAGCGGTCGCACTTGAACATGACCCCGTTGCCGGCCAGGCTGGGCAGGAGATCGAGATAGATGCCGACCCCGGTCTGTCGCTGAGGGATCATCCAGGGACAGACGCTGCGGCACTTGCTACCCCCCATGCATGCGTCGTCCTCGATGCGCACGATGCCGTCGGCCTGCTTGCGCGCCGCGCCCCAGGGACAGAGGTTGGCGCAGGGTGGATTCTGGCAATGCATGCAGCGGCGCGGGATGTGGATCTCGTGGGTGCGCCCGGCATGTTCCACGCTAATGCTCTGAATCGTCAGCCAATTGTACGGCGTCAGGCGATCCGTGACATCGCGGCGCTCCGACCAGTCGGACACCTTGACCCGATTGGGCAGCATCTTCGGAAACGGCTTCTGCGGATTGGGATGCTTGCGGGCATTCGTCTCGCGGCAGGCGGTCACGCAGGCGCCGCAGCCGATGCAGCGGCTCAGATCGTGCAGCGTCGCCAGCTCCTCCCTCCGCGCGGCGGCCTCGGCCGTGCCGGGAAGTACCGCCGCCGCCCCCATTGCTCCCAGAGCCTGCAGGAATCCGCGTCGCGACTGCCGCGACGCACGCGTGGTGTCACTCATCGATGCCCCTCCGCCATACCTGCCTATCCAGCGTGGATCAGCCAACAGCGATTCCGAGGATTTGTTCCTGAGAGGATTGAGCCGGCTTCTCGATCTCCCCGGCGATGCAACCCTCCCGCATCACCAGGATCCGATCACTCATTCCGAGGATCTCGGGCAGCTCGGAGGAGATCATCAGGATCGCCTTGCCCCGGCGCGCGAGGGCATTGATCAGCAGGTAGATCTCGTACTTGGTCCCCACGTCGATACCGCGCGTCGGCTCATCGAAGATGACCACACGCGCGTCCTGCTCGAGCCAGCGGGCGATCAGCAGCTTCTGCTGATTGCCGCCGGAAAGATGTCGCGCCGGCTGCTCGGGGCCGGCGATACGGATCTGCAGACTCTCGACGAAGCGCGAGAACGCCCGGGCCTCGGCCCGTCCATCGATCCACCCACCGCGCGACCAGTGGCCGAGATTGGGCAGCGCGAAGTTTTCCCGAGCGCTCAGGCCGAGTACCAGTCCTTGCGACTTGCGATCCTCGGTCAGCAGGCAGATGCCCTGGCGAATCGCATCCCGCGGAGAGCGGATCCGCGCGCGGGCGCCATCCAGCCGGATCTCGCCTCCCGCGGGCCGATCGGCGCCGAAGATCAGCCGCGCCAGCTCGCTGCGGCCAGCCCCCACCAGGCCCGCCAGCCCGAGTACCTCGCCCGCGTGAATACGCAATCCAACGCCACGCACCGCACCGCCGCACAGATCACGCAGTTCGAGCACGACCGCCCCCGGCGGGGAGGACTGCTTGGGAAACTCCTGCTCCAGCGGCCGGCCGACCATCTTCTCGATCAGCGCTCCGCGCGTCAGCTCGGACGTCGGCCAGCAACCGAGCGTCTCGCCGTCACGCATCACGGTCACCCGATCGGCGATCCGAAAGACCTCATCGATGCGATGGCTGATGAAGAGGATCCCATGCCCGCGCCCGCGCAGACCGGCGAGCACCGCGAAGAGTCGATCGACCTCACGGGGCATGAGGGCGGCGGTCGGCTCGTCCATGATCAGGAGTCGCGCATCATCGAGGATGGCGCGCGCGGTCTCGACCAGCTGCTGCCCGGCGACCGCCAGTCGTCCGGTGGGCGCCTCGAGATCGATCTCCGCCCCCAGGCGCTGCAGCACCTGCAGGCCGCGATGCCGCTCCCGGGCAACATCGATCAGGCCCCGCCGCGTGCGCTCGCGCCCCAGGAACAGGTTCTCGCGCACGCTGAGGCCGGGTACCAGATTGAACTCCTGGTAGATCGCCGCAATGCCGAGACGCAGGGCATCCTGGGGGCTGCGAATGCGCACCGGTCGTCCGCACCATTCGATCCGGCCGGCATCGGGAGGATGGGCGCCGGTGAGGATCTTGATCAGGGTGCTCTTCCCGGCGCCGTTCTCCCCGACGAGCGCATGGATCTCCCCCGCGCGCACTTCCAGCTCCCCGGCGCGGATGGCCAGCACACCGGGGAATGTCTTGGTGATCCCGCGGGCGCGCAAGATCACCGCGCCACGCCGCTTCCTACCCGAATCGGTGACGGTCGAATCGGTGACGGTGGCCGCGGGCATCCTCACCGCTCCCCCGCGCGCGAGGCTTGGGCGTGCTCCCGCGTGAACAGACTGCAGGGGATCAGGATCTCGGAGGGCACCGCCTCGCCGGCCATGTAGGCTGCAATCGCATCGACCGTCGTCTGACCGATGATCTCGGGCTGCTGCACCACGTCGGCGTAGATCCGCCCTGCGCCGATCGCCTCACGCGCCTCGGGCACGGCATCGAAGCCGATGATCGTCACGCGGCCCTGCCGGCCGGCCTTCTCCACAGCCGCCAAGGCACCCAGCGCGCTGTCGTCGTTGATCCCGAAGATGCCCGCCAGGTCGGGATGGGCCTGCAGGATGTCCTCGGCGGTGCGGAAGGCGATATCCTTGGTTCCCCGACCGGGCAGCTTGGCCGCCAGCTCGATCCCCGCTTCCTGCGCGATGCGCCGCTCGAAGCCGCTGACGCGCTGGATGACCGATTCGACCTCGGGATGATCGATGATGGCGATCTTGCCCGCCCCGCCCAGCGCCTCGATCATCGCCTCGGCCGCCAGGCGCCCCCCCGCGACATTGTCCGAGGCGACGTGGCAGACTACGTCTGCCCCTTCGGCGAGGACGGCGATGTCGGCACTGAAGACCGGAACGCCGGCCTGATTGGCGGCGCGCACCGACGTGCCGATCGACTTCGAGTCGCACGGGCAGACGATGATCGCGTCGACCCTGCGCACCAGGAAGTTCTCGATCTGGTCCTTCTGCTTGGCCACATCGAACTCCCCGGCCTGCACGATCAGCTCGTAGTCGTGGCGCGCGGCGGCTTCTCGCAAGCCGGCCTCGAGGTCCTGGTAGAAGGGATGCGTCCGCGTCAGCAGCGAGACACCGATCACCGCACTCGGGGGCGCTTCCTGCCCGGCTCCATCACCGCTCCGATCCCCCCCCCCACACCCGCCCAGCGCCAGAGCGAGCGATGCCGCGCCGGCCAGAAGACACAGGGCTGCCCTTGACTTCCTGGTGCTTCGCATCTCGTCCTGCCCTCCACCATCCGAACGTCCGCCCCCGATTCTCCCCCTCCATGCTAGATCGGTTCAAACGCTCGCGAAAGGCACGCTCTCGGGCGTCGAGCGATTTCCCTAGACCCGCTCCCCCGCAGCCGAGTAGAATTGTCGGCTCCGTGGGGAATGCCGGCGCGCGATTCCCTAGACGCAACAATCCCTTGGAGTTGGGGGACCCCTGATGGCCACCACCGATATCGATCGGCTGCGCAGCGCCCACGAGGTCGTGGGCGCGATGGAGTTCGAGGTCGTCCGGATCGAGAAGGGCTACGCCAATCGCGCCCTGCGCATCGATCTCGACCGCAACGAGATGCAGATCCTTCCGGTCACCGATCAGATGAAGGAGCTGTGGGTCGGCGGGAAGGGCTTCGATCTCTGGTACATGCTCCAGGAGATCGGCCCCGACACGAAGTGGGACAGCCCCGGAAATCCGATCTGCTTCTGCTCGGGACCACTGGGGGGCACGACCTCCTTCCCCGGCTCGGGCAAGACGATCGTCACCGCCCTCTCGCCCTCGACCGGCTCGATCATGGATTGCAACGTGGGCGGCTACTTCGGCCCCTACATGAAATTCGCCGGCTTCGACGCCTTGGTGATCGTCGGCAAGGCGCCCGAGGAGACGGTGATCGTCATCGACGCCGTCGCGGGCCGTGTGACCATCGAGCGCGCGCCGCTCGAGTCGATCGACGCCCATCTGCTTTCCGAAGAGTTGACTGAGATGTACGCCGACGACGAGATCGACAAGCGCGCGATCTCCGTCGTCAGCGCCGGGCGCGGAGCCCAGCACTCGCGGATGGGCGTGCTCAACTTCTCCTTCTTCGACTGGCGCAAGAACACCGCGCGCATCAAGCAGGCCGGCCGCGGGGGGATCGGCAGCGTCTTCCGCGACAAGAAGCTCAAGGCGCTGGTCGTTCGGAACCGCGGCATCACGCCCGCTTGGCGCGTCGAGGAGAACAAGGTCGCCCACTGGACCACACCGCGCACACTCTCCGAGATCACCGATCCGGCCGAGCTCACCGAACTGCGCGGGATCATCGAGAAGTGGCGCAGCGACCCCGAGTATGTCATCGAGATGATGCAGGACATCCAGGCGCGCTTCCGTCACATCCCCAAGACGGCCATCGAAGAGATCAATCTCGCCACGCGCACCCCCAAGGCGCATCTCTATCACATCGCGACCTTCTACAAGGCGTTCAGCCTCGAGCCACGCGGCGAGACCACGGTGCAGGTCTGCATGGGCACCGCCTGTCACGTCAAGGGGGCCGCACGCATCCTCGAGGCCTTCCAGCGCACGCTGGGCATCCGCGACGGCCAGACGACCTCCGACGGCAAGTACACGCTCGAGGGTGTGCGCTGCCTGGGCGCTTGCAGCATCGCTCCGGTGGTCAAGATCGGCGACGAGGTGCATGGAAACGTGCAGGCGCGCCAGGTGGAGAGACTCCTGGCCAGCTACAAGCCGCAGGCCCCAGCCGCGTCGGACACCGACGAGGGCAACGGTGATCGCCGTGGCACGCTGGCTCCCGGCGATCTGGATCGCGTCGCCCGGGAGGTCTCGGATGCGCAGCACCAGTACAAGGGCATGCTGATGGTGTGCACCGGCACTGGCTGCGTCTCCGCCGGGGGGTTCCGCATTCGCGATGCGCTGCAGCAGGCTCTCGAAGAGCGGGGCCTCGAGAAGGAGTGGCTGGTGGTCGGCACCGGCTGCAACGGCTTCTGCGCCATGGGCCCGATCATCGTCGTCCAACCCGAGGGGATCTTCTACCAAAAGGTCCAGCCGCAGGATCTGGGCGACATCATCGAGACGCATCTCATCGGCGGCTGCCCCGTCGAGCGCCTGTTGCATCGCGATCCGGTAACCGACGAGGTCGGCCGGACCATGGATCAGATCCGCTTTTTCAGCAAGCAGCAGCTGATCGCCCTGCGCAACAAGGGGCTCATCGACCCCGAGAACATCGACCACTACATCGCGCGCGGCGGCTACCAGGCGCTGCGTAAGGTGCTCGGCGAGATGACGCCCGAGCAGGTGCGCAGGGAGGTGCTGGCCTCCGGGATCCGCGGCCGCGGCGGTGGCGGCTTCCCGGCCGGGGTGAAGTGGGAGTCCGGCTACCAGGCGGCCCAGCAGCGCGGCGAGGAGATCTACATCGTCTGCAACGGCGATGAAGGCGATCCGGGGGCGTTCATGGATCGCAGCATCGTCGAGACCGATCCGCACGCCGTAATCGAAGGGATGCTGATCGGCGCGCATGCTGTCGGCGCCCGCGAGGGCTTCGTCTATATCCGCCTCGAGTACCCCCTGGCCGTCGAGCGGCTGCGCACGGCGCTCGATCAAGCCCGCGAGCGGGGTCTGCTCGGCGATGGGATCCTCGGCAGCGATCTCTCCTTCGACATCCAGATCCATCGCGGCGCGGGGGCCTTCGTGTGCGGCGAGTCCACTGCTCTGATGGCCTCGATGTCGGGCCGCGCGGGAGAGCCGCGCGCCAAGTACGTGCACAACGTCGAATACGGCTTCCGCGAGAAGCCGACGATCCTCAACAACGTCGAGACCTGGGCCAACATCCCCGAGATCCTGCAGCGCGGCGCCGACTGGTTCGCGAGCATCGGCACCGGGGATGTGAAGGAGAATCCCTGGGGCGGCTCCTCGGGCACCAAGGTCTTCGCCCTGGTCGGGGATATCCGCAACACGGGGCTCGTCGAGGTCCCCATGGGCATCACCCTGCGTGAGATCATCGAGGAGATCGGAGGGGGCATCCCCGGCGGCCGGGCCTTCAAGGCCATCCAGACCGGCGGACCCTCGGGCGGCTGCATTCCCGCCGATCGGCTCGACATGCCGGTCGACTTCGACTCGCTTGCCGAAGCCGGCTCGATGATGGGCTCGGGCGGCATGATCGTCATGGATGAGAAGACCTGCATGGTCGATGTCGCCCGCTACTTCGTCGACTTCCTGCTCGATGAGTCCTGCGGCAAGTGCACGGCCTGCCGCGAGGGACTCTTCGCCCTCTCACGCATCCTGCATCGCATCTGTGACGGAGAGGGTCGGGAGGGAGACATCGAGCTGCTCGCGGAAGTCTCGCGTACCGTCCAGGAAACCAGCCTCTGTCAGCTCGGCGGCTCGGCGCCCAATCCGGTGCTCTCGACGATCCGCTACTTCCGCGACGAGTACGAGGAACATCTCCGAGATCGCAAGTGCCGCGCAGGGGTGTGCAAGAAGTTGATCCGCTATCGCATCAGCGCGGAGAACTGCACCGGATGTACGGCCTGCTTCCGTCCCTGTCCGGTCGACGCCATCACCGGGGCGGTCAAGGAAACGCACGTCATCGACGAAGAGAAGTGCATTCGCTGCGGGATCTGCTATGAGGTCTGCAACTTCGACGCCGTGGTGATCGAGTAGTACGCCGCCGCCCCGGCGCTCGATCCGGCCGGCGGTGAGGATCTATGGGCGCGCCTGTGGGGCCGCCCGAAGGAGAGACGTCGCATGGGAGCCACAGCCACCCAGGCCACCGAGAAGGTCGAGATCCAGGTCAACGACCAGTCGCTCACCGTTCCGCGCGACAGCTACCTGCTTCCCGCCCTGCTTCAGGCGGGGATCGTCGTGCCGACGCTGTGCCATCACAAGGATCTCACACCCAACGGCACCTGCCGACTCTGCATCGTCGAGATCACGGTCCGCGGCAAGCAGCGCCTGGTGACCGCCTGCAACTACCCGGTGCGCGAGCCGGTCACGGTCGAGACGGATTCGGAGCGCGTGCGGCAGCATCGCCGGGTCCTGGCCGAGATGTATCTGGGGCGCTGGCCCAACGTGCCGGCCATCCAGGAGATCGCCAAGCGCTGCGGTGTCACCGGCGAATCGCGCTTCCGCAGCCCGCTCACCGACGAGAATCCCCAGGCCTGCGTCCTCTGCACCCACTGCGTGCGCGGCTGCGCGGAGTTCATCCAGGAAAAGATCCTCGACTTCGCCGGGCGCGGCATCGGGCGTCACCTGACGATGCCGTTCGGGGAGGTCGATTCGCACTGCGTGCAGTGTACCTCCTGCGCCTACGTCTGCCCCACCGGCGCGATCCAGATCGTCGACGACCTCAACCATCCGGTCGATGCCGATCTGATCCGCAAGCACGGCATGAAGGTCAACGCCGAGATGGCCACACTCGACGACTTCCAGTGTCGTATGCGCAAGGTCGGCACGGCCAACATCGTCGACGTGATGGACGCCTATGACCTGATGCCGGTGCACAACTACAAGTACGGTTCCCATCCCGAGGCCAAGCAGATCTACTGTGACGAGTTCCGCGCCGACTACTGGACCCAAGGCGAGCCGGACGGCTGCTGGCATGGCTGCTCGATGTCTTGCTGCAAGGCCGCCGAGGAGTTCGTGCTCCAGACCGGCCCCTACCAGGGCCACAAGGTCCTCGTCGACGGCCCCGAATACGAGACCGCGGCGGCCGGCGCCAACATGGGGATGTTCGATCCACGCTGGATCCTGGAGTGGAACTTCTACTGCGACACCTATGGGATCGACACCATCTCCTTCGGCACCTGCATGGCCTTCGTCATGGAATGCTACGAGAACGGCGTGATCACCCGGGAGCAGACAGGCGGCAAGGAGCTACGCTTCGGCGCGGGGGATGCCGCGCTCGAATGCCTCCACGAGATGGCGCGCGGAGAGGGCTTCGGCGTGGATGTCGGGCAAGGCATCGCCTGGCTCAAGGAGCAATGGGCCCGCGAATACGGCGCCGATCCGGGGTTTCTGCACGACATCGGCATGGAGGTCAAGGGCCTCGAGTACTCCGAGTACGTTTCCAAGGAGTCCCTCGCCCAGCAGGCCGGCTATGCGATGGCGGTCAAGGGGCCGCAGCACGACGAGGCCTGGCTGATCTTCATGGACATGGTCAACAACCAGATCCCCAGCTTCGAGGACAAGGCCAACGCGCTCTACTACTTCCCCCTCTGGCGCACCTGGTTCGGACTGCTGGGACTCTGCAAACTGCCGTGGAACGACGTCGTTCCGACCGAGAACGCCCAGCTCGATCCTCCAGTGGCGGCCAAGATCCCCGACCATGTTCGCAACTACTTCAAGTTCTTCGAGGGCATGACCGGGATTCCCCTCGACGAGGAGAAGATGCTCGAGCAATCGGCACGGGTGCACAATCTGCAGCGCGCCCTTTCCTATGTACTGGGCCGTGGGACGCGGGAGAGTGACATTCCGCCCTACCGCGCCCTGGGTCCGGTCACCCGCGAGGAGTACGAGTCGCGCGCGGAGCGCTACGACAAGCAGCTGCGGGAGCAGCTCGAGCTCGATCCGGACAAGATGTCGATCGAAGAGAAGATCGCCGCGCTGCGCAAGCATCGTGAGGAGCAGTACCAGAAGGTGCTCGACGTGGCCTACGAGCGGCGCGGGTGGAACCGCAACGGCGTGCCGACGCTGGCGCGGCTGAAGGAGCTGGGCATCGATCTGCCCGAGATCGTGTCTCTCGTGAAGGACGCTCAGTAGCAGGGAGGCGGCTCATGCGCGGTCGCGGCATCGTCTTCAGCTTTCTCCTGACGGCTACGCTCTCTTTCGCGGTCACGCTTTTGGTGACGCTGCTCTGGAACCTGATTGCCCACGGTCAGGCCAGCTTCGACTGGTCGCAGTCGTTCCGCATGGGGATCATCTTCGGCGTCGTCCTGACCTGGCTGCCGCGCGGGAAGCGACAGGATGGATGACCGCTCCCATGCGCTGCAGCGGTTCGCCCGCAACGTCCCCGGGATGACCGCGCGGCTCTCGGCAGCCACCATCGGGATCGCCGGCTGCGGAGGGCTGGGCTCCAACATCGCCGTGGCGCTGGCCCGCGCGGGCGTCGGGCAACTGATCCTCGTGGATCGCGATCGCGTCTCGCTCTCCGATCTCAACCGCCAACACTACTTCGAGTCCGATCTCGGACGCCCCAAAGTCGCCGCCCTGGGCGACCATCTGCGCGGGATCCATCCCGCGATCCGGCTGACCGCCGCGCAGGAGGAGCTCCAGCCCGCGGATGTCGCCCAGCGTTTCGCTGACGCCGAGCTGCTGGTCGAAGCCTTCGACGACGCCGCCGCCAAGGCCTGGCTGATCGAAGCCTGGTCGGCGGCCTTTCCCGAGCGTCCGATCGTCGCCGCCAGCGGCATCGGCGGCTACGGGCGCACCGCGGATCTGCGGGTGCGGCGCGCCGGGAGGATCCACGTCTGTGGGGACGAGGCATCGGACCAGAGCCTGGGCCTCTGCGCCGCGCGTGTGGCGATCGTGGCCAACATGCAGGCCAACGTCGCCATCGAGCTGCTCATGGACACTGCGGCGGACCCCGACTGACGCCCGCCATGTGCTGCCGCCGGCTAGCCGATCCGCTGCACCAGTCGCGTCAAGTAGCCGGGAGTCAACCGCAAGCGGCTCCCGTACCAGCAGAAGAGCTCCCCATCGACGAATTCGACACGCGCGCGGGGGCAGGCTTCGCGCAGCACCCCTGCTTCGGCATCCGAGAAGCAATGGGGCTCGGACGGCAGTAGCAGGAGTTCGGGGTTGCGATCCGCGAGCTCCGCAAGAGACACGCGGGGATACGGCTCCGCGGAATCCCTGAAGAGGGAGCGCAACCCCACGCGCGTGAGCAGATCGTCGATCAGCGTATCCCCGCCAGCGATCATCAGCGGCTCCCACCAGACCGCGTAGGCGGTGCGCATGGGCGCCATCTTGGGCGCCAGGGCCCCGAAGCCGTGCGAGATCTCGGCGGCCAATTGCGCGGCACGCGCGGGGCTGTCCACCAGGGTGCCAATCGCGCGGATCATCTCCAGGGCGCCGGACAGACTGCGGACGTCGCACACCCAGACCGGATGGGATTCCGCCAGGCGCGCGACCTGCTCCCTCGGATTCTCTTCGCAACTGGCCACGACCAGCTCCGGCGCGAGCTCGCCGACACGCTCCACCAAGAAGTCGCGTGGCCCCCCCACGCGCGGGATCCCGCCCATGCGCTCCTGGGGATGGACGCAGTAGGACGTCACACCCACCAAGCGCTCCCCCGCGGCCAGGTCGAAGAGCAGCTCGGTGAGGGAGGGAACCAGCGAGACGATGCGCTGCGGCCGATCCGGGATACGCACCTCGCGTCCGACTTGATCCCGCACGGTTCGCATGCCGGTCTCTCCTTCGGCGCGAATCAGGCGTGCAGCCAGTCCTAGCGCGGCCGTCGCTGCAGCGCGCGCCGCCCGGAGGTGATATCGAGCAGCTCGTCGGTAATCGCCCGCTGACGTTGCTGTTGATGACGCTTGCTCAGCGCCTCTAGTCGATCCGCGATGTCCCGTTCCGCGGTCTGCATCGCCGCCAATCGGCTGGCCTGCTCGGCAGCCATCGACTCCGCCAGACCCCGGAAGAGTATCACGAAGAGGTGTTGCCGAATCAGGGCCGCCTGTAGCTGCGCCCCGGGGATGCGGTAGGTTGGAAGGGAGCGCGACTCCCAGGGACGTTCAGCCACTTCGCGCAGCCAATCCAGGTCCAACGGCCAGAGCTGCACGGCCTGCGGCTCCGATGAGGCGCCTCCGCGGCGCTGGTTGTGAAGGAGCAGGATCCGCTCGGCTCGCGCGTCGCGACGCCAACGGTCCGCGCGCACGAGCAGCGTCCCCACGGTGCGGGCGATGGCCCCACTGGAGTGCGGGACGGCCAGGCGCTCGGCGACCCGCAGACCGGCAAGCGACAGTCGGTCCGCAACCTGATGGCCGACGGCGATCAGATCCCCCGCCGGCTGTTTCAGCTGTTCGCGAGCCGCCGCGGTGATCTGATCGTTGAACTGGCCGCAGAGGCCCTGATCCGAGCCGATCACGATGGCGAACGCTTGCCGGCTCTCCCGGGCCTCGGTGCGGTCGGGCCGCCAGAAACGCCCGGCGAAGGCCACCTGCAGCCCCAGCTCGACTGCCTGCCGGTAGGTCCCGACCGAATCGGCCGTCTGCTCGAAGTGACGGATCTTCACCGCCGCGAGGGCCTTCATGCTCTTGACCACCGACTGCAGGTCCCGCGTCCGCTCCACTCTGCGCTTCAGCGACTCAAGCGTCTCCATCTCTGCCTTCCCGCTCTTCCGGCACCGCGTCCTCTCCTCCGTTGGCGCGCGCCCGGCCCGGCACCGCGTCCTCTCCTCCGCTGGCGCGCGTCCGGTCCTGCTCCTCATCGCCCGAAGCATGCGGTTCGGCCGCGCCGCGCGCTCCGGGCTTCTCTTCCTGCGTGACTTCTTCCGCTCCTGCCTCTTCCTTCCGATCTTGCTTCTCTTCCGTCAGCGGTGCGCTTGCCTCCCGCGCGAGCTGTCGCACCGCCTCTCGCTGCTCGTCGTCCAGCTCCTGGCCCGACTCGATCGCCTCGCGCACCTTCTCGAGTTCCTCAGAAGCCGCCTTCTGAATCGCCCGGCGTGCCTCCCCGACCTGCTCGAGGGGCACCGCATCCAGCAGCCCTTCGGTCACCGCGACCAGCGCGGCGACCTGTTGCGTGACGGACTGCGGCGTGTATTGCGGTTGCTTGAGGATCTCGCGCACGCGCCGCCCGCGCGCCAGCGCGGCGCGCGTCTCCTCGTCCAGACGCGTGCCGAAACGCGCGAAGCTCTCCAGCTCCTCGAACTGCGAGTAGTCGAGTCGCAGGTCTCCCGCCACCTTCCGATAGGCGGAGAGCTGCGTCTTGCCGCCCACGCGCGAGACGGAACGGCCGACATCCACGGCCGGCAGGACGCCCTGTTGCATCAGTTGCGGCGAGAGATAGATCTGACCGTCGGTAATCGAGATCAGGTTGGTTGGGATGTAGGCCGAGATGTTCTGCGCGTGGGTTTCCACGATCGGCAGCGCGGTGACCGAGCCGCCGCCGCGTTCCGGATCGAGATGCGTGGCCCGCTCCAGCAGGCGCGCATGGATGTAGAAGATGTCCCCCGGGTAGGCCTCGCGCGCGGGCGGCCGATTGAGCAGCAGCGCCAGCTCGCGGTAGGCCCGGGCATGTCGCGTCAGATCGTCGAAGACCACCAGGGCATCCTCGCCCTGCTCCATGAAGAACTCCGCCATCGTCATCGCCGCATAGGGCGCCACGAACTTCATGCCGGGCGGCGCATCGCCGCTGGCCACGACCACGATCGTGTGGCCGAGCGCGTCGTACGTCTCCAGGTCGGCTACCAGGCGCGCGACGGCCGTGCTGCGCAGGCCGATGGCGCAGTAGACGCAGCGTACGTCCCGACCCCGCTGGTTGATGATCGTATCGAGTGCGATCGCGGTCTTGCCGGTCTGCCGATCCCCCACGATCAGCTCGCGCTGACCGCGGCCGACCGGCACGAGCGCGTCGACCACCAGCAGCCCGGTCTGCAGCGGCACGGTCACCGGGGCCCGCTCGAGAATCGCCGGTGCGACCCGCTCGATCGGGCGGCGCTCGGACGTCTCGGGCGTGCGCCCGCGGTCCAGCGAACGGCCGGTGGGATCGATCACCCTCCCGAGCAGCTCCTCGCCCACCGGGGCGTCAACGACGCGGCCCGTGCGGCGCACCAGGCTCCCGGCGCCCACCTCGCGCGCTTCGTCCAGCAGGATCGCTCCCACATCATCGGGCGCAAGATCGAAGGCCATGCCGCGCCGCCGCCCGGCCAAGTGGAGCAACTCCTCGGACCCCACCCCGGGAAGCCCGGAGATGCGCACGACTCCACGACCGACCGACGTGACCGTGCCGACCTCGGTAAGTCGCGGTTCGGCGGTCGACGCCTCGATCGCGGCACCAACCGCATCGGAGAGCCCGTCGCTCCAGGTCCGCGGGTCGAGCGCCGCAGGATCCGTCTGCAAGCGTTCAGCGCTCATCGGCCGACTCCTCGGTCTCCTGCGAGGGGTCGCGCTTCGCTTCCCCCTCGTCGTGCTCCTGCTGCGATCGTGCTGCGGGCCGTTCACCTTCGGACGGCGCATCATCCTTCTCGCCGCCGGTCGCATCCGTGCCCGCTCTGCGCCCGGACGGCCGGTCCTCCGTCTGGCTCTCGGACCGCTGCGTATCCTCCCCGCCGTCGCCGGGCTCTCCCGCTCCCCCGGATTCTTCGCCTCCCGACTCCGCCTGTGTCCGCGCCCGCGCGAGCTCGGCTGCGATGCGGTGTCCCAGTTCCTCGAGCAGGTGCCGGGCGCTCCACGGCACGCGGCGCCCCCCCACGTCCAGCTCCAGACCCCAGATCAGCTTCTCGTCGGTTTCGGCCTCCAGCTCCAGATCCGTCTCCGCCAACTCAGAGAGTACGTCGGCCAGTTCGTTGAGGGTCTCTGCGGAGAGCGCCGTAGCGCTGCGGACCACGACCTTGCCGTCCGCCTTGCCCATCGCCTGGGCCAACGATCCCTGCTGCTCCGATGCCTGCTCCGACCAGCGGCGGGCCAGCAGCCGGCCCGCCTGCGCGCCCAGCTTCTCGTCCGCCAGCTCCCGCAGTGCATGTCGCGCGATGGCCAGGGATTGCTGCGACGCGGCTTGCTGCAGCGTCTCGACCAACTCCCCCTGCTCGTCCTGCAGCGCCTGCAGCCAGCGCGCGCGCTGTTCGCGCACCGCCTCTCGGGCTTCCCCGCGCAGTCGACGGCGCTCCGCTTCGGCCTCTTCCCGCGCCCCCGCCAGCAGCTCCTCGCGGCGCTCCTCGAGCTCCCGCTCGCGCCGGCGATTCTCCTCGGCCTGCTGCTTGGCCTCTTCTTCCTTCCGCCGGGCGCCTTCGAGCCGCGACTCCAGATCGCTCTCGCGGCGATCCATCACGCCGATGATCCGATCGTAGAGGAGCAGCTTGAGCACCACCACGAGGATGCCGAAGTTGACGATCTGCGCGACCAGTGTGAACCAATCGATCTTCACGTGCGCATCCTAGGATTGGGTGAAGTGATTCCAGAACGGATTGGCGAAGAGCAGGATGACGGCAATCACGAAGCAGTAGATCGCCGTCGACTCGATCATCGCCATACCCACGAATAGC
>WJJG01000093.1 GCA_014729815.1 Candidatus Eiseniibacteriota bacterium
CGATGGAGCACCCGCGCCGGTGCCGCGAAGCGCGCCTGGGCCGGGGCGCCGACCTGCCAAAGCGACAGCTCGCCTCCGGTCGGCAGCGGGTCGAACCGGGTGACGCGTCCGGCCAGCTCCGCCGGCAGGGTCAGATCGAGGGGCAATCGAAGCAGGGCCAGGTCCCGGTTGTGCGCCAGGAGTTCGGCCTCCTTGCGGACCGGCACGAGCACGCCGAAGTCGGGCTGCCCCCAGTCGAGCACGACCAGCCGTCCGGACGGTTCCTGAGGCGGCAAGGCCCGCGCCGGGCCGGTGAGCGCAACGATGCCAGTTGTCAGACAAAGCGAAACGAGAAGGCCGACTCCGAGGACGCGATGGGCGTGGTGCAGCATGTCCGATTCTCCTGGGGCGTAGGGTCGCGGGTGACTCTGCCTACTAGTCTACTGGAATCCGATCCCCGCGCGAAGAAGCGTCGGCAGCTGCGGAGAGCCGAGATGCAACCGTGTTGCCAAATCCGGAAGGCGGGACGGGCGCGTTCCATCTGGGGCGCGCCACGCGGCCCGAATCGCCTCAGGGTACGCCCTACCCGTCGGTGATCCCCCGCGCTCGGCACCCCGGGGGATCCTTTGCCGAATCACGCGAATCCACGTAGCGCTTCGACCACCGGCGCTGGACGGGACGCTCCATGCGGAGGATGGGTCGCTCGAGGAGGACGATCTCCTCTGGGAGACGGACCCGGGGCACCTTACAGCACAGCGGTGCCTCATCCCGAGCCCCGCGGGCAGGCCTTCATCGAAGTCGATCCCGCGGTGCGCACCTCGGCGCTCGAGGCGATGATGACTCGCGTGGGCGGGCGGAAGCTCGCCCGCGCGTATGGCGAGCTGGCGCGCTTTGCGACGTCTGGTTCGACGACCTCACCCCTATCGGCGTCTTCGAGTCGGTTGGAACCCATCTCGATCACCGGAGGCGCGGGCTCGGCATGGCGGTTCTGACGGAAGGCCTGCGGAGCCTGCGGGAGCTGGGGGGGGGCTGTGGCGCACGTCGGTGCGTACGGACCGGCGGCCCACGCGCTCTGCGCCTTGGTGGGCTTCACGGAGCTGGGCTCTACATGCCGCGGGAGAAGCGCTCCCAGAGGAACCACTCCTCGGGGCTCGACGAAACCCCGACTGCATGACGCGCTCCGCCGGTGCCATCGACCGGCGTGGACAGCGCCGCCCGAATCGCCGACGATGGAGTGTGCGGCTCGCAGGGTGCGACGCAGAACGCCTCGCACGAGTGGTGAGGCGCCGCGGGAGGGCTCGTGATGAACATCCTTCTCGATAGCCTTACGAACGAGTGGCAGGGGCTCCTCCGCATCCTGCCGCGCCTCATGCTGGCCCTAGCTGTGTTCTGGCTCTCCATCATCATCGGACGCGCTTTGAGCCGCGCGCTCGGCCGCCTGTTGCAGCGGGGCGCGCTCTCGACGACCCACAAGAAGTTCTTCCAAGGTACTTTGGTCTGGTTCTTCGGCATCGCCGGGGTGGTCGTGGCCCTCAATCTCCTGGGGCTGCGCGGACTGGCCGCCAGCCTGGTGGCCGGTGGGGGCATCACCGCGGTCGTGCTGGGCTTCGCCTTCCGTGAGATCGGTGAGAACTTCCTGGCCGGCATCGTCCTGGCCTTCAACCGCCCCTTCGAGGTCGGCGACCTGGTCGAGTCCGAGTCGCTGCAAGGCATCGTCCGCGGCATCGAACTGCGGCACACGCACGTGCGCACGGCCGATGGTCGGGACATCTTCATCCCAAGCTCGCAGATCGTGACCAGGCCGCTGGTCAACTTCACGCGCGACGGGCTGCGGCGGCCGTCGTTCAGTGTCGGGATCGACTACGCCGACGATGCCGACCGGGCGAAGGAGCTTCTGCTGGCGACCACGAAGGGCGTGCCCGGCGTGCTGCCAGAGCCCGAGCCGGGCGTGGTGATCAGCGGTCTGGCGCCACAGTACGTCGAGCTGGAGGTCTACTTCTGGGTGAGCACGACGGCCAAGGAGACCAGCCTGATCCGCACGCGCTCGGCCGTCATGGAGGCCTGCCGGCGTTGCCTTGAGCGGGAAGGCTACACGTTCAGCTCGAACGTCTCCACGAACGTGGACCTGAAGGCGCCTCAGGGCGTCGATGTGCAGCTTTCGTCGGATACTTCGGATTGAGGGGCCGCGTCGTCGACTGCGCAGGGATTCGGAGCTGGGCGACAACGCCGCAGAATCCAGATCGAGAAGACCAGGATCATCACACCGACGATGAGCATGCCGATCTCGATGATCGCCAGGCGGAACTGGTCGGGATCGCCCTCAACCAACTCCGCGGCCTCGACCGATACGGCCAGGATGCGCCGGATGGCGGCCACCAGCCCGACGACCAGGAACGGTTCGGGCGAGAGACTGCGCGTGCGCAGCGAGACGATCACGGTGTAGAGCAGCTCGACGGCCATCAGGGCGAGCAGGACTTCCTCCAGCAGGTGCAGCGTCGCGGTCGCCGCTCCCAGCTCGTTGAGGTCGGTGAAGAAGGCGAAGGCGGCATGGATCAGGATCACCAGCGACACGGCCGCCAGCATGATCCCCGCGATGGCGTAGAGCGCGTCTTCCGCGCGCTCGAGCCAGCCAGCAACCCGGATCATCGTCACCCTCCGCAGCAGACACGCTCGCCCGAATCCCGCAACGGAACCTCGAGGCCTCCGTCTTCATCCACCGGTCGCCTGCACCCACCCCTGGCTTCGCGCGGCCGGACTGACCGCAAGCGCTCTTCCCCATCCTAGTCAGAGGCTGGGCGCACCGCAAGAGACACGTGCTCCGCCCGCGCGCGGAGCGCACAAGGAGCCGCTTCCCCCTTCGTCTGCGCGTTGCTACCTTGATCGAGTGTCGATCGTGTCGGATCGGGGGAGGTGCTCATGCGTATGTCCGGGTCGGTGCGGACGCACCGTGGCGGCCGGCTTGTGGCGGCGGCCCTCGTGGGGTTCTCGTTCTTTGGCGGGCAGGCGACGGCCAGGTCGCCGAGCCGGGCCCCGGAAGATCGGTTGCGGACACGCATCGAGCAGATCATGCACCCGACTGCGCTCGACGCGATGGGCGATCGCATCCACTCGCGAGTGGAGCTGCCCCGCTTCTACGAGCGGCGGGGCTTCGCCCTGGCGTGGAGTTCGCGTGGCATCCTGCTCCCGATGGCCGACTCGCTCATCGTAGCCCTCGAATCGCTTGCGGACGAGGGGCTGAATCCGGAGGACTACCACCTCTCCGCGATTCGCGCCTCGCGCGAACGGGTCGGTGCGGCGCGATCGATCCGTCCGGAGGAGGTGGCTGGAACCTACGTCGATCTGGATCTTCTACTGACGGACGCCTTCCTGATCGCCGGCCGTCACGTTCTGGCAGGACGGGTACACCCAGAGACCTTTGATCCCGAGTGGCGCGCCACGACTCGAGAGGCGGATCTCGTGGCGCTCCTCGAGGCGAGTCTGGTCTCGGGAGAGCTGCGCGCTGCGCTGCGGAGTCTCGAACCCGCGCACCCGGGATACGCGCGATTGCGGAATGCCCTGGCGGCCCACCGGGAACTGGCGGCGGGCGAGGGCTGGCCTGCGCTTCCGGAGGGCGCCACGCTGAGACGCGGCGACGAACGCCCGCCTGTGGCCATCCTGCGAGACCGACTGCGAGGTTCGGGGGATCTGCTCGAGGCGTCGAGCGCCGATGCGGCGCGCTTCGACGAGCCTCTGGATGCCGCCGTGCGACGCTTCCAGTCGCGGCACGGACTCGACGCCGATGGTGTCGTCGGACCGGCGACCCGGGCGGCGCTGAACGTCTCGCCGCGCGAGCGGGCCCGGCAGATCGAGCTGAACCTCGAGCGCTGGCGATGGCTGCCGCAGGATCTGGGGGAGCGACACATCATCGTGAACATCGCCAGCTTCCATCTCGATCTGGTCGAGAAGGGCGAGACCATCCTCTCCGCGCGCGTCGTCGTCGGCCGCAGCTACCGCCGCACCCCGGTCTTCAGCGATCGGATGACTTACCTGGTCCTGAGTCCGTATTGGAACGTGCCCCCGATGATCGCCACCCAGGACATCCTGCCGATCGCGAAGCGCGATCCCGGGTACTTCGAGCGCATGCGGATGCGCGTCTTCAGCGGCTGGGGCGCGGACGCGCGCGAGCTGGATCCCCTCGGCATCGACTGGGCCAACGTGTCCCCGTCCCGTTTCAACTACCGACTGCGGCAGGATCCCGGACCGCTGAATGCTCTGGGGAACGTGAAGTTCATGTTCCCCAACTCCTTCAACGTCTACTTGCACGACACCCCCGCGCGGGACGTCTTCGCGCGCGCCGAGCGGACTCTCAGCTCCGGGTGCATCCGGGTCGAGCACCCGCTCGAGCTGGCCGAACTCCTGCTGCGCACCGAGCCCGACTGGTTGCGCGACCGCATCGAGGCGGCGGTGGCCGCGCGCGTGGAGCGGACCGTGTCCCTTTCGCGTCCCGTAGCGGTTCATCTGCTCTACTGGACCGCGTGGGTGGATGCCGACGGGGTGGTGCAATTCCGGCGGGACGTATACGAGCGCGACGCGCGCCTCGCCGTGGCGCTGGGGCGCGTCCACGAACAAGCACGAGCGACGGAGTAGGGACCGGGAACAGTGCGAGAAGGAAGAGGATCATGAGGACTCCCCGCCGACATGCTGCGCGCTGCGGCTCGCGCTTGCGGCTCACGCGCCTCTCGGCCGTGGCTGTCGCCGCGACCGTCGGGCTGGTCCTCGGCTCGGTGTCGCTCGCCTACTCTCCCGAGAGAGCCTCCTTCGCCCTGCGGGTCGGCTCCGAGGAGTTCCCCTATCGGATCGCCTCGGTATTCCTGCTCCCGGGCGAGCAGGTGACCCTCGAGGCGAAGAACGCACCGCTCAGCGCGAGGTTCGAGGTCTCCTGCGACGCAGACGAATCCGCAATCGCCGCACTCGAGCGCGTGGCTGCGCAACGCTGGCGCTGGCGCGCTCCGCGCGGGGCCGGCCTCCACGTGGTGACGATCGCGCGCCAGGATGTGCCCGACTCGATTCGGGTGAATCTCTTCGTGTTGGTTCCCTATGAGCGCCTGCAAGAAGGGCGGCTCAACGACTATCGCGTCGGAGACTACCCGATTGTTGCCCTGCGCGGCCTGGACATCTACAAGCCACCGCGGGGATTCATCGAGGTCACCTCGGAGAACTTCGACACGTGGCTGTCCCCGCACTTCCGACTGAGCCAGTTCCTCTCGAAGCAGGAGAGCGCGTACCCGAAGTACCTCGTGCTGCGCGAGAAGCTGCTGCTCAAGCTCGAGCTGATCCTCGAGACGGTGAATGCGCGCGGCATCGCCTGCGAGTCGTTCCACGTCATGAGCGGGTACCGCACGCCCTACTACAATCGCGCCATCGGAAACGTGCAGTACAGCCGGCACGTCTGGGGCGGGGCGGCGGACATCTTCATCGATGAACCCCCGCGCGACGAGATGATGGACGATCTCAACGCCGACGGGCGCTCCGACTTCCAGGATGCCGCCATACTCTACGACATCATCGATGATCTCTACGGTCAGCCCTTCTATGCCGGATTGCTCGGCGGACTGGCGCGCTACCGCAAGAGCGCCGCGCACGGGCCCTTCGTGCACGTGGACGTGCGCGGATTCCACGCGCGCTGGGGAGACTGAGGCGCATGCGTCTGCCGCGATGCGAGCATTGCCGGAGGCCCCACCCCGCGCGGGCCCGCCGCGCTGCGCTTCCCGCCCTGCTCCTGCTCGGAGTTCTGCTGGGAGTCAGCCCGATCTCCCGGGCCCAGAGTCCGCTCGTGGAAGCCTCCCGCTACAAGGGCTGGCGAACCGCGGGGCTCGAGATCCGCGGTCTGCCAGGCGATTTGACGAGCGAGTTGAAGAAGGGAATGACCCTCAGTGGTCGATTTCGCATCTATCGTCGGGTACGACCGAACTTCTACCCGGACCTCCTGGCGGAGGATCTCCGGCGCGTGCGCCTCTTCCTGGCGAGGCGCGGATACCCGTATGCCCGCATCACCCCCCGCTTCCTGCCGGAGCGCGACCGGCGGCGCCTGCGGATCGCGTTGGATGTCGCGGCGGGTCAGCCGGTGCGCGTGGCCACGCTGGAGATCGCCGGTCTTCCGGCGCGACGGTCGGCCGGGACGCTGCCGCCGCTGCCCCTCCACCCGGAAG
>WJJG01000094.1 GCA_014729815.1 Candidatus Eiseniibacteriota bacterium
CCGCCGGCCATCGAGAGCCCAGGGAGATCCACCATGGCAGAGACCGGCCGCGTGTTCCGCATCGCGCTCGCCGGCAATCCGAACTCCGGCAAGACCTCGCTGTTCAACCTCCTCACCGGGCTTCGGCAACAGGTTGGCAACTGGCCGGGCGTGACCGTCGAGCGCAAGACCGGGCGCTTGCAGCATGCGGGGCGCGACTTCGAGATCATCGACTTGCCGGGCACCTACTCCCTGACCCCCTATACCCTCGAGGAACGCATTGCCCGCGAGTACATCCTCGAGCAGCGTCCCGACGTGGTCATCAACGTCGTCGACAGCGCCAACCTCGACCGCAATCTCTACCTGACCGTCCAGCTGCTCGAGATGGGCGTCGACGTGGTCGTGGCGCTGAACATGTGGGATGAGTTCCAGCGCTCCGGTTCCCGGCTCGATCTGGAGCGCTTCGAGACCCTTCTCGGCACGCCCGCCGTGCCCACCGAGGGACACCGCGGCCGCGGCCGGCAGGCGCTGCTCGATGCGGTCGCGCGGCTGCTCGATGACGGCAGCAGGCGGCACCGCCATGTGCCGGTCACCTACGGCGCGCAGATCGAACGTCACCTGGGCGATCTGACCCGGCGGCTCTCATCCACTGCTGCTCTGCCCTCCGCGTTGCCGGAGCGCTATGTGGCGACGAAGCTGCTCGAAGGCGATCCGCACATCGCAGCCTTCCTGCACAACCAAGCGCCCACCGCACGGCCGCTCCTGGCCGATGCCGAACGGCTGCGGACCCGGATCCGCGCGGCCGCCGGGGACGAACCCTCCGATCTGATCGCCGAGGGACGTGCGGGATTCGTGGCCGGGCTCCTGCGCGAGGTACGCTCGCGCCAACGGTTCGATCGCATGGAGCAGTCCCGCAACCTCGACCGCATTCTCACACACCGCTGGCTGGGCTTTCCGATCTTCGTGCTCTTCATGTGGCTGCTCTTCAACGCGACCTTCGTTCTCGGCGCCTATCCACGGGACGCGATCGAATGGTTGGTCGGCGCAGCCCAGGCCGGACTGGTCGGGATCCTGCCGCCCGGTGCGCTGCGCGACCTGCTCGTCGAGGGGGTCATCGGCGGGGTCGGTTCGGTGGCCGTCTTCCTTCCGAACATCCTGTTGCTGTTCCTCGGCGTCTCGCTGCTCGAAGACTCGGGCTACATGGCGCGCTCGGCCTTCATCATGGACCGCGTCATGCATCTGCTCGGACTGCACGGCAAGTCGTTCATCCCGATGCTGATGGGATTCGGCTGCAGCGTGCCGGCGATCATGGCCACGCGCACGCTGGAGAACCGCCGTGATCGGATCCTCACGGCGTTGCTCGTGCCCCACATGTCCTGCAGCGCACGCCTGCCCGTCTACATTCTGATCGCGGGGGCCTTCTTTGGCCGGCAGGCGGGCAACGTGGTGGCGAGCATCTACTTGATCGGGATCGTGGTCGCGGTGCTGATCGGTCGTCTCTTCAGCCGCACCCTGTTCCGAGACGTCGAGGCGCCCTTCGTCATGGAACTGCCACCCTATCGCTGGCCGACGCTGCGCGGACTGCTGATGCACATGTGGGAGCGCTCGCGCCACTACCTGAAGAAGATGGGCGGCGTGATCCTGCTGGCCTCGATCGTGCTCTGGGTTCTAAGCAACTTCCCGGCCCCGCCCCCGGAGCGGAGTGCGGATTCGTCGCCGCGTCCGGCGGTCTCCTACTCGGTCGTGGGGCGACTCGGGCAAGCGATCGAGCCGGTCATCGAGCCGCTGGGGCTCAACTGGCGGATGGGTGTCACCCTGATCGCCGGCTTCGTGGCCAAGGAGGTGGTGGTCTCCTCCCTGGCAGTACTCTACGAAACCGAGACCACCGTCGCGCCGACCGATGACGGCCCGCAACCGCGGAAGGAAGACCAGCGCCTGCCGGCTGCGCTACGGGACCCCGAGCGAGGCATCTCGCCGCTGGCGGCGTTCGCCTTCATGGTTTTCGTGCTGCTCTATACGCCCTGCATCGTCGCCGTGCTGACGATCCGGCGCGAACTGGGCGCTGGTTGGATGTGGTTCGACGTCGGCTATCAACTCGCGCTGGCCTGGCTGGTGGCGCTGCTCATCTATCAGGGGGGGCGGCTCGTGGGCCTGGGATGACGGGCAGCGCTCGGGCGCGGAGATGCCTGTCCCGAGCGTATCGGCCGAGGGGGAGGGATTGCCGGAGGCGGAGAGGTCGCAAAGCATCTCATATCGAACTGGGGACAGTACGCTAACGCCTACAGTCCCAGTCGCACGCGCGCAGGAGAACGGTCGTTCCCCCCTCCGCCTCCGGGAGTCGCACGCAGGGTTGGTCAAACCCAGTTGGATTCTGCTGCAATAGTCATTCCAATACAAGCAGATGACACGCGAAGGTTTACACGATTGTAAGTGGCATTCAGTGAGTCGCTTAGGACCCGGGAGGCTTCGGACTGCCCTTTGCTCCCAACAGGATCCTTGAGATCGCCCCGCCAATTCGACAACTGCAAGTTGACAAATCCGAAGCGCAGTGCTGTGGGCGGTGGCGGAGGAGAGCCAGCGGGGCGCGAGCAGCCGACGCCCGCGAGCGTCGGGCGGGAGCCTAGGTCCCCCGCCCGGAGCGGCGGTCCCCCCGCCGCGCCGGCCGGAACGACTCGGGATCGAGTCCGATCCGATCGAGTAACTTGTAGAGCGCCTGACGAGAGATCCCCATCGCCTTCGCGCACTCCGAGACCGATCCGCGATGCACGCGCATGAGCATCGACAGGTAGCCGAACTCGAAGCGCCGGACGGCGAGGTCACGCGCCGCGTCCCAGGGCAGCGCGAGATAGGCGGCGCCCTGGGCGATCGGATCGAGCAGTTCCGGCCCGATGCGCTCGGAGCGACAGAAGACCACGGCGCGCTCGACGAGGTTCTCGAGCTCACGCACATTGCCCGGCCAGTCGTGGGAGAGCATCAGGCTTTCTGCCGTCGGCGTGAAGCGTGTGATCGGCTTGCCCAGCTCGCGGCACTTGCGGCGCAGGAAGTAGCGGGCGAGCAGGGGCACGTCCTCGCGGTGCTCGCGCAGCGGCGGTACGTGGAGCGTGACGACGTTGATGCGATAGAAGAGGTCGCGGCGCAGCAAGCCTTCGCTGATGGCGCGCTGAGGATCGCGATTGGTCGTGCAGATCGGGCGCACGTCGGCTTGGATCGCCTGCTCGCCGCCCACGCGGACGAAGGCTCGTTCCTGCAGGGCGCGCAGCAGCTTCGGTTGCAGCTCGATCGGCATCTCCGTGATCTCATCGAGCATCAACGTGCCGCCCTGGGCGCGCTCGAAGCTCCCGCGATGGGTGCGCACGGCACCGGTGAACGATCCGCGCTCATGGCCGAAGAGCTCGCTCTCGACCAGTCCGGCGGGGAGACCGGCGCAGTTGATCTCGACGAATTCCGCCGCCGCGCGGTCGCTGTGCGCGTGGATGTGCCGCGCGAGCACCTCCTTGCCGGTACCGTTCTCGCCGGTGATCAGGACCGAAGTCGGATAGCGAGCCACCTCCTCGGCCTGCGTGCGCAGCCGGCGGATCGGTTGACTCTCCCCGAGGAACGGGGTTTCCGCGTCGTCGCCCGCCGGCGCGCCGGCCCTGGCGTCGAGGGCATCGGCTTCAGCGGTGACGAGGGCTTCGACCTCGACGGCGATCTGCTCCGGGTCGGTGCTCGTCAGGAAGCATGCCGCCACACCCAGGCGACCGGCCCGCAGGATCGACTCGGGTTCGGCGATCGGTGTCAGGAGCACGATCGGAATCCAGGGATCGAGCGTCCGCACGCGCGCGAGCAGCTCCAGGTCGACCGGCATCTGCCGTCCGTCGCTGGCCAACAGCAGACCGCGCGCGCCGGAGAGGGCGCCCAGGAGCGCCTCCGCGTCGTCGGCGAGCTGCACGTCGAGACGCGCCGCCAGGGGGGGCAGCAGCCGGTCCCGCAGCGCCGGGTCATCGGCGCGCAGCAGAACCGCGGGAGACGGAGCGCGACTACGGGGCGCCATCTTCACGCTCCATCCGCTGGGCGGTTTGACGCGCGACGACCAGGACGGCCGGCCGTGTGCGGAAGGGGATCATGCTGACGGCGATCTCGAACTCCGTCTCGACTCCCTCCTTCGAGACGATGCGCAGGTCATAGAACGTGGGCTCATCCTCGCCGGCCATGCGGCGCTGGTGACGGGCGGCCGCCGCCGCACGCTGCTCAGGGGCCACGATCTCGAGGAAGTGCATGCCCAGCATCTCTTCGGTCGAGTATCCGGTGACCTGCTCCACGGCCGGATTGACGAAGCGGATCCGCTCGTCCTGGATGATCAGGACGCCGTCGGTCAGATGCTCGAGCATCGAGGCATACTGGATCTCCGTCTCGCTCAGGGCCTGCGCGGTCTCGCGCAGATCGGTGATGTCGTAGACGATCCCCCGCGCGCCGGCATAGTGCCCTTCGATCATCATCGGTCGCGCGACGTGACGCAGCCAGCGCAACGCGCCCGCCTTGGTGCGGACCTCGAACTCCCCAATGCCCTCGCCGCTGCCGGTCGCCAGGCCCGCCAGCATCTCACGCACATGCGGCTCGCGCTCGGGTTTGACGAACTCCAGAACCGATCGCCCTTCGATTTCCGCGGGTCGGTAGCCGAGGATCCTCTGGATGGCGGGGCTGACGAAGGTCAGGCGGCCCTCCGCGTCATGTTCGTAGATGATCGCATCGAGCTCCTCGACCAGCCGGCGATAGCGCTCTTCCGATCGGCGCAGCGCCTCCTCGGCCGTCTTGCGGTCGTGGATGTCGACCACGACGCCGCGCATCCCGGTGGTGCGGCCCTCCCGTTCGATGTAGGCGCTGCTGTGGTGGATCCAGCGCGCCTCGCCCGACTTGGTGACGATCCGCGCCTCGGCCTGCCGCGGCGCCTGCCCCTCGAGAATGCCTTGGAAGCGTCGCTCCATCTCGGGCCGGTCCTCGGGCAGCACGAGATCGAGGACCGTGCGGCCGATCAGCTCGTCGGGCTCGTAGCCGTAGGCGCGCACGGCGGGACTGATGAAGCGGATGCGCCCATCGGGGCCGAACTCGTAGATCACCTCGCCGATCTCCTCGACGATCGTGCGGAACTTCTCTTCCGAAGCGCGCAGCGCCTCCTCGGCGCTCTTGAGGTCGGTGATATCCATGACCACGCCGCGCATCCCGACGACCTGACCGCCGATTTCGATCGGTCGGCTGTGATGCCGGATCCAGCGCTGCTCGCCATCCTTGGTCTGCAGCCGGATCTCCGCCTGGCGGGGTGCGCGCCCCTCGCGCACGGCAACCAGTCGCTCGCGCGCTTCTTCCACATCCTGGGGGGGCACCAGATCGACGAAGGTCCGTCCGATCAATTCGCCCGCGGTGTACCCGGTGATGCGCTCGATCGAGGGGCTGACGTAGGTCACGATGCCGTGGGCGTCGAACTCGTAGAGCGCTTCATCGATCTGCTCGACGAGCGTGCGATACTTCTCCTCCGATTCGCGCAGCGCCTGCTCGGAGAGCTTGCGGTTGGTGATGTCGCGGAAGAAGACGATGTCGGCCGGTTTGCCGTACCAGGTCGTGCGTGATCCGGTCAGCTCGATGGGGATGTGCCGGCCGTCGCGCGCGACGATGCGTGTCTCATACTGCCGGGGCACAGGGCGGCCGGCCATTCGGCCCCGATAGCGCTGGTCGATCATCTGGCTCTCGCCGGGATGCGCGAGATCCCAGTAGGTCATGCCGATCAAATCGGATACGGCGTATCCGGTGATCTCCGCCGCGCGGGGATTGGCATACACGTGCGCACCGTCGCCAACCGCGATCAGGATCCCCTCGTTGGCGTTCTCGGCCAGCGCACGGAAGTTCTCCTCGCTGGTGCGCATCGCCTCGGCCGCACGGTGGATCTCGCTGACATCCTCGACCGTGCCTTCGTAGTAGAGGGTGCGGCCCCGATCGTCGCGCACCACACGCGCGCTCTCACGCACGTGGATCGGCGTTCCATCGCGCCGCAGCCAGACTGCCTCCTGGCCGGTGACGCGTCCCGCGCGCTCGATCCGACGCTTGAAGTCCCGGCGCGGGTATTGGGGCGCGTACCCGCTCTCTTCGAGATCGAGCTGCTGCAGCTCCGATTCGCTGGAATACCCGAGCATGCGCACCAGCGCCGGATTGGCCAGCAGGATCCGTCCGTCCGGCGTGGTCTGGTAGATGCCGATCGTCGAGTGTTCGAAGATCCCTCGGAAGCGTTCCTCCGATCGGCGCAAGGCGTCTTCGGCCCGCGTGCGCGCGCTGATGTCCAGGACCAGGCTCGCCAGATAGGGCGGCGCCCCGGCCTCGCCCCGCACCACGAAGAGGCTCTGCAGGGTGGGGGTCTCTTCGCGCGATCTGCGTCGCAGCGGCAGCTCGCCCGACCATTGGCCTTCCTTCAGGACGGTGGGCAGGATGCGTTCGGTGAATGCGGGGCGCAGCTCCGGGGCGTAGAAGTCGAAGAGGCTGTGTCCGATCGGCTGCTCTCCCTCCTCCATTCCCACGAGCGTGGTGAAGGCCGGGTTGGCATAGCTCACGATGCCGCGCAGGTCGGCGACCACGAATCCGAAGCCCGAGGCGTCCGCCACGCGCCGGAAGGTCACCAGCTCCTCGCCGGTCTGTCGGACTCGCTGGCGTTCGCGCGCACCGGGAATCCCGTGAAGCTGCAGGCCGATCAGATGCTCGCGCGGCAGCTCCCCCAGGTCGAAGAGCAGGCGTGCGAGGCTCTCCGCCAGCGCCCGATCAACGCGTGGAGCGGGTGAGGCGTCTTCGGCGGCCGCGCCGGCCGCCTCGTCCCGAAAACAGCGTTCCAGCAGTGCGCGGAATCGAGCGGTCAGTGTCTGCCGCAGATCGCTGGCCGCGGTTGGATCTTGATCAGGCACGTAGGAAACTCCCGATGGGCGCGCGCGCCGCTCCGTGATTGCCGGGCAGTGGTCCGGATGCCTTTCTCTCGCGCCGACGCTGCGGTCGTCATTCTAGGAGGCGGTCGAACGACGCGCCACCGCAAACACGGCCGCGCTCGCTCCGCCGCGACCTCCGGGCGCCAGGCGCAGCCAGCTAGAGCTGGCTGGGGCCCGATTCGCCCTTCTTCTTCTCCTCTTCCTCCTTCGTGCGCTCCTCGACTTCCTTGAGCTTCTCGAGCAGTTCGTCGGGCTTCATCTCGGAGAGCCGCTCGAGCAGCTCGCGCAAGCGCGCATCGGGCGCCTGTTCGGTGACCAGCTTGCCGTGGTCGATGGCAGTGCGAATCGTCTCGTCGAACCGATCGAGCAGCTCGGGCAGTGCCATCAACACGCGCATCAGCTGCCGTTGGGTCAGCTCGGCATCCTCGAGCGGGAACTCGATCATCGCGCGGATCTCGCCGTCGGAGGGATCGTATTCGTACTGCAGCATCTTGGTGCGCCAGGAGACATACATGCAGGCCTTCAGTACGGCCAGGGCGTGCGGACCCTCCTTGTAGACATACGCCTTGGGCGTGAAGAGCTTGAGGAACTCCCCGCCTTCCTCGAGCTTGATCACGATCAGTAGCTGGTTGCGTCCCTGGGGATTCTTGTAGGTCGGCATCGTGAAGCCGATCAGGATGTCGTCGGCTTCCTCGCGGAGCTGGAACTTGAGATCCGCCTCACTCAGGAACTGCGCGATCTGCTTGAGCGTCGTGGCCATGCTTCCTCCCTTCTGCGTGTGGGGCTGCGAATAGCTTCCGCAGCTCAGGCTCTCCCAGGGTCTCCTGCTCCAGGACGGCTTGGGCGATGCGCTGCAGCAGATCCCGGTGCGCCTCGAGCAGCCGGGACACGGCGGCGGCGTCCTCGGCCAGCCAGCGCCGCGACGCTGCGATCGCCTCATCGTGATGCGCCGACGCGAGCGGCCCATCGTCGCCGAGTGCCAGGGCGCGCCGCACGCCGGGCAGGCTGAGCAGTCCGACGTCGGCGTCCATGCCGCAAGCGGCGATCATCTGCAGAACCAGGGCATGGGCGCGTTCCAGATCGCTGGCGCACCCGCTGGTGACTCCTTCGGGGCCCAGCAGCAGCGCCTCGGCGGCCCGGCCTGCCAGAAGGACCTGCACGCTGCGGCGCACCCGCTGGAGACTCTGTTCGGTGAACTCCGCGCGCGGGAGGTGTTCGGTGAATCCGAGCGCGTGGCCGCGCGGCAGGATCGAGACCTGACTGACCGGTTCGTCGGGGAAGAGCAGGTGCTGGGCGACGGCGTGGCCGGCCTCATGGACCGCCGTGCCCCAGCGGGCCTCCTCGTCGAGCAGGATGCGGTCGGAGGAGACTCCGAAGCGCACGATGGTGATTGCCTCGTCGAGGTGCGCCGGGGTGATGCGCGTTGCCCCGGCGCGCAGTGCGAGGAAGCCGGCCTCCTTGCAGATCTGCTGGATGTCGGCCCCACTGAGGCCCGCGGTGCGGGCCGCCAGGTGCGCGCGATCGATCTCCGACGCCAGACGCAGCCCGCGCAGATGGATCTCGAAGATCGCCTCGCGCGCCGGCGCGTTGGGCAGCGGCACGTCGATCTGCAGATCGAAACGGCCCGAGCGTACGAGGGCCGGATCGAGGATGTCGGGCCGGTTGGTGGCGGCCATCACGAAGACCGGCCGGCTGCCCTGCTGAAAACCGTCCATCTGCGCCAGTAGCTCGTTGAGCACGCCGACGCGGCTCCCCGCGTCGCTGCGCTCGCTGCGCCGCGCGCCGAGCGCGTCGATCTCATCGATGAAGACCACCGCCGGCGCGTAGCGACGGGCGACGGCGAAGAGTTGGCGGATCATCCCCTCCGACTCGCCCACGTACTTGCGAAAGATCGAGGCGCCCGAGATGGCCAGGAATGGGGCCTGCGATTCGCCGGCCACCGCGCGGGCCAGCGTCGTCTTGCCGGTGCCCGGGGGACCGGTGAGGAGGATTCCCTTGGGCATCGTCAGCCCGAGCCGCAGCAGGGGGGCGGGCTCTTCGAGCCAGGCGACGATCTCGCGCAGGCGCTGCTTGGCCTGCTCCGCTCCGGCGATGTCCTCCAGACGATCGCCCGGCAAGTCCGCCCACGCGGCCAGCTCGCGGTCCTGTGCCGATACGGCGGTGACCTCGCGGATCCCCTGCAGCTCGAGATGGAGTGCGCCGGACTCGTCCGGCTCGGTGCGCAGCTGCAAGTCGAACTCGATCACCGTGAAGCGCCGCTGATAGCGCTCGACGATCCGTTGCCGCCGCAACCCCGCGACCACCTCGCCCAGTTGACGGAAGAAGCTGTTGCGCTCGAGCGCCTCCTCTTCCGACGTGCTGTGGAAGCGCTTGGGCAACAGGCCCTGTGCGCCGCCCTCCTGCCAGATGCGTTCGAGCGCCTCGGGCGTCAGGGCCCGCTGCTCGCGCGATTCGGAGAAGAGGTAGATCGGAATCCGCGGGTAGCGCGCGCGCACCCACCGCAGCAGGGCCATTCCGGTCTCCATGCGCCCGCTGCCGTGCGGGGAGCCGATGTGGAGGTCGCAGAGGATCAGATCGGTCTCACCGCGGCGCAGCACCGCGTCGGCCTCCTCGCGCGAGGCCACGCGGATCCACCGATAGCGCAAGTCGTTGCCCCATTCCCAGGGGTCGTCGTCGATCAGCAGGATCCGGCACGCGCGGTTCAGTTCGTTGGTGATCGTCTCGGGGAGCTGGGCGCCGGGGGCGATCGTCAGCGCCAGCGACTGGACGCGGGCCAGCAGCGGCTGCTGGCCTTCGAGGAGGCGCGCGCGTTGCTCGTGCAGCAGGTTCTTGATCGTGGCGTAGATGTAGTTGCGCAGTCCGGTCGTCAGACGCCGCGCATCGCCGTTGGCACCGAAGCGCAGGACGAGCAGGGTCAGGATCTCTGTATCGCATGGGCCGAGCCCCAGCCCCAGACTCTGCTGCAGATCTCGGGCGATCTGGCGCAGGGTATGGTCCGCGATGCGCTCGAGCGCCAGGGCGCCCAAGCGGTGAAAGAGGACGATCTGTCCCTTGGCCATGCGCGAGAGCAGCTCGGGCGAGAGACCGGGCCGCATCTCGCCCGGTTGCGGGCGTTGCCTGCGCAGCGCCTGCACCAGGGCGTCGCTGAGATGCCGGGAGTCCTGCAGCACGCCGGCTTTCTCGGGGGCATCGTAGAGCTCGCGCCCCAGATTGGTGGTGAAGATTACGATCGTGCCGCGACAATCGACCTGCTGGCGCTGGTTGTTGTCGTAGAGCTGGCCGGCGTCGAGCAGCTGGAGGAAGAGGTGCTGCGTGTTGGGATGGGCCTTCTCGATCTCATCGACCAGGATCACGCCCGTGGGATGATCGAGCACGAAGCCGGTCAGCAGACCGCGGTTCGCACCGGCATAGCCCGGGTTGAACCCGACCAACTGCTCGTGGGCCTGATGCCCGGCGTAGGCGCTCATGTCCAGGCGCAGCAGGGCGGGAGTATCAGAAGAGCTGAAGTGCCGCGCCATGACCTCCGCCAGGAAGGTCTTGCCGACACCCGAGGGGCCCAGAAAGGTCAGGATCATGCGCGGGCCGATCTCGACCGGGCTCGCCGCCTCGTTCGCCGCACCGCGCTCGCGCAGGCGCATGGCGAAGTAGGCGTCGCACACCTGATCGATGGCCGCTTCCTGCCCCATGACCTGCTCGCCGAGCGCACGCCGCAGGCCGGCCGCGTCGTCGAGCAGCTCGCGGATCGATTGGCGCGCGCCCGGTCCCGTCGCGGGGTCGCCGCTGGGCGCCAGGGCCGCCACCCAGGATTCCCGCTCGCGCAACGCCTCGAATACCGCCTCGAGCAGGCGGTCGGCGCGCAGCGCGCCGTAGCGCGACCAGATCTCATCGGTGATCGACTTCAGCTCGGGTGTCAGATCGAATCTCCGGTCGACGACCGGGTGCTCGATTTCGCGCAGGCGCGCGAGGAGATCGACGGGGAGCCAATCGTTCGGCGGATGCTCGCCCCACAGGAGCCCCCCGAGCAGCGGAAGTCCGCGTTCGGAGCGCAGCGCACCGAGGAGGATGTGGTGCGTGTCGAGTTGCGCGGCACCTTCCTGCTGCGCGAAGCCCTTGGCCCAACCGAGAATCTCGGCGAAGACCGGGTCGGGGGGAGGATTGGGCGGCATCCGCTTCTCCTGGGTCCGAGGGGCCTCAGCCCGCATGTGCACGATCCGCTGGGCCTTCTCCGCCACGGTCGCATCCACGCGCACCGGGGGCAGTTGCCGAAAACCGCCATTCTACTCGTCCTGCGCCGCGGCTGACAAGGCATCGCATCTTCACAGCCCAGGCTCGATTGCGATACACTCGGTATATGAACGAAGGCCCACGGGATCGGCAAGGCGCGGCGCGCGCCGACGCGCGCGGGCCCGCGCGACAGGTGCTGTGGCCCGAGACACTGGTGCTGTGTCTCGGGGCGCTGGTGTTGTGCGCCCCGGCGCTCAGGGCCGAGGTGCACCGCATCGCCCTCGATGGCCTGATGGCGGATTGGGAGGCCGTCGCGCCGGCGTGGGAAGACCCATCCGGAGACGGGGGACCGAGCGGGATCGATCTGGGCCGCGTCTGGATTGCCGATGATCCCGAGCAGCTCTTCCTGCGCTGTGAAGTAGGCTGCGATCTGATCCTGCAGAGCGACAATCAGCTCACACTCTACCTCGATACCGATGACGATCCGGCCACCGGCTATCCGGTGGCTTCGATCGGCGCGGAGCTGGCCTGGGAA
>WJJG01000095.1 GCA_014729815.1 Candidatus Eiseniibacteriota bacterium
ATCCAGTCCAGCATCGGATCAGGTGTGCGTGGATCAGAGCTGTTCGGGGAGGACGCCATCCCGTTCACGACGCCGGCTCGGCCGGTTCGGAATCGTCGGGGACGTCGGGCCAAACCAACTCGGCCGCGGCAGGAAAGCTGCGCGTCAAGAGCTCGCGCAGCTCCAGCGTGGTGGCGCAGGTCAGCGCGTCCTCCACGATGTGGCGCACATCGCGGATCGTCACCGAGCGGATGATCTGCTTGACCGGTTTCAATCGCGACGGCGAGACGCTCAGCTGATCAACGCCGAGGCCGAGAAGCAGCAGCACGGCCAGCGGATCGCCCGACATCTCGCCGCAGGAGGAGACCGAGATCCCGGCGCGGTGGCCGCTCTCCACCGTCTGGTAGATGGAGCGCAGGATCGCCGGGTGGAACGGATTGTAGATGTGCGCCACATTCTCATTGCCGCGGTCGGCCGCCAGCGTGTACTGGATGAGGTCGTTGGAGCCGATGCTCAGGAAGTCGACCTCACGGCTCAGAAGATCCGAGAGCACGACCATGGAGGGGATCTCCACCATGACGCCGATCGGCAGGGCGCGGATCGGCACTCCTTCGCGCTCCAGCTCCCGGCGGACCGTTCCCAGGAGGCGCTTCGCCTCGCGCACCTCGTCGAGGCTGCTGACCATCGGCAGGAGGATGCGCACGTTGCCCAGCGCCGCCGCGCGCAGGATGGCGCGCAGCTGCGTGCGGAAGATCTCGGGGTGCGCCAGGGAGAAGCGGATGCCGCGCATGCCGAGGAAAGGATTGCTCTCGCGGCCGATGCCGCTCGCCATGGCGAACTTGTCGCCGCCCACGTCCATGGAGCGGATGACCACCGGGCGATTGCGCATCTTGCGCACCACGCGGCGGTAGGCGCGGAACTGTTCCTCCTCGGTGGGCCAGCCGGCGCGCCGCGAGTAGAAGAACTCTGTGCGATAGAGGCCGATCCCCTCCGCCCCCTCGCTCAACGCCAGGTCGGCGTCGTCGGGCACCTCGATGTTGGCCAGGAGCGGGATGCGCTGCAGATCCTTGGTGTGCGACGGCAGGCGCGCCAGGCGCCCCAGCGAGACGCGCATCCGTCGCTCTTCCTCCTGCAGCTTGCGAAACGCCTTCAGCTCGGCCGGACCGGGCCGCAGCTGCACGCGGCCGTGGTTGCCGTCGAGCAGGATCGTGTCGCCTTCGCGCACGCGGGCAGTGATGTTGCCCAGACCGAGCACGGCAGGGATCCCGCGGCTGCGGGCCATGATTGCGGCATGATTGGTCGGTCCGCCGTGATCGGTGGCGATGCCGAGAATGCGCCGCGGATCGAGGCACGCGCTCTCCGACGGACTCAGCTCCGGGGCGACGAGGATGGCGTCCTTGGGGATCGACTTCACAGCCTGCGCGTCCAGCTCCAGAAGCTGACCCAGAATCCGGCGCAGGACGTCACGCATGTCTTCGCCCCGCGCGCGGAAGTACTCTCCGTCGCTGTTTTCCATGCGGCTGATGTATTCGGTGAAGACGCGGTGGACGACGCCGTCGGCGGAGACGCGGTCGCTCTTGATCGTCTCCACGATGGTGTTCAGGAGCGACCGATCCTCGAGGATCATGCGATGGGCCGTCAAGAGCTGCAGGCCCGGATCGTCGGGCGGCGAATCGATGCCGTTGCAGATGGCGCTCAGCTCGTCACGCGCCTGTCGCATCGCCTTGCGCAGGCGACGCACTTCGCCCGCCACTTCGTGCGATTCCAGCGAGCGTTCCTTGATCTGATATTGCCGCGGACCGTCGAGAAGATGGACCTTGCCTACGGCGAAGCCGGGAGCGGCGGAGACCCCGGTCAAGGTCTCGGTGGCCGGCGGCTTCGTCCTATCCGGCATCTTCCATTTCCTCCCCGAAGCCCGAGTTGATGAGGTCCACCAGACTCGCCACCGCCGCCTCCTCGTCTTCACCTACGGCGCGAATCTTCAAGACGGTACCGGTGACGGCCGCCAGCATCATAACACCCATGATGCTCTTGGCGTTAATGGTGACGCCGTTGCCTTCCAGGAAGATCTCCGAGGCGAACTGATCGGCGACCTTGACCAGCTCGGCCGCCGGCCGGGCGTGAATCCCGGGTCGATTGCGAACGCGGATTTCTGCTTCCTTCACGAATATGTTTCCCCGAAACTGCCCGATTCCCGGCCGCGCTTCAAGAGGCGGTCTCCAGGGCGGTGATGATGAGCGCCACGAGAAGCGCGGCGAGAACTCCGATTCCGCCTTCCCAGTGAGACGGGACCGCCCCCCGCCCGCCCGCGCCTGCGGCCGCTCCCAGCCCCAGGCCGGCGGCGGGCGCCAGGAGGCTCAACCAGCCCATGTTAGGCCGGACGCCGCCGCCCAGCCAGAAACCCAGCACGATCCCCAGAGCGACGAGGAGGATCCGGTCGCAGCGCCGCTCCCAGAGAGTCCATCGAGCCGCGCCGGCCAGGAGGCCGGCCAGGGGAGGGGTCGCGTTCAACCGCTCGGGGGCCGCACGGGCCGCACGCCGCCAGGTGCCGCCATCGACAAGCTCGCGCAGGACCAGCAACCAGCCCCAACGCTGCCCCGCTCCGGTATGAAAGAGAAG
>WJJG01000096.1 GCA_014729815.1 Candidatus Eiseniibacteriota bacterium
GCTCTCAAGCGTGTGGCTTCTGGAGATTACCTCCTATGTGGTATTCGCCCATGCGCTTGCGCATTCAGCTTGCCGATTGGGTCAGTCCAGGGGGGGAACTCGCGGCCGCGCGCGAAGCATCTTGGATCCCGTCGTTCTCTACTTGGCCTCGAACCTCCCCGCGACGTATTTCTCCGTATCCGCCGCATCCAGCCGGATCGTCCGCGGCCCGCTGCGCACGAAGAAGTCTCCGCGAGTCGACTTCTCGAGCCCCTTCCACTTGAGGAACACCGGGACGGGACTGCGCTGGCAGCTCACCAGACACACCGTCTTGCCGGCGACCACCTGCGTCCGCGGATCGATGAGAGTGCTGGCCGGGGCTCCGAGGCCATTCTGGACGACCTGCGCGAGGTGTCGCATGAACTTATCATCACTCTCGAGGCGATCGTGCTCGATGCCGAGAACCCGGCGGTCGTCGTCGACGCCGATCAGGAGATCCCCGCCCTCGGTGTTGAGGAAGGCGGCGATGGTCTTGAGGACCGCGTGGGTCACGTGGACGTCGTCCTTGCGATCCTCCTTGAGGCTCCAGCGCAGGCTGGACTTGAACTCCAGGGTCTTCGACTCCTGCAGCTTCAGCAGCTCCTCGACGCGGCGATGGCGGCGGATGTAGTCGTCGAAGAGGAAGTCCTTGAGGGCGCGGCCGAAGTCGGGATCGTCGGTGATGCGCTTGTAGAGCTCGAAATTCGTATCGACGATCTCCTGGAACTTGTCCTCGACCTTGGGATCGAAGGTCAGGCGCACGTTCTCGCGCGTGTTGACGCGCGCGCTGGCATCGAGGCCGGCGTCCGTATCGAGGGCCAAGCGGATGTGCTCGAGGGCGACGCGGTGCTCGGGCCCCAGATTGAGCCCGAAGCGCTCGTTGAGGGCCGCGATGATCTGCGAGAGCGGCTCGATCTCCTCGGCGTCGCCGATCGCGTGGGGCTTGCTGCCGGCGGGATCCACCAGCCCGATCCCGCGATCGAGTTGGATCCGCCCGCGGCTGGTCTGCTGGATGCGGTAGGACTCCATATCGATGTTCTGCTGCACCTCGCGCGGCAGCTCGGCGCGATCGGCCGGCAACAGGCGGCGGAGGTGGCGGGCGAAGACGTAGAGCTTCTCGAGCTCGGGATCGGCGAAGGGCAGGACCTGAGCGAGGAAGGCGTAGAGGCGCGCGTAGTCCTTGAGCTGGCCGCGGAAGTCGGCCTGCTCCTCGGCCGCGAGCTCGGCGAAGCGCTCGCGCGGCGGCTCGAGGACGGCATGCAGGCGGTCCTGAGTGGCCTTGGGATTGAAGTAGACGCGCGCGAAGGCCTCGACCTCCTCGCCGGTGTAGACGCCGAAGTCGAGCAGCCGGCCCTGGACCTCGTAGAGCAGGTTCGGGTCGGTCTCCTCCGAGAGCAGGGTCGTGACATAGTACGGCTCGAAGGCCTTCTGGATCTCCTCGGCGCCGTTGGCGAAGTCGAGGACCATCGTGCCGCTCTTGGCGGGATGGGTGCGATTGAGCCGCGAGAGGGTCTGGACGGCGTTGACCCCGCCGAGCTTCTTGTCGACGTACATCGTATGCAGCAGCGGCTGGTCGAACCCGGTCTGGAACTTGTTCGCCACGACCAGGAAGCGGCAGTCGGGCTTGGCGAACTCGTTGGCCGTCTGGCGCTCGCTGATCGAGCGCTCGCGGCCGACCGAGTTCATGCCCGACTCGGTGTAGGCGGCGCCACCATCCTGGACCGCCCCCGAGAAGGCCACCAGCGCCCTCCAGGGGTGCTTCTTCTCGGCGAGATAGCGATCGAGAGCCAGCTTGTAGCGCACCGCATGCAGGCGCGAGCGGGTGACGATCATCGCCTTGGCGCGGCCGCCGATCTCGCCCGCCACCTGGCTGGCGAAGTGCTCGACGCAGATGGCGATCTTCTCGTCTATAGCATGCGGATGAAGCTCGACGAACGACTTGAGCAGATACTCGGCCTTGTGCTTGTCGTAGCGCGGGTCGTCGGCGATCGTCTTGAGCAGCCGCCAGTAGGCCTTGTAGGTGGTGTAGTTTTGGAGCACATCGAGGATGAACTTCTCCTCGATCGCCTGGCGCATGCTGTAGAGATGGAAGGGTTCGATCCGCCCGTCGGGCCGCTTGCGGCCGAAGAGCTCGAGGGTCCTCGGCTTCGGTGTGGCGGTGAAGGCGAAGACGCTGGTGTTGCCGGGCCACTTGCGCGAGGCAATCTGCTCGGCGACGCGATCCTGCAGATCCGGCTTCTCGCCGCCCTCCTCGCCCTCGGCCTCCTCCAGCGTGCTGACGCGGAGTACCGCCTTGACCGACGTGCTCGTCTCTCCGGACTGCGAGGAGTGGGCCTCATCGACGATCACGGCGAAGCGTTGCCCGGCGAGCTGGCCGATCTCCTCGGCGATGACGGGGAACTTCTGCAAGGTCGTCACGATGATCGTGCGGCCCGCCTCGAGCGCCTCGCGAAGCTGGCGGGAGGTCTGATCGATGTTCTCGACGACTCCGAGGGTCTGCTCGAACTGGCGGATGGTGCGCTGAAGCTGCCGGTCGAGCACGCGCCGGTCGGTGACGACGATGATCGAATCGAAGACGCGGCGGTCGTCCGCATCGTGCAGCACCGAGAGCTGGTGGGCCAGCCAGGCGATCGTGAAGCTCTTGCCGCTGCCGGCGGAGTGCTGGATCAGGTAGCGCTCGCCGGTGCCGTGGCCGCGGGCGTGCGCGATCAGGCGGCGCACGCAGTCGAGCTGCTGGTAGCGGGGGAAGATCAGGAAACGCTGGCCGGTCTTGCGACCCTTCTCGTCCTCGTCCTCGACCTCATGGATGAACTGGCGAATCAGATCGAGCACGCTATCGCGCGCCCAGATCCGCTCCCAAAGGTAGTCGGTCGGGTAGCCGGGTCGGGTGGGCGGCACGGGGGGATTGCCGGCGCCGTCGTCGCGACCCTGATTGAAGGGCAGAAAGCGCGTCTTGGCGCCCGCGAGGCGGGTGGTCACGAAGACGAGCTCGGGATCGACGGCGAAGTGGGCCAGGCAGCGCCCGAAGCCAAAGAGCGGCTCGCGCGGATCGCGATCGGTCCTGTACTGGCGGATGGCGTTCTCGACGTTCTGCCCGGTGAAGCGGTTCTTGAGCTCGGCGGTGAAGATCGGCAGGCCGTTCACGAAGATCACGAGATCGAGGCTCTGCCCGCCCTTCTCGCTGTAGCGCAACTGGCGGACGACGGCGAAGAGGTTGGCGGCGTGCAGGCGCTGCAGCTCCTCGTTGAGCCCGCTGGCCGGATGGAAGTAGGCCAAGCGGAACTTGCAGCCGGAGTCTTTGAGCCCTTTGCGCAGAACGTCGAGCGTTCCGCGGCGGGCGATCTCGCGCGCGAGGCGGGCGAGGAAGCGCGGTTTGACGTCCTCGCCGTAGTGCTGGCGCAGCCGGGTCCACTCCCGGGGCTGGGTGGCCATCAGGAAGTCGACTACGTCGCGGGGGATCACGCAGAGCGCGCGGTCGTACTCCTCGGGCTGACGTTTGTGGTAGCCGCCAGGAGTTGGATCGTCGCCGTAGGAAGCCCGCTCCCGCACGGTTGTCGAGTCGCCCGGGTAGGCGTCGGGCCCGTGGCGGAGCAGGGTGCGTTCGATGGCCTCTTCGAGGGCGCGTTCGGAGATCTCGGGGGTCATGAGGCGCTTCTCCTTGCGTGGGACCGGCCGCTACGCGGGAGCGTCGGCGGCTCCTCGAGGATCGCGAGCAGGGCGCGGGCGCAGTAGATGCGATTGCGCCTCGCCTCGCTGGTCGGCTCGACGATGCCGGCGGATTCGAGGTGATCGATCGTGCGCTGCGCGGTGGTGAAGGCCACGCCCAGCCGCTCGGCGAGTCCGGGGACGCTGCGGAACGGGTTCTCGACGAAGAGATCGATGGCGCGCTCGGGGAGCCGCGAGCGGACGCTGCGCAGCTTTTCGCGCCAGCTCGCGCAGAGCCCGTCGATGCGCCGGATGCGCCCGAGAGCATCCTCGGCCTGCGAGGTCGTGCCGCGCAGGAAGTAGATCAGCCACTCCTCCCACTCGCCGCGCTCGGTCACGCCGAGAAGGTGGGCGAAGTAGTCGCGCCGCGTGACATCGAACCAGGCGCTCAGGTAGAGCAGGGGAGAGGGGAGAAGATCGCCCGCTACGAGCAGCAGGGTGATCAGCAGACGTCCGACGCGCCCGTTGCCATCGAGGAAGGGATGGATCGCTTCGAACTGCGCGTGCGCCAGCGCGGCATGAACCAGCGGGGGCAGGGAGCGATCGTGGAGGAAGCGCTCCCAATCGCCGAGGCAGTCCATCAGCCGATCGGGAGGCGGCGGCACGTAGGAGGCGTTCGCCGGCGTGCTGCCCGGGCGGCCGATCCAGTTCTGGCTGGCGCGGAACTGGCCCGGCGTGGCGACCTCGCCCCGCACGCCGCGCAGCAATCTCTCGTGCAGCTCGCGCACCAGGCGCAGAGAGAGCGGCATGGCTTGCAGTCGCTCAACTCCGTACTCGAGGCCGACGACGTAGTTGGCCACCTCGCGCAGTTCATCGGGGCTGCGCTCGACCGCCGCTCCCGCCTCGGCCGCGAGCAGCTCGCCGAGGGTGGCTTGGGTGCCCTCGATGCGGCTCGAGAGGACCGCCTCGCGGCGCACGAAGGGGCGGATGAGGATGTCGGGATCGGCCAGCCGGCGCCCCTCGCCGGCCAGGCGGCCGACGGCCCGGTCGGCGGCCGAGAGCGCCCCCACCAGCTCCGCGCTCCAAGCCAGCGGAGGCGGCAGGGGATCCGGCACGTAGGCGTAATAGCCTCCCGCGCAACGGATTCGGCGGCCGTGCGGCCGCTGCCTGGAGCCGGGCATCGCAGCCTCTTACTTTCGCATACGTGAATAGCGCCTGGGGCTATTATCGTTCACATGGGAAATGAAAACAATAGGAATCGACCAGCTTGTCTGCTAGCGCTCGGTGTCCGAACCCGTGGAGTTGTTGTTGCTGTTAAGTCCAAAAAATGATAGAAATCTTATCGCTTTCCGCGCTCAATAAGAATAGCTTCGATCCACATGTTGTTGTTGGGAGAGGAAGTCGATAAATAATCTATGAGAAATCGCGCTGACCAGCAACGGACTACCCAGCGATCCACCGACTTCATGGAGAAGAACCGGGTCTTCACGGTCGAGGAGTTCGCCAGGCACCTCGGCGGAGAGAAGAGCCTCGCCGAGTATCGCGTGCGCTACTACCTCAGTCAGGGACGACTGAAGCGACTGGCCAACGGCGTCTATGCCACCGTGCCGGTCGGCGTGGCGCCCGAGAGCCACGAACCGGACGCCTTCCTGGCCGCGGCGGCCATCCGGTCCGATGCGGTCTTCGCCTATCACTCCGCCCTCGATCTTCTCGGGCAGGGGCATTCCGTTTGGTGGACCTGCACCGTCTGTACGGCGCGCCGGCGTTCGCCCGTCGTGGTGGGGAGAACCACGATCAGGTTCCTCTCGCACCCGAAAGCCCTGCGGCCTCGCGCGAGGGCGCGTTCGTCGCGGAAGGAGGTCAAGGTCCCCTGGACGACCGAGGTTTCTCGCGGGGGCAGGACTCTGCGGGTCACGACGCCCGAGCGGACCCTCGTGGA